>NZ_JBEOTZ010000006.1:0-130439 GCF_040303825.1 Streptomyces sp. NPDC094143
GCGAGCTCCCACAAGCCGTCCGGAACAATCCAACTCCACGTACCCCGCCCCATGAACGGACCAACGAGCGATCACCACATAGGACACCGTCTTAGGGCGCGCGCGGCGCCCCCGGGGGAAAGACGCGAGCCACCCCGGGTCCACCTGACGTATTTCCGCCTATTTCCGGACGACGATAGTCCGCGCGATGCGCGGTCACCTCTCGCGGACGCGAGAAGGGTCACACCAAGATCTCGTGGGAACCGCGCACGACCGGGCAGACGTACCAGCGCAACCACGCTTTACGTGCAGTCCGCAACGATCGGCGCACCGCCCGTGAGCGGCACAAATACGCCTATCGTCGCTTTTCGGCCCGTACGACAGCGCCGCCGCGCGGGACCGTGCCCCTGATCGGCGCGACCGGGAACCTGATGATGCCCGCGTACTACATGATGGCCGCGGCCGTGATCGGCGGTTTCGCGGTGTGGCGCATGGCGGAGTCGGCGGGACGTCCGCTGCCCGGCTCGGCGCCCGCGGTGGCCGGTCGACACGCCGGGTGAGAAGCCACTGACAGGCAACCGCCGCACCAACTATCGTCGTCGGCGCCAGTAGTTAGACACGCTAACCATGCGCGGACGCACGAAAGGCAGGGGTGCATGAGCGAGTCGCACGTCTGGGACGAGGTCGACACCTACTTCACCGAACGGCTCGCCCCCGACGACGAAGCCCTGGCGGCCGCCCTGCGCGACAGCGACGCCGCCGGGCTTCCGCACATCAACGTGGCGGGCAACCAGGGCAAGCTCCTGCAGCTCCTCGCCCAGATCCAGGGCGCCCGCCACATCCTGGAGATCGGCACGCTCGGCGGGTACAGCACGATCTGGCTGGCCCGCGCCCTGCCCGCCGACGGGCGGCTGGTCTCCCTGGAGTACGACCCCCGGCACGCCGAGGTCGCCGTCCGCAACATCGCCCGCGCCGGGCTGGACCAGCTGGTCGAGGTGCGGGTCGGCCCGGCCCTGGAGTCGCTGCCCCAGCTGGCCGACGAGAACCCGCCGCCGTTCGACCTGGTCTTCATCGACGCCGACAAGGTCAACAACCCGCACTACGTGGAGTGGGCCGTCAAGCTCACCAGCACGGGCAGCCTGATCGTCCTGGACAACGTGGTGCGGGGCGGCCGGGTCGTCGACGCCGACAGCACCGCTGCGGACGTGACGGGCACCCGCGCCGCGATCGACCTGATCGCCGGACACCCGCGGCTGAGCGGCACGGCGATCCAGACGGTCGGCATGAAGGGCTACGACGGTTTCGCGCTGGCCCGCGTGGTGTGAGCCCGGGCCGTCACACCTCGTGGTAGAAGCCCACGTTGACGCTGCGCGGGGCGGTGCGGTCCTGCACGACGAGCTCGCCGCTGCCGCCCCGGGGCAGCGGGACGGTGCCGCCGTAGGCGAGGGGCTGGGTGTACTCCCCGACCGTCAGGCGGACTTCCGAGGACGGGTCGGGCTGGGAGCCGCGCAGCCAGGTGACCTGCCAGGTGCCGTCCGGGCCGCACAGGAACTCCAGGTGGACGCGGGAGACGAACAGCCAGTCGTCCGGGGTGCCGAGCCGGCACACCGACTTGTCGCGGCCCACCCGCAGCACGGCACCCGGCTCGCTGGGCGCGTCGGCCATGAGCATGCCGGCCGTGGCCCCCTCCTCCGCCGCGGACACGGCGGCCATGGTGAGTTCGAGCACGTGCGCTCCTCTGAGACGTCCCGGTGGGTCTGCAAGCCCGCCGAATGATAGAACGCCCAGTTGCGCCGTGTCCGGCACAATGGCCTCATGACCGAGCGAAAGCCACCCGGCGTGGACTTCGGGTCCTGGGTCGACCGGCAGATCCGTGAGGCCGAGGCGCGCGGGGAGTTCGACCGGCTGCCGGGAGCGGGCCGCCCGCTCCCGCCCGACGTGGAGAACACCTACGACGAACTGTGGTGGGTGAAGCGGAAGATGGCCCGCGAGGGTCTTTCCGTGCTCCCCCCGGCGCTGGCGCTGCGCAAGGAGGCGGAGGACGCGCTGGAGGCCGCGTACGCGGCGCCCTCCGAGCGGATCGTCCGGAAGATCATCGGCGAGATCAACGACAGGATCCGCGAGATGATGTTCAAGCCGCCGCCCGGCCCCCCGCTGGGAAAGAAGCCGTACGACGTCGAGGACGTCGTACGGCAGTGGCGGGAGCGCCGGGCGGATCGTTAGCCGGGCTGTTCACCCGGGTCACACGTGCAACAGCCGCTCCGCCAGCTCCCGGTAGTCCTTCAGGGCCAGCCGGAGCTGTTCGGTGTCGGCGGACGACACGGACCTGCCCTCGCCGCCCTCCACCGACTGCCAGGAGTGGCGCAGGGTGCGGCGGCGCTCGGCCACGGCCTCGGTGAACCGGGCCGCGATCTCCTCCAGCACCTGGTCGGCCTCCTCGACGGCGGCCCGGGGCCCGTCGACGAACCCCGCGACGGCGTGCTGCAGGCGCGCGCCGAGCTTGTCGGAGTGGTCGTGCGGGAAGAGCCGGTCGCGCGCGTCGGGGCCGGGCCGGTGCGCCGGGGTGCCGGTGCCGCCGACGCCGTGCGCCTCGCCGTGGGCCGCGTCCGTGCCGGTGCCGAGGGCGTCACCGTGGGCCGCGTCCGTGCCGGGCGTGCCGGTGGCCGGGGAATCGCCGCGGGGCGTTTCCCTGCCGGGCGTGCCGGTGCCGTACTCGTCGCCGTGGAGCGCCCCGGTGCCGGGCGTGCCCGTGCCGGGTGCCGCCGCGCGGTCCGCGTCGGTCCTGCCGCGGCCGGTGCCCAGGGCGCTCTCGCCGCGGGCGTCGGGCGCGGTCGGCGTGTGGTCGCCGGGCGGTCGGGTCATGTCGGTCATCGCCTCAGCTCTCCTTCGCCTGACGCCGGTTCATCGCCCACGGCATGTGGCCGCCGCGGCCCGGATCCTTGCGGCCGCCGTTCAGCCCGGCACGGTGGTGTCCCTCGTGCCGGTCCTCCTCGTGCCGGCCACCGTCGGGGTGGCCGGGCCGCACCAGTTCCTCGAACAGCGCGCGGGCCGCCACCATGGCCTCGCGCATGTCTTCCGTACCCTGGCCGCCGTCGCGGGCGTCCTCGGCGCGCAGGTGCGCCGCACGGTGCACGCGCCGGTAGCCGTCCACGTGATGGGCGTGGTGCACGGACAGCGCGGCGAGCTGCTCCTCGTACTGCCCGCCGTCCGGGAAGCCCCGGGCGCCGGCCAGCTCGGCGATCAGCCGGTCCGCCTCGGCGACCGCCTCCCGCGGCGAGTCGACGAACCGCTCCTGGGCGGCCGTCCAGCGCGCCTCGTACTGTTCGCGCTGCGCCGGCTCCAGCGGCCGCTCGCGCAGGTCGCCGTGGCGCTGCAGACGCTCGGTCAGCTCGCGCTCGGCGGCACTGGTGTCACCGTCGTGCCGGGCGAGGACCCGCTCGTACTCGGGTCCGAAGCGCCGCTTCAGGCTCGGGCCGCGCCGGGGCCCGCGCCGGGCGCGCAGGGTCATGACGGCCGCGATGATGACGACGACCGCCGCGATCACGATCAGAGCAATGATCAGGCCAGTGGACATGGATGCCTTCCGGGTTCTCGGCCCAACCGGCCCTCCTCGCGAGCCGGTTCCCAGTCCGGGTTGCCGCAAAGCCCGCCGCCAAACGGCGCCCGGGGCCGAGCGCGGGTGCCCGGGCGGCCCCGGGATATCCGGTTGCGTGACAGGAGGGGCACCTGTCGACAATGCGGGTCATGACCTGGACCGTGATCCCGGAACCGTACGACTCCCCCGTCGCCGGCGCGCTCTGGCGGGCGTACTACACCGAGGTCAGCGACCGCTGGTACCTGCTGCACGAGGGGCGCCGCACCGACCCGGACGAGCTGGAGCGGGAGATCGCGAAGGACCCCGGCGCGGACCTCGCGCCGCCGCGCGGGCAGTTGCTGGTCGCCCGGCACGGCGGCGAGCCGGCCGGCAGCGCGGGCGTCCGGCTGCTGGACGCCACGACGGCCGAGCTCACGCGGGTCTTCGTGCACGAGCCGATGCGCGGCAAGGGTGGGGCGCCGCTGCTGGTCCGGGCCGCCGAGGACGCCGCCCGCGCGCTCGGCGCCGTACGCATGGTCCTCGACACCCGCGGCGACCTCGTGGAGGCCCGCGCCCTCTACGCCCGGCTCGGCTACCGCCAGACCGCCCCGTACAACGACGACCCGTACGCGGAGCACTGGTTCGCCAAACGGCTCGCCTGAGGTCAGACCGACCGTTGCACCGCCCGCGGGGCGTCCGGCCGTTCGCGCCGCGCCCCGCACAGCTCGCCGTTCAGCTCCCGCACGAGCCGTCGGAGGTCGGTCGGCCGGTCCGGCCCCCACCAGTCGCCGAGCAGCTCGGCGAGCGACTCCTCACGCGCCTGGGCCAACCGTTCGGCGACCTCGCGCCCCTGGTCGGTCAGGACGAGGTCGAGGCCCTCGCGCAGGGCGAGCCGCCGTTCCTCCACCTGCCGGGCGGCCTCCATGATCACGGTCAGCTGCACGGGCCCGCGTTCGGCCAGCACGCCCGGCTCCACCGAGCCGTACCGGCGGATCCGCAGCAGCAGCCAGCTCGCGGCGGGCAGCAGGTCGTAGCCCGCCCGGGCGGTGATGTTCCGGTAGACCTCACGCCGGCCCTCGCGGGTGCCGAGCACCGACAGGGCCCGGCACACCTCGTCGTAGGAGGACCGTTCGACGGGGTTGCTGGCGAGGGTCTGGGTGGCGTCGGGCGCGGTGACCGAGCCGCGCAGCCGGTCCTCCTTGAGGAACCAGGCCAGGACGAAGCCCAGGAGGGCGACGGGGGCGGCGTAGAGGAAGACGTCCGTGATGGCCGTGGCGTAGGCGTGCAGGGCGGGCGGGCGCAGGTCGGGCGGCAGGGCGGCGATGCCGCGCGGGTCGGCCTCCAGCGCGTCCACCGAGGCGCCGGGCGGCAGCGGCGCTCCCCGGAAGGCGTCCGTGAGCTGGTCGCCGAGCCGGCCCGCGAACACCGTGCCGAAGACGGCGACGCCGAACGAGGCGCCGATGGAGCGGAAGAAGGTCGCGCCGGCAGTGGCCACGCCCAGGTCCGCGTACGGGACGGCGTTCTGCACGATGAGCACGAGGACTTGCATCACCAGGCCGAGTCCGAGCCCGAAGACGAAGAAGAAGCCGCTCAGTTCGGCGGTGGAGCTGTTCTCGTCGAGCTGGTGCAGCAGGAGCAGTCCGAGCGTGGTGATCCCGGTGCCGGCGATCGGGAACACCTTCCAGCGGCCGGTGCGGCTGACGATCTGCCCGGAGGCGGTCGAGGCCAGCAGCAGCCCCAGCACCATCGGGAGCATGTGCACACCGGACATGGTGGGGCTGATGCCCTGGACGACCTGGAGGAAGGTCGGCAGGTAGGTCATCGCGCCGAACATCGCGAAACCGACGACGAAGCTGATCACGGCGGAGAGCGTGAAGGTCCGCACGCGGAAGAGGTGCAGCGGCAGCACCGGTTCGGCGGCCCGCCGCTCGACGGCCACGAAGGCGACGGCGAGGACGATGCCCAGGACGGCGAGACCGACGATCTGCGCGGACCCCCATCCCCAGGTCGTGCCGCCGAGGGAGGCGACCAGCACCAGGCAGGTGGCGACGGCGGCGATGAGGAACGTGCCGAGGTAGTCGATGACGTGCCGCTGGTCCTTGCGCGGGATGCGCAGCACGGCGGCGATCACGGCGAGCGCGACGATGCCGACGGGCAGGTTGACGTAGAACACCCAGCGCCAGCTCAGGTGCTGGGTGAACAGCCCGCCGAGCAGCGGCCCGAGCACGCTGGTCGCGCCGAAGACGGCCCCGAACAGGCCCTGGTAGCGACCGCGTTCGCGCGGGGGCACGAGGTCGCCGACGATCGCCATCGACAGCACGATCAGCCCGCCGCCGCCGAGCCCCTGCAGGGCCCGGAAGGCGATCAGCTGCGCCATGTCCTGCGCCGCCCCGCACAGCGCGGACCCGAGAAGGAAGATCACGATCGCGGTCTGGAACAGCCGCTTGCGCCCGTACTGGTCGCCGAGTTTGCCCCACAGCGGGGTCGCGGCGGTCGCGGCCAGCAGATACGCCGTGACCACCCAGGACAGGTGATCCAGACCGCCGAGATCGCTGACGATCGTCGGCAGCGCTGTCGAGACGATGGTCTGGTCGAGGGCGGCGAGCAGCATGCCGAGCAGCAGGGCTCCGATGGAGACCAGCACGTTTCCGGGCACCTGCTCCCCGGCCGCGGCGCCCGCGGACGACGGTTTCGTGGCGTGGGTGTCCCCGGCCATGAGACCTCCCGAGGTCCTGTGACTTTCTCCATCGTGACCGGTGTGCGGGGGTATGGCCCGCCGAGTCCCTTTGGAAGCCGTGATTCCGGGGGCTCGCCCGCCGCGCTGTGGAGAAGATCTGGATAATCTCTGGAGTTCGCGAGGGGAGGGAGGAACGCGTGGCACAGCCCAACGGCCACCCGTGCCCGGAGTGCGGCGCGCCCAGACAGCGGGACAACACCCCCTCCTGCGCGTGCACCCACCGCGCCGCCGAGGCCCTCCGCGACGCCCGCACGGCCGAGGCGGCGGCGGCGGAGGACTTCGACCCCCTGCGGATCCGCCCGTACGTGGAGATCGACAACGCCCCGGGTCCCGGCCCGGACGCCCCGGCCGGCGAGCGAGAACACGGCAACGCCGACGGCCGGCAGCCGCGGGAAGCGGGCGGCAGACCCGCGGGCACCTCGGCACCCCCGGCAACGCCGACCCCCGACGGCCAGCCGCCCCGGGCAGCGGAAGACACGCCGACCCGCGCCACGCCCTCCCCGGAGGGGCCCACGCCCGGCACCGACGACCAGCCGCCCCGGGCGGCGGGCGGAGGTCCGGCCGTGCCGCCCCAGGATGATGCGGCGGCCCCGGCCGGGTCTGGCGGCCTCGCGAGCACCTCGGCACTCCCGCCGACGCCGACCCCCGACGGCCGGCCGCCCCGGGCGGCCGGCGGCAGGCCCGCGAGCACCTCGGCACTCCCACGAAACCCGGTGGCGACCCCCGGCGCGCAGCCGCCCCGGGCAGCGGAAGACACGCCGACCCGCACCACGCCCTCCCCGGAGGGGCCCACGCCCGGCACCGACGACCAGCCGCCCCGGGCGGCCGGCGGCAGGCCCGCGAGCACCTCGGCACTCCCGCCGACGCCGACCCCCGGCGCCCAGCCGCCCCGGGCAGCGGGCGGTGGGCCCGCGGGCCCTGTGACGCCCTCACAGCCCTCGATGCCCGACTCGTCCCCTGCCCCCCAGCCGGGTCCTGCCGCGCAGACCGGCCCGGCCCCGCAGGCGGGCGCCGCGCAGTCCGGGCGGACCGCCGGAGCTGCCGGCACGCCAAGCCGCGCGCAGGCCCCGGACGCCGAGGGAGCCGGCCGGGCGCCCTCCCCCGTCCCGCCCACCGACGCCACCACCCCCCTGCGCCGCCCTGTCGACCAGGACGCGACCACCGTGCTGCCCGTCGACCCGGACGCGACCACCGTGCTGCCCGCCGCCTCGGACACCACCGTCCTGCCCGCCCCCCTCGTGCCGGGCACGAGTGAGCCCAGCGTCACCGACCTGCGTCTTTTCGACGGGCCGGGGCCGGAGGCCGGGGACGCGGCCGGGTCGGGGGCTGCGGACCGGACCCGGCGCCGGCGCCGTGCGGCCCTGGTCGCCGCTGCCGCCGCCTGCGTCGGCCTGGTGGCCGCGGCCGGGTACGCGACCGGGCTGTTCACCTACGAGAGCCCCTCCCGGAACACGGCGCTGCCGGACGACATCCGGGCGAGCGTGCCGGACGCCCCGGCGAGCAGCGCGGCGTCCGTGTCCCCGGAGGGCACGCCGTCGGCCGGCCCGTCGTCCCCCTCGGCATCACCCCCGTCGCCGTCCCGCAGCGCGAGCGCGTCGCCCTCCCCGTCGCCGTCCACGGCCGGTGCCTCGCCGAGCCCTGCGCGGTCGTCGTCCGAGCCGTCGGCCGTACCGACGTCCGCCGCGCCGACCGGACCGGGCGCACCGGAGAACGCCGGCCAGAACGGCGGAGCCACCGTCCTGCGCCGCGGTGACAGCGGCCCGGAGGTCACCGAACTCCAGCTGCGGCTGCGGCAGTTGTACCTCTACAACGACGACGCCGACGGCACCTTCGACCAGCGTCTCGAGGACGCCGTCCGCACCTACCAGTGGTCCCGCGGCGTCCAGACCGAAGACCTCGGCGTCTACGACCGGCAGACCCGTCAGAGGCTGGAGGCGGAAACCCGGGAGCCCTGACCGCCCGTGTCGCCCTACGGTGAGGCCGTGACCACTCGGGTGATCGTTCTCAACGGCGGTTCCGGTTCCGGTTCCGGCAAGTCGGGCATCGCCCGGTGCCTGCAGCAGGTGCTGCCCGACCCCTGGCTGGCCTTCTCGGTCGACGACTTCGTCGACGCGATGCCCGCGCGGCTGCGGGGCTCCGAGGCCGGCATCACCTTCGCGGCGGACGGCGGCGTGGACGTGGGCGAGGAGTTCCGTGCCCTGGAGGCGGCCTGGACGCGGGGCATCGCCGCGATGGCCCGGGCGGGTGCCAGGGTCGTCGTCGACGACGTCTTCCTCGGCGGACCGGCGTCCCGGCAGCGCTGGGAGCGGGCCCTGGCCGGCCTGGACGTGCTGTGGGCCGGCGTCAGGTGTGACGGCGAGGTCGCGGCCGGGCGGGAGATCGCGCGCGGCGACCGGGTCCCGGGCATGGCCGCGAGCCAGGCGCGGATCGTGCACGAGGGCATGACCTACGACGTGGAGGTGGACACCACCCGTACGGAGTCGCTGGACTGCGCACGGGTCATCGCCGCGCACGTCGGCTGAACGACCGGGCCGGCCGGGTCCTCCCCCGGCGCCGAGCCGGACCACCTGACCGGGGCGGAGCCCGGCGCGGGGATCAGCCGATGTGCAGCCGGATCGTCCCGTCCGCCTCCGCCTGGACGCGCACCCGCCTGAGGTCCTCCACCACCACGTCCGGCTCGTGGAACGCGGCCCGGGGCCCCACCCCGACGACCGTCATCCCGGCGGCGCGCCCGGCCGCGATCCCGGCTGAGGAGTCCTCGAAGACGACACAGTCCGCGGGGGCGACGCCCAACTCGGCGGCGCCCTTGAGGAAGCCCTCCGGGTCGGGCTTGCTCGCCCCGACGGACTCCGCGGTGACCCGCACCTCGGGCAGGCCGAGACCGGCCGCGGCCATCCGCGCCGTGGACAGTGGCACGTCGGCGGAGGTCACCAGCGCGTGCGGCAGCCCCCGCAGGGAGGCCAGGAACTCCGGCGCCCCCGGGACCGGGACGACACCGTCCGTGTCGGCCGTCTCCTCGGCGAGCATCCGGGCGTTGTCGGCGTGGTTCTGCTCCATCGGCCGGCCGGGCAGCAGCAGCGCCATCGAGGCGTAGCCCTGCCGCCCGTGGACGACCTTCATGACTTCGTCCCCGTCGAGCCCGTGCCGCTCGGCCCAGCGCCGCCAGACGCGTTCGACGGCGGCGTCGGAGTTGACCAGGGTGCCGTCCATGTCCAGCAGGAGGGCGCGGGCGGTGAGCACGGCGGTGGCCGTCATCGGCAGCTCCAAGGCTCGGGGCGCGTTCCAGCGCGGGAAAGGGCGGACGGCCGGTCGCGTCCGTCGTAGCCGGGGGACAAGGCGGCCCCGCCCGCCGGTCAGGGAAAACGGGCGGAGGCCACTTTGTTCCACCACGGTACAAAACAAGTCCGGGTTCGCGCCAGGGGCCCCCTGTGGACGTTCACCCACTGTTCAGCTCAGCCGGTCACGGCCTCCCACAGGCTCCACACCCCGAGACCCAGCATCAGCAGCGCCGCGATCTGCGTGATCAGCCGCAGCGGCACCTTCTTCATCAGCGCCTTTCCACCGACGATGCCGAGCCCGGCCACCGCCCACAGCGCCAGCACCGCGCCCAGGCCGACGGAGAGCGGGTCGTCGTAGCGGGCGGCCAGGTTCGCGGTCATGATCTGGGTGAGATCGCCGAACTCGGCCACCAGGATGAGCATGAAGCCCGCGCCCGAGACCTTCCAGAAGGACTGGTTCTCCGGCTTGCGGACCTCCTCCTCGTCCTCGCCCTTCCTCAGCAGCAGCACCGCGGCGCCACCGAGGAAGAGCACGCCGGTCAGCGCGTGCACGATCTGCTGCGGCAGCAGGGTCAGCACGCTGCCGGCCGCGACGGCGAGCGCGACGTGCAGCGCGAAGGCGGCGGCGACCCCGGCGAAGACGTAGGAGGCGCGGTACCGGGTGCCGAGGACGAGGCCGGCGAGGGCGGTCTTGTCCGGCAGTTCGGCGAGGAAGACGACACCGAAGACGACGGCCGTCACGGTCAGGCTGATCAAGGTTCCTCAATCGGTCGGGGCTGCCCCACCGAGAGTGCTGATCCTGTCGGAGACATTCGACGCGACACCTCGGCACGGCAGCGCACTCGGGGCCCGTGCCGTAGGGCACGGGCGCGCACTGCTTGCCGAAGGTCTCGCTGGCCGGTCCGGGAAAGGACCTGCCTCCGGGCGCCGGCTCAGGCGGGCTGAGCAGTATGTCGACGGTCCGGCGAAGAGCTACTCCCCTTCTGCGCCGTCCATGGTACGCGACGGTCCCGGAGTGAAAAGTTCCGTCTTGAATCTTGTCATGTCATGCACGCGTCACTAACTTCTCACCGGGCGCACACCTGTGCGCAACACGGCACCGCGAGCATTCCCACGCTCGCCCGCCAACACCCCCCTCTCCCCAGGGAGTTCGCATGCCCAGGTTCTACGCGCGTCGACGGCTGAGCGTGGCCGCGGCGTTCACCGCCCTCATATCCTCCGTGGCCCTCTTCAGCGCCCCCACGGCCTCCGCCGCCCTCCCCACCCCGGTCAGCGGCGCCACCGCCCGCTCCTACCTCGCCACGCTCACCGTGGCCACCGAGGACCGCACCGGCTACAACCGCGACCTCTTCCCGCACTGGATCACCCAGTCGGGCGCCTGCAACACCCGCGAGGTCGTCCTCAAGCGCGACGGCACCAACGTCGTCCAGGACTCCGCCTGCGCCGCCACCAGTGGCAGCTGGTACTCCCCCTACGACGGCGCCACCTGGTCGGCCGCCTCCGACGTCGACATCGACCACCTGGTCCCGCTCGCCGAGGCGTGGGACTCCGGCGCCGACTCCTGGACGACCTCCCGCCGTCAGGCCTTCGCCAACGACCTGACCCGCCCGCAGCTCATCGCGGTCACCGACGACGTCAACCAGGCCAAGGGCGACCAGGACCCCGCCACCTGGATGCCCTCCCGGACGGCTTACCGCTGCACCTACGTCCGCGCCTGGGTCCAGGTGAAGTACTACTACGGCCTCTCGGTGGACTCCGCCGAGAAGTCCGCCCTGACCAACCACCTCGCGAGCTGCTGACACGCGCGAGGAATTCGTGCCGGAACTTCCCCGCTGACCTCCGTCGTTCCGTACCGTACGGGGCGACGGAGAGGGGAACGCCATGGCCGGACTGCGCCTCGGACCACTGCTGAGGTACACCGACGGCTCGTCCGCGACCGTCTGGGTCGAGACGAGCCGCCCGTGCACGGCCGAGGTGCGCTGCGCCGACGGCGCCGGCGGCACGGCCCGCACCTTCCAGATCGCGGGGCACCACTACGCGCTCGTGCCGGTGACCGGCCTCACGGCCGGGACGACCACGACGTACGAGGTGCTCCTCGACGACACCCGGGTGTGGCCGCTGCCCGGCTCGCCCTTCCCCCCCTCCGCGATCCACGCGCCGGGCCCGGACGGCGCCCTCCAGGTCGCCTTCGGCTCCTGCCGCTGGGCCTCCCCGCCGGCCGGTGGGGACGACCCCGTCGGCCCGGACGCCCTGGACGCGCTCGCCACCCGCCTCGCGGCCGACCCGGAGGGCGAGCGGCCGCACGTGCTGCTGCTGCTCGGCGACCAGGTGTACGCCGACGAGACCTCCGACGCCACGCAGCAGTGGCTGGCCGAGCGCCGCGACCCGAAGGAGCCCCCGGGCAGCGGGGTCGCGGACTACGAGGAGTACACGCACCTCTACTACGAGTCCTGGCTCGACCCGCGCATCCGCTGGCTGCTGTCCACGGTGCCGAGCTTCATGATCTTCGACGACCACGACGTCATCGACGACTGGAACACCTCCGCCGCCTGGCTCGCCGACATGCGCTCCACCGGCTGGTGGCAGGAGCGGCTGCTGAGCGGCCTGATGTCGTACTGGGTCCACCAGCACCTGGGCAACCTCTCCCCGGAGGAACTGGCGGCCGACCCGGTCTACGAGCGGGTCCGCTCCCTGCCCGACGGCACCGACGTGCTGCGCGCCTTCACCGCCCGGGCCGACGCCGACCCGGCCACGGCCCGCTGGAGCTACCGGCGCGACTTCGGGCGCGTACGGCTGGTGATGGTGGACAGCCGGGCGGCCCGCGTCCTCGACGAGGAGGACCGCGCGATGCTCGACCCGGGCGAGGAGGCCTGGCTGCGCGAGCAGGTCCTGGACTCCCCCGGGGCCTACGACCACCTGCTGATCGGCACCTCCCTGCCCTGGCTGCTGCCCCACCTGGTGCACGACGCGGAGGGGTGGAACGCGGCGCTGTGCCGGGGCGAGCGCGGCCCCCGCTGGGCCCGGCTGAGCGAGAAGGTGCGGCGGGCCGCCGACCTGGAGCACTGGGCGGCGTTCCCCGACTCCTTCGCCGGGCTGGCGGAGCTGATCGCCGAGGCGGGGTCGGGGGCGGACGCGCCGGCGACGGTGTGCGTGCTGTCCGGGGACGTCCACCACGCCTACATCGCCGAGCCCTCGTGGCGGTCCGAGCCGGGGCCGGACGCGCGCGTGGTGCAGCTGGTCTGCTCCCCCGTCCACAACTCGGTGCCGCTGTCGATGCGGCTGGCCTTCCGGGCCGGCTGGAGCGCCGCGGCGCGCGGCTTCGGCCGTTTCCTCGCCCGGCACGGCCGCCTGTCTCGGCCGCCGGTCGGCTGGCGCAAGACGGGCGGGCCCTGGTTCGGCAACCAGCTCATGACCCTGACCCTGCGCGGCCGTTCGGCCCGGCTCCGGCTGGAGCACGCCAAGGCGCGGCAGGGGACGGGCCCTCGGCTGACGACCCTCCTGGACACCGAGCTTGCCCCGTAACTCGCCTTTTCCGCCCGGTTGTCACCACTGCGTCCCGCACTTCCGGTGACGCATGTCACAGTGCGGGCCTGTCTCCCCCACTGGCCTCGATCACCGCTCCCGGCGACGGCATGATGAGGCGGACCGTCCGCTTCCCCTCCGGCGGACCGTCCGCTTCCCTTCGAGCGGGCCCCGCCCCACGCACCCCCACGCCCTGGAGCCCCACCCTTGTCTGCGTCGCCCGAGGAATCCGCACCGGCAGAGGCATCCGTACCGCCCGGGACGGCGGGGCCGCTCTCCGTCGCCCTCGTCGGGGCCGGGCCCCGGGGCACCAGCGTCCTTGAACGCCTGTGTGCCTCCGCCCCGGAACTCCTCCCGCCCGGCACCCGGCTGACGGTCCACGTGATCGACCCCGACCCGCCCGGCCCCGGCCGCGTCTGGCGCACCGCCCAGTCGCCCGAGCTGCTGATGAACACCGTGGCCTGCCAGGTCACCCTGTTCACCGACGACAGCGTGGACTGCTCGGGCCCGATCCGCCCGGGCCCGAGCCTGTACGAGTGGGCGGACGGCGCACTGGGACCGGACGAGTACCCGGCCCGGGCGGACTACGGCCGTTACCTGGAGTGGGTGTTCGCCGAGGTCGTGCGGCTGGCACCGCCCGCCGTCCGCATCGAGACGCACCGGGCCCGCGCGATCCGGCTCGACGACGCCCCCGACGGCCGGCAGACCCTCGCCCTGGACGACGGCCGCACCCTGACCGGCCTGTCCGCGGTGGTCCTGACCCAGGGCCATCTGCCGGTGACCGCCGGCCCGGACCAGGCACGCCTCGCGGCCCACGCCGCCCGCCACGGACTGCGCCACGTCCCGCCCGCCAATCCGGCCGACGTCGACCTGTCCGGCATCGCCCCGGGCGAACCCGTCCTGCTGCGCGGCCTCGGCCTCAACTTCTTCGACCACACGGCCCTGCTGACGACCGGCCGCGGCGGCCGTTTCGTACGGGACGGCGGGGGCCTGCGCTACCTCCCCTCCGGGCGGGAGCCGCGGCTGTACGCCGGTTCGCGGCGCGGCGTCCCGTACCAGGCACGCGGCGACAACGCCAAGGGCCCGTACGGCCGGCACGTCCCGCTCGTCCTCACGCCCGAGGTGATCGCGGGCTTCCGCAAGCGCGCGGACTCCGGGGACGCGCCCGACTTCCTGGCGGAGATATGGCCGCTGGTGGCGAAGGAGGTGGAGACGGTCTACTACCGCGCCCTGCTGCGCAGGACGGGCAGCACGCGACGGGACTTCACCGACCGCTTCCTCGCCGTCCCGCACGGGGACCCGCAAGAGGCGCTGGTGCTGGACGAGTTCGGCGTGGCGGACACGAGCCGCTGGTCCTGGGAGCGGATCTCCCGGCCGTACGCCGGGCGGGGCTTCGACGGTCCGGGCGCCTGGCGCGACTGGCTGCTGTCGTACCTGCGCGAGGACGCCGCGCAGGCCGCTCTGGGCAATGTGCACGGCCCGCCGAAGGCGGCCCTCGACGTCCTGCGCGATCTGCGCAACGAACTCCGGCTGGTCGTCGACCACGGCGGGCTCGCCGGCGCCTCCCGCCGGGACCACCTCGACCGCTGGTACACCCCGCTCAACGCCTTCCTCTCCATCGGCCCGCCCCGGCGCCGCATCGAGGAGCTCGCCGCCCTGGTGGAGGCGGGGGTGATGGAGGTGCTCGGGCCGCGCCTGCGGGTGGCGGAGGAGGCCGGTGGCTGGACGGCGCACTCACCCGACGTGCCCGGTTCGGCCGTCTCCGTGAGAACCCTCATAGAGGCCCGGCTGCCGGAACCCGACCTGCGCCACACGGCCGACGCGCTCCTCGCCGGACTGCTCCGCACGGGGCAGTGCCGCCCGCACACCGTCGACGGTTACGAGACAGGGGGGTTGGATGTGACGCCACGCCCTTACCATCTGATAGATCGTCAAAACCGCACTCACGCGCGACGGTTCGCGTTCGGCGTGCCGACGGAGGGCGTGCACTGGGTGACGGCGGCGGGCGCCCGCCCGGGGGTGGATTCGGTCACTCTTTCGGACGCGGACGCGGTGGCGAGAGGGGCCCTACGTGCGGCGGGGGCCGACACGGGGCCGCGGCCAGAGGTAAAGCAGTGGCCAAATGTTGAACTTGCAAGCATCTGTTAGGCAGACCTAACGTGGGTCGATCGGTTCCGTCCCCCGACCGGCCTCCCCCGGGCCGGCCGACCGAAGGAGACCCCCACATGACCACTCGTCTCAACGGGGCGCAGCCATACGCCCTCGCGCTCTTCCGGATCGTCATCGGCCTGCTGTTCGCCTGCCACGGCGCCGTCGCGCTCTTCGGCGTCCTCGGCGGCGCGGACGGCCAGGGCGGCACGGCCGCGGCCGGCGCCTGGCCGAACTGGTACGCCGCCGTCATCGAACTGGTCGGCGGCACCCTGGTCCTGCTGGGCCTCGGCACGCGGGTCGCGGCTTTCATCTCCTCCGGTGCGATGGCCTACGCGTACTTCAAGGTCCACCAGCCGGAGGCGCTGTGGCCGATCCAGAACAACGGCGAGGGCGCGGCCATGTACTGCTGGGCCATGTTCCTGCTGATCTTCACGGGCTCCGGCGCGTTCGGCCTGGACCGGCTGCTGCGGCGGAGCGCGTCCGAGCAGGGGCCGCGGACGGCGGACCAGGCGCCGGTGGCCGTCTGATTCCCTCCGCGTCCGGCGGACGACAACGGCGCCTTCCCGCACCCGGGAAGGCGCCGTCTCCCTCGGCCAGGCCCCCGGTGCCCCGTGCACCCGGTCCGCTATCGGCTCCCGGCCACCCAGCCGAACGGCACCGTGAAGCAGGCCACCCGCGCTCCCGCGCCGCCCGGCACGCCGTGGATCACCACCGAGGACGCCTCACCCCGCCGGAAGCCCCAGGGGTGCCGGGCGCTCGCCGCCGCCCTGCCGTGCCGGTCGGCCGTGAAGTCCAGCCAGACCTCGTTGTGCGGACCGACGTGGTGCGGATCGCCCGACGGCCGGTGCTGGTAGTGCCCGCCGGCGGCCTGCGGGTCGGCGCCGCAGGGCTCGCGGTGCACATGGACGCCGTAGGGGTGCCCGGGCTTCATCCCGGTCACCCGCAACCGGACGGTCGTGGCACCGTCCCGTGCCGTGCGCTGGCCGACCTCGATCCACGAGGCCACCGGCACGAGCTCACGGTCGTAGGTGAGCGCCGGTGACCGTCCGGCGGCGCCCGGCGGGACGAACCGGGCGTCCGTCCGCATCGCGTAGCCCCCGGCGCCGTCCGGACCGCCCGCGAACAGGGCGGCTGCGACGGCGCCCGCACATATCCCAGCCAGCATCGTCTCCACCGTTCCTCACCGGTGCGGGCCTTCGGGGACCGCGCGTCTTCTCCGTTGCTACGGGACGTCCGCCCGCACCGCCCTCCGGGGCGCGGCAGCCGGGTGACAAGGTGACGGCGACAAGGTGACGACCCGGGACGAGGTGAACACTCCGTACCGAACACACGAGCCCCCCGTGAACCGCCCGTCACACCCCCGCGTACGCTGTATGGCTGTCATCGGCCACCCCTTGCCGCTCCCCCCGGGTCATCGCGGCACGGTCCGGCCCACGGGGGATCACGGGGAGTCGCGGTGCTGGAGCAGGTGGGGTCGCTGATCGGCAGCCCATGGATCTACGCGGTGGTCACCCTCTCCGTGCTGCTGGACGTGTTCCTGCCGGTGCTGCCCAGCGGCATCCTGGTGATCACGGCGGCCACGGCGGCGGCAGCGGGCTCGGCGACCGACGTGCCGGACATCCTCGTCCTGACCCTGTGCGCGGCCACCGCCTCCGTCCTCGGTGACCTGGTCGCCTACCGGATCGCCTGGCGGGGCGGTGCCCGGCTGGACCGGGCGATCTCGCGTTCCCGGCGGCTGACCACCGCGCAGGAACGTCTCGGCGCCGCCCTCGCACGGGGCGGCGGCGCGCTCGTCGTCCTCGCCCGGTTCGCTCCCGCCGGCCGCTCGGTCGTCTCCCTCGGCGCGGGTGCCGCGCACCGCCGCGCCCGCGACTTCCTCCCCTGGTCCGCCCTGGCCGGCCTGACCTGGGCCTGTTACAGCGTCTCCCTCGGGTACTTCGGCGCCCACTGGCTGGGTGCGAGCTGGCTGGGCACGGCGGTGTCGGTGGGGGCCCTGTTCGGGGCCGGGGCCGGGGCGGCGTATCTGATGCGGCGCGAGCCGAGGACGACGTAGCCCGGGCTCCGGGCCCTCACCACGATCGAACCGACACCTGGAAGCGGCTGGGACATTGACGACAACGGCGTCGCGGAAAGCCTCGGAGAGCACGCGCACGGCACGGGGGGCGCTCGCCGCGCCCCAGCGCCGGCGCGCGGTGCTGTGGGCCACGGCGGGCGTGATCACCCTGGGCTTCCTCGTCGCGCTCCAGATCGTCGCGCACCACCTCGGGATACCCGGGCCGATCACCCAGCAGGCGCGCGAGGTGATCCACGCCCCCAAGTCCGGATTCCTGCTCTACGCCAGCATGGCGCTGACCATGGTGGTGCTCACCTGGCGGCAGCGGCTGATCGCCCTCGGGGCGGCGATCGGCATCGACCTGGTCTTCCTGGCGGTGCGGTGGGCGATCGGCGCCAGTCTGACGGAGGACGGCCACCCCTTCGGCAACGGCGCGCTGTGGGTCGTCCTGGGCCTCGCCGTCATCGCCCTCACCCGGCGCACCGGACCGGATCGCGTCCTGCTGCTGAAGGGCGTGGGGCTCGGCCTGCTGCTGGTGACCGGCCGCAAGACCGGCGACACCTGGCTGCTGATCACGTCGCAGACGCTGCCGGTCACGCTCGACCCGTACATCGCCATGGCCGATCACGCCCTGGGCAACCCGTCCTGGCTGGCGGGCCGGCTGCTGGAGGCCGGCGGACCGGTCGCGGAGCACACCCTCGACGCCGTCTACGCCCAGCTCGCGGTGGCGGCGGTCGTCGTCGCGCTGTACCAGCTGCGCAACGTGGCCGCCGAGCGGCGCTTTCCGCGCCACCACCTGGTGCGCACCTTCCTGGTGATCGGTCTGGTCGGACCGGCCGTCTACATGATCTATCCCGTGGTCGGCCCGATGTTCGCCTACGGCCCCGACGGCGGGACCTGGGCGGCGGCCGACCTGTGGCCGAACACGCTGCCGCCGATCACCACGCCCTACCACCTGCCCTTCGACGAGATAACCCCGCGCAACTGCATGCCGAGCCTGCACACGGCGTGGGCGACCGCGATCTTCATCCACACCCGCAGGGGGCCACGCGGTCTGCGGGTCGCGGGCACGTTCTGGCTGGTCGCCACGCTCGCCGCGACGCTGGGGTTCGGCTGGCACTACGGCGTCGACCTCGTCGCCGGCGTGGTGTTCGCGTACACGATCGAGGCCGGGCTGCGCACGTTCGACCGCGGCTGGGACCGGGCGGGGCTCCTGCTGGTCGGCTACGGCACGGTCGTCTTCGTCGCGCTCCTGGCGGCGTACCGCTTCGCTCCGCTGGAGATGGCCCGGTACCCGTGGCTCGCCGGACCGCTGCTCCTGCTGGTCATGGCCTCGGTGGTCTACGGCTACCAGCGCCTCACCAAGCTGTGGGAGGGCGCCACCGTCCCGCCACCGCGAACGGAGCCACAGCCGGCGTGAGGGGTGCGCGCCGCCTGCGGCGTGCCGACGTGAGGGGCGCGGGCGTGAGGGGCGCCGGCGTGAGGGGCGCGGGCGTGAGGGGCGTCGGCGTGAGGGGCGTCGGCGTGCGGCATGCCGCCTGCGGGGGCGCCGGCGGGACGCCGGCGAACGGGGGCGCCGACGAACGGGGGCGCCGACGGGCAAGGCGCCAGCGGGCGGGACGCCGACGTACGGGGGGCGCCGACGGGCAAGGCGCCAGCGGGCGGGACGCCGACCGGGGGCACCGGCGGCCGAGGGCACCGACGGGCGAGGGCGCCGACGGGCAAGGCGCCAGCGGGCGGGACGCCGACCGGGGGCACCGGCGGCCGAGGGCACCGACGGGCGAGGGCACCGGCGGGCAAGGCGGCGGAAACGGCCGGGCGCGGCCGGGCACGGTCGGGCTCAGCTCGCCCGGCGGCCGGCCCCGGCGCCCCTGACCTCCAGCCCGTCGAGCAGCTCGGCCGTGGCCTGCGCGACGGCCTCCACGGCGCGGTCGAACACCTCCTGGTTGTGAGCGGCGGGGGCGCGGAAGCCCGAAACCTTCCGCACGTACTGCAACGCGGCAGCGCGGATGTCCGCCTCCGTGGCCTCTTCGGGCAGCGCGGGCGGACGAAGCGTCTTGATACTCCGGCACATGCCCCCAGTCTCACCCTTTCGCCACTCCCACGACAGCGTTTCCTGCCATGATCACGTCCAGGCGGCCACCCTTCCGGGGCCGACCGGCGAGAGGAACCTCCGTGACGAACCCTGCGAACGAACTCACCGTGGCCGTCCTGGGCCCCGGCGGCGTGGGCGGCCTGCTCGCCGCCCTGCTCTCCCGCGCGGGCCACCGCGTGATCTGCCTGTCCGGCGAGGAGACGGCCGCGACCCTGCGCACCGACGGCATCCGGGTCCGCAGCGCCCGGTTCGGCGACTTCACGGCCCGCGTCGAGGCCGGCACCGAGCTGCGCGAACCGGTCGACGCCTGTCTGGTGACCGTCAAGCACACCGCCCTCGACGCGGCCCTGCGGCGCGTACCCGCCTCCGCCCCGGGCGACGGCCTCCTCGTGCCGTTCCTCAACGGCGTCGAACACCCGGCCGCCCTGCGCGCACGCTACCGCCCCGACCGGGTCGCCCCCGCCGTCATCCGCGTGGAGTCGACCCGGGTCGCCCCGGGCGTCATCGAACACACCAGCCCCTTCGCGGAGATCGACCTGGCCGGTACGGACGTTCCCCGCACCCGCCTCGACGCCCTCGCCGAGGCCCTCGGCGCCGCCGGTCCCGCCACCCGCCTCCAGGACGACGAGACGGCGACCCTGTGGGCGAAGATGTCGTTCCTGGCCCCCTTCGCCCTGCTGACCACCCGCTACGGCCTCCCCCTGGGGGACGTGCGCACCCACCACCGCGACGAACTGACGGCCCTGGTGGCGGAGACAGCCGCGATCAGCCGGGCGTGCGGCGGCCCGTCGGACCCGGCCCAGGCCCTCGCCCGCTACGATGCGTTCCCGCCCGCGACGAAGTCGTCGATGCAGCGTGACGCGGAGGCGGGCCGGCCGCTCGAACTGGACGCCATCGGCGGCGCGTTGCTCCGCGCGGCCGAGCGCCACGGGATCCCGGCACCGGTGACGGAGCGGATCGTCGGCGAGCTCCGGCTGGTACACCCGTTCGCATGAACCACAGGAAGGAACTCGCTCCACCAATTCGAACAGGCGTATCATTGGGCCGTGGCTACGACCTATGACTTTCCGAGTGACCTCCTCGCCGGTCAGGAGGAACTCCATCAGGTCCGGGCCGAGCTGTCGGCCCTTCTGAAGCGACTTCCCTGGTCGGTGGAGCCGCTGGACGGCTTCAGCGACGACAACGGCTGGCGCAAGGTGGAACGCCCCGCCTCCCCCGGCTGGACCGCCGACGAGCAGGCCGAGGTGGAGAAACTCCGGCGGCGCGAGCACGAACTCGCGGTGTTCGTCAGCACGCACCGCTACTGGTCCGAACTGACCGGCCCCGACCGGGTGGCGGCCCGCTCGGAACTGAAGCACGCCCACGAGACCCCTCCGGGTGAAGCGGACGGAACGTCGTGACGGAAGAGGCCCCCAGGGAACTCCCCGGGGGCCTCTGACTGCTCGGTGTCCGTGGGCGCGGACGGTTTCGAACCGCCGACATCCTGCTTGTAAGAGCGGATGCCCACGCTACACCTCGCTTTGGAGGGGGGTCATTCAACTGGGGCTTCGAGGTGGAAACAGCAGCTCAGCGGTCGGTGACGGGTCCAGTCGAGCCATCATCAGCCCGCCAATGCGCCGTCGATGTCACGGCAATACGCGGGGATACCCCACAGCCTCGCCTCCTAAATATCTCCTAACAGGAAGCGGCATCGTTGCACGTCAGCCAGTCAGACGGCCCTCTGCTCCCCCGTGCCAACGAGGAAGCAGGGGGCCGCCCCAAGTGCCGGGCGCCCTCGCCGAGGGGGGGCTAGCCGCTAGCGACGGAGCCCGGCACGTTCTTGTGTTCACTCGTCGCGTTGCCGCGGAGTCGCAGGTTGATGCCCTGCTTCACTCGAAAGAGCGAACGTGCGTTCGATTCCTGGACACTACACGGAGCCCTGCGGCATATGCCAGACCACAGGGCTGTCGGTGGGGGGTGGCGGGGGTGTCGCTGGGCACTACTTCATGATCGAAGAGTGCCTCAAATCTGCTGCTGACTTATGATCTTGGTCGGTAAAGCGTTGCTCGGGTGCCAGCCGATCACCCGCAGTGGATCCTCGACGCCCGCCGGGCGACCGGGGACCGCATCCGCGTTCGGCGACTGCACCAGAACCTCACCCAGGAATCCCTCGCCCACGTCACCGGCATCGACCGGTCGACGGTCCAGCGTATGGAAGCCGGCCACGAGATGAAGCTCAGCCACCTGCTGTTGGTTGCTCACGCTCTGCGGGTTCATGTCACCGACCTCCTGCACGGTTGATGGCACCGAGGCGGCCGTTCACTGACCGATGAGATTCAACAACACGGTGATCACCTAAGGGAAGAGGGTGTAGCGCCCATTCACCCTGCGGTGATGCTGTGGCCTGAGCTTAGCCCTTCCTTCCCGGCCGCTCCTGGCCTCGGATGCAGCGATGGGCACACCGGAGGAGCGGCACCGCCGGCCCTCGCCCAGAGCGCAGGTCGTGGTTGCCGTCGCAGTGTCCGCATTCACCGAGCTGGCAGGGCCCACAGACACCACTGTCCTCATCCTGGCGGGCGATCACAGGACACCCCGTAGTCCCACGGGTGATTCAGCCGGGCAGACGTGGACGGGTCCTACGGTGTGGCCGCTGGGTGAAAGCCGGTCGCCGATGCGCAGCGGCTTGTGGTCGTGGCTGCCGCACGGGCAGGGCTCGTCTGGGGGTGTGGTCTGGCGGTCGGGGTCGGTGTCCGTACCCTCGTCCATGTCGACGCTCCTTGCAGCTGTCGGCCATGCCCCCGGGCCGTGTCCGCGGTCGCGGGGGTCCTGCAATTGCAGGCTAGCCCGACTTGTATCGGCCTGTCTCGCGACGTCTCGATACGTAGCCCGAGATGCTGACATGTAGGGCGCTGCCTAGCGTCGAGATCATGGCCGCAGACCCGGATGCCGAGATCGACCACGAAGGCCCCGTCACTCCGTACCGGCAGCTCGCCGAAATCCTGAAGGCGCGGATCGCCCGCGGCGACTGGGCGGAGGGCCGGCCGATCGCGTCCGAGACGCGGCTGGTGCAGGAGTATGGGATCGCGAGGACGACGGTGCGGCGCGCCCTTGACGTGCTCGTTGAGGAGCGGGTCGTGTGGAAGGTTCAGGGGCGCGGCACCTACGTGGGTCAGCCGCCCGCCGAGAACCCGTGACCGCCATCAGGCCCCGTCGTCATCCCAGGGCGCGGCGACGGCCGGGTCCAGCTTGGCGCGGATGCGGGCGAGGGCGGCCCGTACCTCTTCGGCGCCCGGCTCGTCGCGGCCAGCCCATTCCTCCTCAAGGGCGACGCACTCCCAGTGGACGTCTCTGAGTGTGCGCAGGGCGAGTAGGCCCGCCCCTTTGGTCGCTTCCGCTGCCGCCTGCTGGAGTCGCCTGTACGCGGGGCTGTCGGGCATGGTGACCTCCTAGTCGCTCTACTCGTCCTATACGGACGACGTAACTCATAGCCCGCTGTCAGACCGGGCGGCTACCCTGATCGGCATGTCCCCCGATGTCTCGCCGCGGCCTTCGCTGCGCTCGGCTGCTGAGCTGAACGCGGCGATCCGCGCGCTGTGGACCGGGCCAGGCGGGCATCCGACGCTGCGGCTGACGGATGAGCAGCGGGAGGAGTACAGCCGGCTGCTGGCCGAGCTGCGGCAGGTCGAACGCGGGGACGTCATCGAGGCCGCGTAGCGTGCAGGGCTCGGGCCCTCACTTCTCGTTGGCGCGGTCAGCTCCAAAGGCGGTGCGCCAGGCGCTCATCAGGTCACGACGCGTCATCTCAGGAATACGTTCTCCTGCCATAGCCGCCATGAGCGCACAGCTGAACGCGTCGTTGGCCTCCCAGAAGGGGCCACCCTTCGACCACGTATGCTCAGTGGCCGCATCGCACGCCTCAGCGGCGTCACTCCAGTCGGCGAGCCCAGTTCCGGATAGCGCAGCATGCGCCTCCTCCAGGTCAAGCTCCCAGTTCGGGCCCAGCGCAAAGGCAGCGATCTTCTCCGCCTGGTCCCGAGTGAGATTGGCAGCCTGCTGGAGGACGACGATCACGTCCCGCCAGTTCTCGCCGAGCAGCAGAGCGAGATCAGCGTCGGTGCAGTTCTCCGGGTCAGCGACACGAGCGTGCTGGGCCAGGATCTCGTTGACCCGCTCATCCGGATCGTCGATTCCATCGATACGGGACTCCAGGTAGGCCCTGTGGGCTGCCGCCCGGATGTCACGTGCGCTCGGGTCGCTGAGGTCGTAATTCATAGCCGGTATCCTCACTACTTCTCGTGGAGCTTGCGGATGCAGTTACGGCCGTTCCGGACGCTCGCGGAGGGCGCGGCTGATGGTCGACTGGTTCAGTCCTAGCACCTTGGCAGCCCGTCGCTGCGAGCCCGCCAGGTCGGCGACCAGGGCAATCCGCTCGGAACGCTCCCGCGACACCCTCTCAAGCTGTCCCTGCGCCACACGCAGCTCCAGCTCAGCCTTGGCGTAAGCGAGGAACGCGGCCACCTCTTCGTCGGAGTTGAGGTCGCCGTGCAGCATGACGCGGGAGAAGTCCCTGGTGTCGCGGAAGGTGTGCTCTTCGCGGCTGGCCAGGGCGCCGATGGCGGCGTCGGTTCGCTCCTGGTCCGGCTCGGCGGGCTGGAGCGCTGCGTCGTCGATGCCGAGAAGGTCGGAGACCTCCAGCAGTGCAATGCTCCCCGTGGTGGCCCGGTCGTACCAGTGAGTGTTGGGGCCGGCGGCGATGTCCGCGTCAGCAATGAAGAGGGGGTGAGCGGTCCGGCTGTGAGGGTCGACCGAGTAGGCGACGAGGGTGAATTCCTCCTCGCCGTCGGTGTAGCGGCTGCCGATGGGCATGCGGTCCGCGATGGAGAAGCGGTCGTTCTCGGCGATGGCGCGAGCGGTGCTGCTGGACAAAGTGACTCCTCGGTAGATCCTTGTGTGACTTCCCGATACCTCGATGATGCACCCCCCGCATCACTACGTCAAGGCTGCGTGCAGGAGTCCACCACTTCGAGGCCGCCTCATGGGCCCGTGACCGCGCGGCTTAGGATCTCCACCCGTGAGCGACTTCGACTTCCCCCCGACCCTGCTGGCGGCTGAGCGTGAGGCGTGGGCGGCGATCCAGGAGCAGCGACTCACCGTCGAACAAGCCGTCGCCGTGCAGGACGGGGTCACCGCCTATGCGGCCGAGGCCGGGCTGGACCGGTACCCGGTGGAGATGGCGCTGAAGAAGGCCGTGCGGCACGCGGAGGGCTAGGGCCGCCACTCCTCGCGGTAGTCCGGGTGGTCGGCGTAGGGCAGGGCGATCAGGGCGAGGACTTCATCTGCGAGGTGCTCTGCGGTGAAGTCGTCCAGTAGCAGACCCTGAACGGCGGTGCAGCGTTCGATGACCCGCCGCTTGGCTTCGACCTCGGCGAGGACGCGGGCCGGGTCGTGAGCCGCTGCATGTACGGCGACAGGCCTCGCGCCGAAGCCGCCGCAGTCTGCCACGATGCGACCCTTCTCTTCGGGCCCCAGCCGCTTTCGGACTACGAGGTGATGGCTCGATACCCACTGCGCGCCGTCCGCTACCAGGTCGTCACCGAAGCGCGCGGGCGGGTTGACCAGGACGCCATTCTTGTAGCCGGTGCGGCCGACCGACATCGCAGCCTCACGCGCGGTCCGCTCGTCTTCGTCCAGCCGGTCGCGCAGGAACTGCACCAGGTCGTCCACGGCCCCTCCTTACCGCGGCGCCCCGCCGGTGCGTGACCACCGCGGGGCGCCGTTCGAGTAGTCGCACGCACAAGAAGCGCGAACAACGATGAGCCCATGCTACGAGGGGCCACTGACAACGCCGGGGCGTCGCGTCGACAGGACGTAGGCGCCCGCAGTTGGGAGCGCGGCGAAAGCGGCCCGCATCCGCTCGCCGGCTTCGCGGCCGCTGGGCTGCGCAGCGCGGAACAGCAGGTGCGGCGGGAGTTCGTTGCGGTGTCGGCGCATGATCTGCCGCAGGGCACGCTCGCGGACCGGGTAGGGGCGGTGGGCCATAGCGGACAGCATGCCAGCAGATCACGCCTCGTCCGGCCACTCCGTCAACGTCGTGCCGGTGTCCTCGTCGACGAGGGTGATGCGCACCCCGGGCCCGCCCCAGTCTCCGATCCAGCCCCGGAGCCGGTCGCGGGCCACCGTCTCACGGTCCCACCAGCCGTGCATGGCCGGGTGGCCGTCGCGGGTCAGGGTGAGGTGGTAGCGGCCGGGGCCGATGTTGCTGCTCACGGGCACCACCCTAGACTCGAACACATGAACGACATGCCGCCCGAGGAGCGCCTCGCGAAGCTGACCGCTTTGGAGGAGTGGCTGGACTACCAGCTCCGAACCACCCGGGCGCGGATCCAGACGCTGCGGGCCGAGATCGACCGCGACCGACGGGCAGCCCAGCGGGCACGCGAAGAAGCCCGGTGGAAGCTGGAGCCGGCCCGCGACCGACGCACCGTGCTCCACCGCGGCGGCTGCGGCATCTGGAAGGGCAACCACGGATTCCTCAGCCGCGACGAAGCGCTCCTGGCGCTGGAGGACGAAAGCCTGCACGTCGAGATGTGCCAGGTCTGCAACCCCGAGCCCGGCCTGCGACAGACGTGACAGACCCCGCCGAGACGGGGGAGCCCGGCGGGGCCTACGGCCAGTGTGGCACGACCTCCTGACAGGACGGCCGCGTTCCGCGTACCTTGGCCGCACCGATCTGGGGAGGCATCATGGACGACGACACCACCTGGGGCTAAGCCCTCGGACAGCGGAACGCCCCCGCAGCCGAAGCTGCGGGGGTGTTGTCGTACTCAGAGACCGATGTCCTCGCTGGCCGCGTCGGTCCACTTGTCGGCTTCGCGGATGTAGCCCCAGAAGGCGGGGCTGTTCTCGGCGTGGCCGGACTGGGCGCGGATCTTCTCCTCACGCTTCCCGGCCTGCCGCGCCGTGGTGATGAACCCTGCCCGCATCGAGTGGCCGGTGAGGCGGACGGCGATCCCCGCACGCTCGGCGTTGCGCGCGATGATCTCGCGGACAGCTTCGGCAGAGAGATGTCCTGTACCCAGCCTTCCTCGGACGTCGATGGCGACGAAGGCTGGACCCGACTCGATGCTTGCAGCCGCCTTCCAGGTGAGCCAGGCGCGGACTGGGCACGTGTCGGAGTTCTTGCCGTAGGCGACCTCGACCTTGCGCGGCGGTCGGCCCTTGACGGCCGGGACTTGGACATCCAGTCCCTTGCTGACCTGCGTGATGCCTTCGGCTCGGAGTCCGGCGACTTCGGCGGAGCGTCCGCAGATCCCGAAGGCCATGAGCCAGAGGGCGCGGTCGCGGAGGCCTGTAAGCCCGGCGGGTACGGCAGCGGCCATCTGCTGGAGCTGATGAGGTGTGGCCGCTGCCGCCTTGCCCCGTCCGCGCGCCATGCGTTCGGGGTCGTTCTTCAGCGGCTTGAGGGCTTGCCGGGCGGCGACCGTGGCGGCCTTCGGCACCTCGACGCCGTACTGGTCCCGCGCGGTGACGGTGACGCCGGTGATACGCCGGTCGATGCTGTTGGGCGCGGCGAGCTTGATGGTGTCGAGCCAGACAACGAACCCGACGAGCGTGCCCTTGGTGACGGCGGTCGAGGGCAGGCGACTGCCGGTCCGCTCCCCCAGCCAGTCGTGGAACTCCTCCCACAGCGCCCAGTCGTTGGCGTAGCTGCGTTTGGTGTTGTGGGGGCGGATGGCGTCGAGGTGCTTCTCGGCTGCCTCTTCCATGGCGGCCAGGACGGCGAGCGTCGCAGCGTCGTAGACGGCAGGGGTGGCATCCGGCTGGTGCGGGGCGAGGTCGGTCACGTCACCTCCTCCTTGCCACCGAAGACGCCGCAATCGCACTCGCAGTTGTGGTCGGGGTTGCCGCACGGGCAGAGCTGGTCGAGCACACCGCAGTGGTGAACGCCGCACACGCGGCAGAAGGGACGCAGACATCCCTCGCAACACTCCATCTTGATCTCCGATCGGTTATGGTACGAGGCGGCGCCCCGGCTGCTTTCCTCAGCCGGGGCGCCGTCACGTTCAGGCAACATCACCGAGAGCCTTCAGGCAGCCGTTGCAGGTGACGGGCCCTTCAGGCGTGAACTCCAGTCGCTTCACCCGGGGTGCCGGGTAGACGACGCAGGCCGTGGTAAATCCTCCGGCGCCTCCGGCAGCCCCACGGGCGGCGTGGACAGTCCCATCCGCTTCGATCGCGCGGCGCTTGTGGTTGTCATAGGTCGGTACGAGGCGGGTGTAGGGCATGTGTTTCCTCCGTCGCTTGGCGGCGTGTGGCAGGTGGTCGGTTGCGCGGTACTGGAGCTGGAGGACGGCGAACCTCTCCCCTTGCGGGGTGAACGGCTCCCAGTCGCGCCACCCGCAGAGGCAGGTTGCGCTCATCTCGCCCGCTCCTGTCGTCCCGTTGTGATGCGTCTTCTCAATCGAGACTTCGTGGGTCGTACCTCGGTGATCCGTGATCACCGGGAGAAGCCGAGGATGTGGTGGCGGCTGCCGTGAGTGGTGCCGACGGGCTTCGCCCACAGCTCTACGCGGCCGTCACGCCACGTCTGACGGGCGAACTCGTAGAGTCGTCCGCCGATCACGCGAGTGTGGCTCTCGATGTGCACGCCATAGTTGCTGCCTGCGTTCCTGACGTTCTCGCGCTCGCCCATGTCACTTCCTCTGTTCGTGCTAAACCGACCCTTCAAATGTAAGGGCACCCCTTACGCATGTCAACCCACCCCTTACACTGATTCCATGACGAACCCGCCGAGCCCGTTCGAGAACCTCAAGCACCTTGCCGAGCAGGGCAACGCCATCCAGCGCGCCAAGAATGTGAGCGCGGCACTGCAAGCCATCCCCGACTTGCAGAAGTGGCTGCGCGAGATCCGACGCGAAGCCGTTCTGGAGATGCGCGGCGACGGGCTCAGTCACGCCCAGGTTGCCGCCGAACTGGGGATCAGCAGGGCGCGCGCCCAGCAGATCGCCGAGGGTCGGACGACGGGCAAGCGAGCCGACAAGGAGTCGGACAATCACCCCCAATAACGCCCGCGATATGGCATGTTATCGAGAGGTCGACAGGCCAACTCCCAATCTGGGATGGGCTAGTACTTCGACTAGTAGCAGCAGTAGTTCGACCCCCAGGTACGACGAAGCGCCCCGCTCCCCTGCCGAAAGCAGGAGGGCGGGGCGTCTGTCACGCGGGTTCGTCGTCGGCCGGCCAGTCCGGTTCGAGGAACGGGTTCGTGGCCGGCGCCGGTACGGGCGGGGGGTCTTCCTGGCCGAGCTGCACCAGCGACCTGACGTCCGCGGCCGTGTCGTCCCGGCGCGGGCGGAGAGGGATCGGATCGGGCATAGCGCCTCCTAGGCGTTGATCCATTGGCCATTACGGACGAAGCCATGGATGCCGCAGCACCTCCACAGCAGCGACGGCTCCAGGGTGAGCGGCTCGCGGGAGACGAGGGTGTGGGCGCTGGTGCCTGCGGCAACCCAACAGCCTTCGTGCACCTTGCGCTCCGAGGGGACGCCCTCCAGCGCCTTGCACCAGTGCCAGAAGGTCGGATTAGTCTCCTTGGCCAACCAGCCATAGTGGATGTCGTCGGTCAGCCTCGTCAGGCCGACCATCTCCATACCCGGCCAGTCGGCAGGCGGAGAACTGCGGTTGCAGTCAGGCACGGGTCACACTCCAGTTCGGTTGCGGCTTTCCCGCTGGGCTTGCAACAGGATGCGGATGCGCTGCGCGATCAGTGCGCTGATCGCCAGCGCCAGTGCCGTCCGAACCGCCCGCAGGATGACGGCGATGCAGCCGTCCGGCCACAGCGTGATGAGGACGGTGTACAGGAACAGCAACCCGATCGCGGTCGGCAGCCCCATGAGGTTGCGGCCAGTCTGGGACCTCCACCACGTCGTCTTCACGTGGTAGATGACGACGAATGCGGCGCAGACCAGCGTGGCCAGTGCCGACGCGATCAGGTTGACCCACATGTCGACGCCCATCTCTCTCACTACGGTGCTCCTCTGAACGCGGCCTCGATCCGCTCACGGAAGTGGTTTTCCTCGCGGGCGTGCCTCAGTTTCGCGGCCACGGCGGAGACGATGGGCTGGCGTGCCTCGGCCTGCTGGCGTGCCTCCCGTGCCCGCTTCAGGGCGGCTTCGGAGTCGCTCGGCTCGGTGCGGTCACATCCGAGGACGAGGCGCCTGACCCATCCGATCACCGGCATTCACCTCCTCCTCGTCCGCGTGCCCCGGGTGGGGCAAGGCGGTGAGGATGTGACCGCCGAGCTTGGCCATCTCCAGCAGCTCACCGGTCTGTTCGTGCTCGACCTTGCGTGCCGCCTCGCTCTCGAGGAACGCCTGCCGCCAGTTGTCCCTGTCCGCGAGGGCGTCCTCGTGGGTCTTCCGGGGCACTAGGCGGCCGGTGAGGACCAGCAGGACGACTACGACGAGGAGCGTGACGGCTCCAGCGTCGCCCGGGTTGACGCCGAAGACCTCGCTCACTGCGCCCTCCCCTTATGTAAGTGGTGCACTCGATCAGACGCGCGGCGGCTCGGCGGCGGGGGTGCTGGGGGTGGCCGGCGCGACCTGGCCGCGGGTGAGCAGGCCGAGCGTGGCGAGCACGACCGCGTTGAGGGCGCCGATCTTCTCCGGGCCGAGGTCCAGCCCGTAGGCGGCGAGCAGCGCGGCGACCGCGGCAACGAGGCCGGTGAACGCCGAGGGCGCGATGGGCCGGGTCACGGCCGCGGTGGCCGCGGCGAACACGGCGGAGATGAAGGCGACGATCGCGCCGGCCTGCTCGGCGGACAGGCCGAACTGGAAGGTCACCAGCAGCGACAGGCCAGCTGAGACGGTGGCGATGACGAGAGCGGGCTCTCTACCGAAGATGCGCATGGTCAGGACTCCTTCGTGATGGCGGCCCGCAGCTGGGCGACCTCGGTTCGCAGCGCCTTGAGTTCGGCGAGGATGGCGACGGTGTTCTCGGCGGACTTGCGGGAGTGGGCGTAGCCGGAGCCGAGCGCCACGTCGACGGGGATCTGCTTGTCCTGCAGGCCCTTGTCGTTGGGCCAGTACTTGGGGATCCAGTCGCCGAGCTTGATCTGGTCGCTGAGCTTCATCTCTGCCTCCGTCGAAGGCTTGGGTGCGGCCGGGGCCGGGGTGGCGGGCCGTGGCGCGCCGGCCTTGACCCAGGCGTAGATGGTGTCTCCGGGGCAGCTGGTGGCGTAGCCGTCGCGGTGGCCGCCGATCCACGTGCCGGCCGGGCCGCTGGTGCGGCAGTGCTCGATGGCGTCGCGCGCCCCGTTGAGCTGGGCGTCCGTGGGCTTCGTGAGGCCGGAGGATCCGACCATCAGCAGCACGGCGTAGTCCTGGTCGTTGAGGGTGGTGTTGCCGTTCGCGCTGTTGCGGCGGTACAGGCCGCGGCCCTCGTAGACGTAGCCGTGGGTGCAGACGACGAAGCTGTAGCCGATGTCGGACCAGCCGTTGCCGTCCATGTGCTGGGCCTGGATCTGGCGGACGTAGTCGTCGCACCGGTCGTGCGGCCTGTCCGAGTAGGCGGTGCCGAGGTAGTGGAGCTTCACGCCGCGGCGCGGCCGACTGTACGGGGTGGCTCCGTTGGGTGTGCGGTAGGCGCGGGCACCCCACTGCGATCTGGAGACGAGCTGCACGCCGTCCCCCTTTCTGGGCGGGTTAGAAGACGGTGCGAATGAAGGTGAGCTGGAACCGCAAATTCGTGCCGGTGCTGATGGTTCCGCTGGAGGTGCGCAGGGTGACGATGCCGTCGACGCCGATAACGAAGCCGCCATGCCTGATGCCGGAGTCCCAGCAGCCGGAGATGGTGGCGTGGGTGGGCCGCCAACTGGTGGGCACGGTCGCGACGACCAGGTCGACGAGGTTGCCGTTGCTGAGGGTGATGTCGCCGCCGGTGCGCGTCAGGTAGAAGTCAATCGACGTGACGCGGCCCTGCCGGTGCCCGAAGAAGTCGATGATGGAGAACCCTGAAGCGGCGGACAGGCCGGTGGTGCCGGTGACGAGGGACGGCTCCGGGGTTATCCAGGCGGAGCCGTTGTAGATCTCCAGCCGGTTGACGTCTCGCAGCCACGTGGCCATGCCCTCTTCGGGGGCGGTGAGGGTGGCGCCGCGTTCGGACGCTGAGGCGAACCACATCACGGTGTGCGGGATGATCCCGTCGGCGAGTGCCTTGGCGGCGCCGTCGATGGACGGCGGGTCCGTCCTCTGCCAGATCTGGACGTCTTGGCCGTACTGGTCGGGCGCGGTCACGGGCCCCCCTCTCAGGTCGTGGCGAGCTTGCCGAGGACGGCCCAGTTGCCGTTGCCGAAGTCGGCGAGGACGACGAGGTCTCCGTCTGCGGGCGTGGTGTAGGAGGCGAGGCGGCGGACTTCCATGTCGCCGTCGACTTCGAGGAGGCCGCCGGTGAGGACGTTGGTGACGGTGGCGAGCATGAGGCGGGAGCCGCGCACGCTCGGGGTGTTCTCGCCGGCGCGGACCGCCTCTTCCGCCTGGTATTGGGCGTACTCGCGCGCGTGCGCGTGGAGGCTCTTGTCGCTCACGCGTCCTCCTTGGCGCTGATGGTGGAGATGGGGAAGTCGCCGCCGATATCCAGCGGCACCGAGAACGAGGCCACCTGGTGGAGTTCGCGGCTGCCGTCCTCGTGCACCACCCGCAGCACGTCGCCCGGCTCCAGCGCCGGGTTCGGCAGCGAGGAGATGTCCCCGGAGGCGTTCGGGGCCTTGGCCTCGGCGAGCTTGAGCCGTGCCGCGTTCTGGCAGGCGGCCAGGGTGGTGAGCGTGGACGAGCTGTAGAACAGGGGCCGCCGACCGAAGGGGCCGCCCCAGTAGGTGGGGCTGTTGGGGTCACTGTCGGTGGCCAGGTAGGACACCGGCGGGACGCTGTCGGAGGTGCTCTCCCCCCGCGCGAGGACCGCGTTGTGCACGCCGTCGCTGGCCATGGCCCGGTTACCGGATATGTAGACGCCGCCCTCGGTCGCCTCAACCGCCCACACCGGGTCGACGGTCGCGAGGTCCGGCATGATCCGGATGACGAACACGCCGTCCGAGTTCGCATACACCTCGGCGCCCGCGGCTGCGGCAATCTCCTGGCAGCCGGCCCACGGATCGGCTTCGACGTCGAACCAGCGGGCACCGATAGCCGTGTCGGTGATCTCGCTGATGACGTCTGCACCGATGATGCTGCGGCGGATCAGGCTGGTGATGGCGGTGACGACCGTCCCGGATGCCCGGTAGCGGGTGGTGAACCGGTCGTCCTGGACGACCGCCTCAAGGCCCTTGCCCTGCAGCGTCACCGGCCCTTCGGAGACGTCTCCGTCCACCGAGTCCAGGCGGAAAACCCCCAGCGGCACCAGCTCTTGGCTGCCGTCGCCGTACTCGACGCCGCGGGAGATCCGCAGCCGCGCCCCGTAGGTGGCGAGCTGATCCGTGGGGGTGCGCGGGATGAGCTTCGGCTCCGGGCAGGTGACGGTGCACGTGCGGCGGATCGACTGGCTGCGATCCACCGTCACCGACCCGCCGATGTGCGGCAGGTCGATGACGTCGCCCGTGGTGAGGAACAGCTGCACCTGCGTGATCGGCGTGTGCGACTCGGCAAGCCGCGCCAGGAAGCGATCGGAGACGGGGTACACCGATCACCCCCGGCGGTCGAGCAGCAGATCCTCGGACGTGGCGTACACGTCCAGCAGGTCGGCGCAGGTGGCGAACTCCGTAAGCACGTCCTGGCAGGTGCGCCCGCCCGAGCCGTTGACGCCGAGCGTGACCGGCATGTCCTGCTGGGTCAGGGGCAGCGTCCACGCCCGCCACAGTTCCTGTGCGAGCGCGCCCACACGGGCCTCGGAGATCTGGGCGACCGACACGTACATGTCGGAGACGCCCATGCCCCGGGCGGCCTGCCACAGCAGCGTGTTGCCGGAGTCCAGCAGCAGGTGCAGGGCCTGGCGTTCTTCGTCGCTGCGCGTCCAGATCGCCAGTTCGCCTTCCAGCCCGCCCCGGACGCCGGAGAGGACGACCGGGTTACGGCGGCCCCGCACACGGTGCACGGCCTGCTCGATGGGCCGGGCCCAGTCCGGCGCGCGCTGCACCAGCACCCGCAGGTTGCGCTGCGGGTTGCCCGGGTCCTTCAGCCACGCCTCGTTGAGGTTGGCCAGTTGGAGGGTGACGGGCGTCGAGGAGCGGGTGGACGCTGTGGTGCCGTCCGCGTTGCGGATGACGATGTTGTAGGCGACCGCGACACCGAACGGCGCCTCGTGATCCTCAACGATCAGAAGGTCCGAGGTGATGGGCTGCATGTCGATGAGCCCGTTCGTACCGCGGACCAGCGTGCGGGAGCCGTCGGCCGCCGTGCGGTACAGCGACAGGTAGAAGTCGGGCGGCAGCTCGCGCAGGGTCAGGGTGATATAGCCGGCGTCCGAGTGCGCCTGGATCGCGGTCTGCGGCAGCACCTGCCATAGCGTGACCAGGTCGACGTTGAGGACGCTCGCACCAGCAGACGCCGTCGTGACCAGCTCGACCGCGGCCTGCGTCGCCCCTGCGGGAGCCACGCCCTCCGACGGCATCGCGTACCACGACGAGCCGGGCACGCCGTAGGAAACGCCGCCGTTGGTGCCGAGGTCGTTGTCGGCGGCGCCGTACCAGCGGATACGGACGACCACGGACGTCCACGTGCCGGCGTCCGGGTGGGCGACGATCTGGGCCCGCCAGTTCACGCCCTCGGTGACCGGGAATCGCGCGGAGCGGATCGTGGAGGCGCTGGCGGTGGACGATGTCACGGCCAGCGAGTAGGCGCCCTCGAAGGAGGAGTCCCCCCACGGGCTGGTGCGGGCGATCGTCGCCACGCCGGACGCCACCGTCCACCCGGCGACGCCCTGCTCGAACGAGCCGTCAGCGTAGGGCACGACGGTGCCGGACTGCAGCTGCGGAGCGGCGGCGATGACGATGGTCTCCAGACGGAGCACCTGCCCGGCCGACGCCCCGTCCAGGCCCGCGGCGAGCGAGCAGGTCGCGGCGTTCGCCGGGGCGATGTCGGAGACGCGCTGCCGGTACATGCCGGTCGCCGGGGTCGGCGGGGCGAGCACACTGCGGGTCGCCTGGACCTGGTTGCCGTTGACGTCGTAGAACCGCAGCTCGATCCACGCCGTCGACGCCACCGTGGGCGGCTGCAGGTAGGCGTAGGCCAGGTACTCCTGGCCCGGGGTGACCGCCGGCCGGTCCACCGCCAGGATGCTGGCGTTGCCCGCGGCGATGGCGGTCATCGCCAGGGCCTGCCCGCCGGCCAGGTAGTTGTTGACCGCCCAGTTCATGACCGGCACCTGGCGGGTGATGCCGGCGTTGACGACCGGCGCCCAGCCGGAGGCGTCGACCTCGCTGGATTCCGTGTTGAAGGGCAGCAGGTTGCCCAGCGTTCTGATGGGCGCCCCGAGATAGATGTTCTCCCAGAAGTGCGAGACGCCCGCCCCGACCTCCGTGGACGACAGCAGCACCTGCGCCTGCGTAGCCCCGGCCGGGGCCGCGCCCGCCACCGACACGCGATGCCAGCCGGCCGAGGCGGACATCGTCGTCAGCGACCAGGTGACGGACAGCTCCGTCGCCCCGGCCAACCACCGGATGCCGATCCGCTCCGGCACCTGCCCCGCCGTGTCCGCGAACGCGTAGTAGACGGTGCCTGCGATGACCGGGTAGGAGGAGACGGTGCGGGCCTGCATCTCCCCCGCGGCCACCGACCGCACCGACAGGCAGCCGCCCCCGCCGGTACGGCCGCCGATGCCCATGAGGATCGTGCAGTTGAGCTTGGCCGTCCAGCCCGAGGTGTTCGGGTCGATGGTCTCCGTGGTGGGGCTGAGGAGGTTCCCGGGGATCGGCATCAGAGCCTCCTCCCACCACGACCAGCAGCCATCACCAGACGATCCCGCTCCATAACCACCTGCTGCGCCTCACCCCGCACCCGGCCCAGGAACTCACCGGAGTCCAGGTACAGGTCGCCCTCGAACGTGGCCGGGCCACAGGAGCCGCCACGCGCCGCCAGCGAGGTGAGCGCGTTGGCCTGCGCCGTGGTGAACACCGGCTCCGGGCGGCCGGTTCCGTTGTAGGCGAGATTGAGCCCGGGCTGGAGGTAGCCGCCCGAGTCGTACTTGCCGGGCATGAAGCCGTACCAACTGTTGAACAGACTGTCCTTGTAACCGCGGGCCCGGGAGCCCACGACGACGCCGTCACCCCCGCGCGACTCGACGTTCGTCTTGCCGAGGGTGCCCGCGGTGTGGCCGACGCCCGCATTCGTGATGCCGATCTTGAATGCGGAGTTGCCGTGGTAGACCCACCCGGGCGGCGCAGTCTTCCCGTGGAACGCCATCGTGGCCCAACGTCGGTGCGGCTTCTGCCCGCGGATGACGGACTCGATCGCCGACATGAAGCCGGAGCAGTCCCACGACGGGTCGCCGTTTCCCGCCCACTGGTACGGCTTGCCGTGCTGCGTCTTCGCCCACTTCAACGCGGCGGCGATCCGCGGGCCGCCGATCCCGCCGGCGCCCCGCTTGTCGGCCTCCCTGCTGTAGCCGAACATGGCGTCGATGATCCGCGTGGGAATGCGGCGGATCATCGCACCGAATCCGGTGTCCATGCCGGGGAAGTTCCGCAGCAGCGGGTCCACGACGTTCTTGACGCCCGCGCGGGCGGACGCTTCGAGGGTGTCGTTGAGCCAGGAAGCCCCCTTCTTGACGAAGTTCCAGGCCTCAGATCCGGCGCCGACCGCGGCGCTCGCCGTCTTCTTGATCCATCCGAAGATGCCGCCGTCGGCGAACCGCTGCACCACGCCGCCGCCCGCGTAGCGCAGGGACGTGTCGGTCGGGGTGTTCGGGTTGCCGCCGAGCATCGGTGCCAAGGCAGCCTTGACGCCCTGAGCGCCCCGGGACTTGGCGATGCTGTTCATCGCGCCGACGAAGCCCGAGCCAACCGCGCGCGTGAACTCGGGCCGCATGATGGCCTCGCCACCGGACAGCTCCAGCCGCCCGCCGGTCGGCGACACGAACTTGTGAACGTCCTTGCCCGGGGTGTAGCCGGGCATGATGCCCCCGGACTCGAACTTGAACGACGGCAGTTTCGGCGCCCCGAAAGCACTCGCGACCTTGTTCCATACGCCGCGGATGCCGTTGTTGTAGACGACGTCCACCACGTACTGGACGGGCTCGCGTGCCACTCCCCTCAGCTTGTCCCAGGCGATCTTGATTGCCTTACGAGCCGACTCGAAGGAGTCGCCGACCGTCTTGACCGCGGACTTGATCGCATTGAAGGCGGGGCGCAGGCCCTTGGTCCAGGCGACGGTGGCCACGGCCACGATGCCGTCCCAGGCGGGCTTCAGTGCGTTCTTCCACAGCCAAGTGCCCTGCTGGCCGACCGCCCGCATGCCCTCCCGGATGGCCCGGAAGATGGGCCGCAGGGCATTCTCCCACAGCCACTTGGCGCCAGCCTGAATGCTGGACCAAGCAGGCTTGATGGCGTTGCTCCACAGCCACTTCGCCTGGTCGCCGATCAGCTGGAATGCGGGGCGGAAGGCGTTCGTCCACAGCCACATGGCGATCGCGCCGATCGCCTCGAACGCTGGCTTGATCGCGTTCGACCAGAGCCACATGGCAATGGCGCCCACGATCTTGATCGCCGCGACGATCGGCAGCAGCGCCAGGGTGACGAGAGCCGTGAGCAGGATCCTCCCCGCCAGGACGATGAAGTCGAACGCCGGCTTGATGGCGTTCGTCCACAGCCACATCGCCCAGCGCCCGACCGTCTGGAGCCCGCCCCAGATAGCGGTGAAGGCGGGCCTCAGCCCGTTGTTCCACAGCCACATGGCGGCGGTCTGGATCGCCGACCAGACGGCCTGCACGGCGGTGCGGAACCAGTCGAACCGGCGGTACATGTACAGCACGGCGAGGACCACGGCCCCGATAGCGAGGACGATCCACCCCCATGGCCCGGCCCTGGAGATCAGGTTGAAGGCGGCCAGCGCGCCGTTCACGACCACCATGGCCGCGGCCCACAGGCGGGTCACCACAAACAGGCCCCACATGGCGATGACCAGCTCAGGCACGTTCGTCGCCAGGGAGCTGATGCCCTGCGCCATGGCGCCGAGCGTGGCGAGCAGCGGACCCGAGACGGGCTCCAGGGCCTGGCCGATGTCGATGAGCCCCACGGCGATCTTGCCGAAGGTGTCGGCGAGCAGCGGGGCGTGCTCCGAGGAGTACGCCAGGAACCGCTCGAAGGCAGGGCTGCCCTTGAGGCTGGCGCCCCAGTCCGCGAAGCGCTTCGTGATCCGCTGCATTCGCTCCGAGATGGAGTCCATGTGCGGAAAGAAGGCCTGCAGCACCCCGACCATGCCCTTGAAGGTGTTCCCGAAGGCGACGCCAAGCCCGATGATCGCGGGCCGCACGGCGCCCCGCAGATCCTTTTTGAAGGACTGCCACCACGGCGACTTGAAGCCCCGCGAGGCCCGGTCCTGCAGATCGCCAATCGCCTCGGCGGCCTCAAGAACGAACGGCGTCAGCCCCGGCAGGCTGTTCTTCAGCCCCACCAAGGCCCGCGTGAAGATCGGCATCACGGCCGGCTGCAGCGCTCGCGACCAGTCTGAGAACGCGGACTTCAGGTCAAGGAATGCTTCGAACGTCTCCCGTGCCGCCGGGGTGAGCTTGGCCAGCTCAGCTTGGTACTTCGCCTGCGCGATGGCAGCCTGATCGACGCCCCCGGCCGCCGAAAGCGACGCGGAGGCAATCTGGCGCTGGGCCGAGGCGATCGAATCGGCGGCCGACTGCTGCGCCTCGGCCAGCTGCTCCTGGGCGCGGGCCACCGAACGGGCCCCGTCCTCCTGGGTGCGGGCGACGTTCCGCTGGGCCTCCGCCACCTCGCGCTGGGCCTCGACCTGCTGGCGGGCAGCGTCCTGCCGCGCCTGGGCGAGCTCCCGCTGCTGGTCGGTGACCGCCTCGTCGGCCCGCCTGAGACGCTCCTGGGCGTCCTGCACCGTCTTGGAGCCCTCGACGCCGGCCTTGTCAGCGGCCTTCTTCTGCGACGTGAGGCTCTTCGTCTCGGCCTGCTGCTCCTTGAGCCGCTGTACGGCCTGGTCGTAGGCGAGCTGCGCCCGCTGCTGCTCCAGCAGCGACGCCTGCGAACCGGCGGCCTGCACCTGGCGCAGCCGGTTGCGTGCCTCCTCGACGGAGAGCACCGCGTCCCGCTCGGACAGCTGGGCGTTGGCGAGGCGTGTCTCCAGGTCGGCGAGTTCCTGGGCGGCGTCGCGGCGGGCCTGGTTCAGGTCCAGCTGGGCCTGCCGGGCGTCCCGCTGCGCGTCCGCCAGCGACTCCTCGGCGCGGCTCACCTGCTCGGCGGCCTGCCGTTGCCGGTCCGCCGCCTGCTGTACAGCATCGGCGAGCTGCTGCTTGGCCCGGCGGTTCGCCTCCGAGGCGGAGCGCACCGCATCGGCGACGCCCTGCTCGGCCTGCCGAATCTGGCGGGCTGCGTTGCGGTGCGCGGACGCGAGGGACTGCTGGGCTGACGCCATCTGCAGAGCCCGCTGGGCGCCTTGGGATGCCGCCTGCCCGCCCTTGAGAGCCGCGTTCGTGGAGGCGTCCTGGGCGGCCTTCTGCGCCTGCATGACCTTGCCCATCTGGACGAAGGCCGGCACGGCGACGAGGGCGATGCCACCGATGCCGACGGCTGCGGCCGAGGCCGCCGCGGCGATGGCGCCCAGCCCGGCCGCGACCACGGGCAGGGCCGGAATGATCGCCGGGCCGAACATGATGGCGGCGGAGGTGAGCATCCGCATGTTCGCTGCCGCGGAGCGGGTGTCGACGTCGACGGTGGCCGTCTGTCCGTCGAGCCGGTCCACCTGAGCCTGGATCGCGGCCAGCGTGGTGGCCGCACTGGCCGCGTCCACACGGATCGCCACGTCAGCGTCTGACGCGGACAGCCGCTGCAGGCGCTGCTGCAGGTGGTTGATGGCGGCGACCGCATCGGCGGAGCTGATATCGATCCCGATCCGGGAGTCCTGCAGGGTCTGCAACTGCCGCCGGATGTTGTAGATCTCTCGCTGAGCGTCCGTGCTGTTGGCGTGTAGCCGGACCTCGGGCAGGTTCCGAAGAGCGGCTTCCAGTGTCGTGCGCAGCGAGCGGGCGAACGTGCTGCCCGTCGCCTGGCCCTGGCGGGCGGCCGGGGCCTGCGCCGTCCGGCCGCCGGCGGTGACGCCGTTGCGGATGGCCTGTGCCACCTGTGTGGAGATGTGCCGCCCGATGATGCGGCCGACCTCGTCCCCGACCTGATCTGCGGCAGGGACGAGGCTGCGCTGGAGCTGCCTGCGGATTCCACGGGTGTTGGGGACGACGTCGACCTCGACGGAACCCACGCTGATGGCGGCCACGGCACCTCCTCCGTGGCGCTACGCGGCGCCTCCCTGTAGAAGCTGAAACAGCCGGTCGGCGCTGGTCTCAGTGAGCTTCGGCTTCGCCTTGCGTGGCCTCGCCCCGGGTCGACGGGTCGGCTCGGGTGGGTCTGGGCGCTTCGACTTCTGCTCGATGTTCACGCACTGCAGGACCCACTCGACGCGCTTGGTGGCGTCCAGGTTGGCGGCCACGAGCTGCTCCAGTTGTGACCAGCGGCCCTTCTCTGGCTCACCCTTTGCGGCCTGCTCGGCGAGCTGCTCAGGGGTGAGCTCGTTGCGCAGTGCAGTCCAGGTCGCCGACTCGGGCGGCAGGTGCTGGATCAGGACCCGTAGCCGCCGCCACGACATCTCCCCGCGGAACGCGTCGAACAGGTCAACGCCCTGGTAGTAGCGGAGGAGGTCTGCCTCTACCGCCTCGGCGTGCGCCTCGACGACGCGGCGGGTCCACGTGAGTTTCCCTGGCTCTCACCCGCCATCCGGGCCGCTTCCTCGGTGAACTCGGCCCACTCCTGCATGGTCGGGTCGAGCTCCACGTACAGCTCGAAGTCGTCCGGGTGGAACACCTTCTCGGCGAAGGCATCGATCAAGCCCTGCTGCAGGAGGCGCTGCCATGAGGCTCGCCAGAGCGTCGGCGGGACGACCTGCACTTCCTCGCCGCAGAGCGTTGCCGTGATGTAGTGGCCCTCGGCTTCGATCTCCTGGGCCTCCACCGGGCTGATCTCCTTCTCGTCGACCTCTGCGGCCTTTCGCCGGGTGGCGGCAGGCCTGGATGTGGCGCGGGCGGCGCTGCGGGGCTTCCTGCTGCTGGTGCTGCTCGTGTTGGCCACGGCGCGGGCTCCTTCGTTCAGGGCGCGGGCAGGGGTGAAAGGTGGACGGGCCGGGCCCGCGCCAGGGTGGCGGCCCGTCCACCGGCTCAGGACCCGGTGTACGCCTCGGTCTCCGGGACTCGGTCGAAGTGGTAGACGGTGTTGCCGGCGGTGTCCGGGTAGGCGGTGATCGTCCACTCGAAGCCGGCGATCTCGTCCTGCTTGTGGGTGACGTCCGAGCGTTCGGTGATCTCGCCCTCGGGCACGTAGAAGCCGCGCTGGAACGAGTCGCCGTCCAGGACGACGAACCAGAACGCGCGGCGGTCCGGGACGGGGCTCGCCGTCTCGGCGAACGTGGTCAGCCCGGCCGTGGGGGTCAGGTCCGCGCTGTCGATGCGGTACTGCAGCGACTGCACCGTGGTGCGGCCCGTCTCCCACACCGTCAGCCCGAACGTGCGCAGGCTGGACGTGATGGTGGTGCGGATCGGGGCGGTGTAGCCCCAGGGCGTGAAGGACTGGGTGTCCTCCTCAAAACCCTGGACGAGTCCGTCGTCGCTGATGGCGCCCAGGGGCAGCCACGGCGACGCCGGCTGAATGGCCGGGTCTCCGGGCGAGGTGGTGCCCAGGGGGGCCACCCAGCCGCCGCCGTTCGCGCCGACTTCCAGAAGGTCCGCCGCGCGGGTGATCGAAACCATGGAGGGTCTCCAGACATGCGAAGACCCCGCGGCAGGCGGGGTCGGATTACAGGGTCCGGCGCGGGCCCAGCCGGTCAGGAGACCGGGTGACTGTAGATCTCGTAGACCGCCCCGACGCGTCGCAGGGCGGTGTTCTCGTAGGGGCGGACGCCAGGAGCGCTGATCGTGCCCACCCGAGCGAACACGGCCGCATCCGTCGAGGCGCCGCGCAGCTCGCCCAGCAGCAGGCCGCGGATCGTCGCCGACAGGGCGATCGCCTCGGCGCGCGTCGCGGCATACACGTCGATGTCGATGAAGGCCCTGTCGAGGCGGATCCCGTCATCGCCGCCAGACGGGATGCGCTGGACCTGCACCGTGGGCAGCTCGTTGAGGAGGTTGTTGTCCGTCTCGTCCCGGACGACGACGCTCGGGTCGAGGCGGGCGCGCAGCCACACGATGACCTCCAGCTCGACGTCGACCGAGCCGACGGCGGCCATCAGTCGCCACCCGAGGCTGCGGCCCGCAGCAGGACGTGGTGGGCGGGCACCCGCTCGGTGCCGTACTCCACCCACCGGGCGTAGTACGTCGGGTTCCGCACGTAAGCGACAGCCCGGTCTCGGCGTCGACCGCCGCGCCGGGTGCTGTCTACCTCCCAGGCGCCCTTGTACTGGCCCGGGTGCTGATCCCTCGCGCCGCCAACCGGCGAGATGGCCACCGCTGTCGTCTTGATGTTCTCGGCACGGCGCACCAGGTCCGCCCGGATCATCTCCGACCTGAGCAGCTGGCCCACGCCTTTCCGCTTCAGCTTGAACCGCGCTGCCATACCCTCGTCTCCTCACAACTCAAGGGGGGCGTATGGACGTCAAAGGCGTACAGGGCCGTATCAGCTTCGACGGCGAGTGGGTCACCATCACGAAGACACCAATAGGGCCGAAGCCGGCGCCCGTTCGGATCCGGGCTGCAGATGTGACCGGCAACCGCTTCAAGCCCGGCAACCGGCTGTTTCACGGCTACGTTCAGTTCCTTATGCCGGACACCCAGCCCGCCCCCGAGAAGCCGACCGGCTCCTGGGGAGGGGGTCGGCCCTCATATGAGGACCCGTACAGCCTGTCCATCCCCCGCAAGAGCAACGACGCAGCGCAGAAGCTGATCGCCGCTGTGGAGCAGGCGCGGGGCTAGCCGGTCACCCGGTCGGCGGCGAACTGCACCACACCGCGGAGCCCGGTGAAAGGGTTGCGGCCCCAGTCGCCAGGCTCACCCGTGATCTCGCAGGTGACGCCCCGGATGCGGGCCTTGTCGGTGGTGCGCAGCGGCATCCTCGGATGATCGGCCGGGGCGTAGACGGTCCAGCCGACGATGACGGTGTCCCGGCCCTGCTGCTCCGAGCCACCCACCGTCGGCGTCTGCTCCCGCGGCGCCACCACGCAGCCCGGCAAGTCGAACGACTCATCCGGGCCCGGCAGCGGCTGGCCGCGCGGATCCCGCCCGGGCGAAGGGCCGGTGCGCACGATCCGCACCGTCTCCCCGAACGGATACGGGGCAGGCACTACACCCACCCCCAGCCCGGCTCGTACTCCAGCGGCGGACCGTAGCCGTCATCGACCGGGTACGTCGGTGACGGATCCGCCGTGGCCGGGGTCGGGTCGACGGTGAACGCGCCGCCTCGGCCAGCCGCGCTCTTCAGGGCCGCCTTGTCGGCCCGCGTCAGGTACAGGCCGCCCGAGCCGGACGGACGCTGCACCGACATGGGGCCGATCGTCTCGTAGGACACCTGCTGCGGATTGACGTAGGCCCGGCCAGCAGCCGACAGCACCACGGCGGTTGCTTGGTCGGGCAGCGGCTTCACCACCGTCTCGCACAGGGCGACCGCCTGCTGGATGAGTAGATCAGCCCGGGCTCCGTCGATCTCAGGGAGCCCGAGGTACAGGCCGAGTTCCTCCGCTGTCGGTGCCACGAACGCCATGCCGACCTCCTAGGCCAGGGCCTCCACGGCGTCACACCAGGCGGCCAGTTCACCGGTCGGGTCCAGCTCGGCAGACCGGGCCTTGGCCCGCTTGGAGGCCAGTCGGTACTCGGCGGGCGTGAGGAGCTTGCGCAGCACCGCCTCGTAGCCCGCCACGTCGTTGCGGTCGACGAACACCCCGGCCTCACCGAGCGACTCGCACAGGCCCGGCGTGGGGTGGGCCACGACAGGGATGCCCGAGGCGAGCGCCTCAATGCCGACGCGGCCCCACGACTCGTAGGACGACGGCATCAACAGCACTCTCGTGCGGCTGTAGACCTTCTCCCGCATGTCCTCGCCGCGCACATGGTCGACGACCTCGACGTTCGGCAGATCGGGGAGGATCTGCTCTCCGTAGGCGCCTTTGACCGCGAGGAACTGCTGATCCGGCATGCGGCGCGCCAAGGCCTCCAGGACTTTGCCGCCCTTCTCCGGGTTGCAGTTGATCAGCGTGATCGCCTTGCCGGGCCGGGTGGCGTACTCGTCGGCGAACACCGGCGGGCGCACGATCAGCTCGGCGCCCGGGCGCACGGCCTTCGGGTACTCGGCGAAGAACAACTCCGCCTCCCGCCGCATCCACTGGCTGTTGTACACGGCGAGAGCCGTGCCGCCCGCCGCAGCGTCCCGGAACGTGGGCCGGTGCGTGTTGTGGCAGATCACCACCACCGGCTTGCCGTACCCGCGGGCGAGTGCCGACGTGGACGGCACGCACTCCAGATGCGAGATGAGCACGTGCGCCTTACGGACTGCTGTGGGGAAGTCCAGGCGGGCCTCCAGCGGCACCACGCGGATGCCCCGGTAGTCGTAGACCTTGCTGGCCTTGCCGTACCGGGACAGCCACACGGACACGTCGTGCCCGCGCTCCACCAGAGGCCGCAGCATGGACACGAGCATGTGCTCGGCACCCGCGTTGTGCTCCGGCGGCATCGCGTGAACACGGGCCACGATGCTGAGCGGCGCGGTCCCGCCCGGCGCGGAAGCCGGGACCGCGTCCATCAGCTGCCGCTCGGAGTGCCGGTGAACTTGACGAACGCCTCGGCGTCGCCCAGAACGAAGCCGTAGTACGCCTCCGCGAGGAGCAGCACCAGGTTCTCCTGGAACGCCGAGTGGACGCCGCCGTCCTCGTCGATGTACGTCGCCTCACGCGACAGACGGATGCTGATCTCCATGCCCACGCCGTAGGCGGCCTGCGAGAAGTCGCCGCCGATCGCGCGCAGCCCCGAGTCGACCGAGGTGGACTGGCGGCGCAGCTTGCCGGAGACGCTGCGGGAGTAGGCGATCGGCTCGCCGATCAGCTCGCCCTGCAGTGCAGCCCCGGTGCCGGCGCCCGGCTGGCGGGTCGCCACGAACAGCGGCTCGCCCGTGGTGGACGTGGCGGCCAGCAGCTTCGGCTTCAGCCGGTTGTCGGCGACGGTGCCGGTGTAGTCCCAGTCGTCGTCGATGATCTCCTCCATGCCGGAGACGAAGTCGCCCCAGATGCCGCCCTGGTTCTGGGCGGTCGTGCCGAGCGAGACGGCCTTGGAGGTGGCGGCCAGGTAGTCGGCGAAGGGGCCGGTGCCGCCCTTCATGTTCTTGCCGTGGATCGTGGCCATGTCGAAAGCCCGGGCGAACGCCGTCGGCAGGTCGCGCTGCAGCTGCGTCCACAGGCCGGCCGCGTTGGAGTTCGCAACCTCCATCGACACGGGGATGAGGACGGCGATCTTCTTGCCGCTCATCTGCTTGACCTCGACGCCGCCCGAGCTGAGCGGTTTACGGCCACCCTCGGACACCCAGTCGGCCATCGGTACGTCCAGCGGCACCGGCACCGCGGTGTTCGCCGTCATCGACAGCGGCACCCGGCGGGCCAGCGACATGACGGCGCTGCCCTCGACGGACTTCTCGAAGATGGGGCCGACCAGCGTCTCCGGAAGGAAGATCGGGTCGATGGTGGACAGCTTGATGGGATTCGTCGCCATCGGGGGCTACCTCTCTCAGTGGCCCCGTGCGAGGCCCTGGCTCATGAAGTCGGCGAACACAGCCGCCGGATCATTGGGGGTTCGGTTGCCGTTGCCCGAGGAGCCCTGCGTGCGGTCCGCCTTCGGCGCCCGCGGCGAGGTATCGGCCGGCTTGGCGAGGTGCGGCTTGCGCTTCAGAAGGTCCTTCAGGTCCTGCTGGATCGCCGCCGTGTCGACGTCGCCGTCGTCGTCGACGTAGGAGTTGAGGTCGAGGAACGCGTGCGCGTCCTCCGGGTCGGCGAACTCGGCCGCCGCCAGGGCCTTCACCTCGGAGCGGACGGCGCGCTGCCGGAAGGACTGGATGCGCTGCTCGGCAGCGGTGAGCTGCTCGGTGAGCCGCTCCTGCTCCGACTTTTGCGCGTCCTCCAGCTCCCGTGCCTTCTGCGCCAGAGGCTTGGTCTCCTGGTACTTCGTGCGCCAGCCGGCGGACTCCTTGCGCAGCTTCTCGATCTCCTTGCGCGCCGCCTCGGGGTCCGCCCACGGATCCGCCTTCGCCTGCGCCGCCTCCGGGGCGGTCGCGGTCTCCTGCGGCTCCGTCTCGACCTGCTCGGTTGTCTCCTCGTTCTCGGGCATGGTGAAGTCGCCCTCCAGGGGCTGAGAGAGGCCGCCACCGGGACGGCCATAGGGGTTGGTCAGTGCGAGCCCGGCAGCGGATTGCTGTCGTGCTCGGCGAGCGCCCGCCGGAACAGGCGCAGCTGGTCGCCGGAGTGGCCCTGCGCGTACTCGCGGTAGATGCGCTCCCACTCACGGGCATGCGGGGACAGCTCGAACCGCTGCCCCTTGAACACCGGGACCACGCCGCAGTGACAGCCGTCGTGCGCCCGGAAATCCGCCGTGTCCTTCTCGTACACCGCACCGCGCAGGGCGAGCATCTTGCAGAAGGCGCACGCCCCACGGGCCGCCGAACGCGCCCACGCGGTGGCCTGCCGATCCTGCCGCACCGCCTCCCGGACAGTGCCGCGGCCCGTATCAGCCACCAGCTTCTGGGCGACCTGCTCGACCTTCTTCTCCGCCTGCGCCAGCCGCACGCCGATCGGCTGCAGCTGCGCCGGGGTGGCCTCCTCCGGAGCCCGGGGCCACAGATCCTTCGTCGCCCAGCGCAGCGAGGCCTCCGTCTGTTCAGGCGAAGGCGGATCCGCGACGGGCACCGTGAACGAACCTGGCACACCGGCCGCTTCCCGCTGCGCCTCGTAGAAGTCCGCAGCCAGAGCGGCCGAGGTCCGCGCGTACTGGGCAACGATGGCGTTCATCACGGTCAGCCAGTCCGGGACGCTCTCACGCAGACGGGACGGCAGGATCAACCGCCGCACCCCGCGAACGTCCCGCACCAGCAGCCGCGTCAGACCGATCTGCGCGACCCGGTAGCGGTTCGCCTCATCGCCGCTATCCGAGACCGTCGTCGCCACCGGTCACCTCCGCCACCGGCGGCGGCTCGTCGCCTCCGCCCAGGGACGCCAGGCGCTCCATGAGCTGTCGGCTGGCCGCGCTGCTGACGCTGCGACGGCGCTCGGCCGCCACCCGGCGCCGCTGATCCTCCGACAGGCCCGCCATCTCCAGCACCACGTCCCCGTCGGCCGGCAAAATCCCAGCCTGGACCATCTTCACCGCGGCATCCGTCTGGGCGGCGATCGTCGGGGTGGCCGGGTTGCGCCACACGCACTCGATGCGTCGCTCCTTCGGCGGCGGCTCGCCATCACGGAACCACAGCGCCAGCCTCATCGCGTCCCGGTGCGTCGCAGAGAACCGGCGAATCCTCCGCTCCGCCTTCTTCACCAGCATCGCCTCCGACGAGCGGATCGCATCCGCGGAGGCCGGGTTGTCGCTGGTGTAGCCCAGCATGTGCGGCGGCAGGCCTAGCTGAGTGGCCATGATCCGCGCATACAGGTCGATGATCTTCGTCTGGCCGGACGGATCATGAGCTGCGAACTGCCCCACAGTCGGGACCTCGCCATCCTCATCCCGTTCCAGCGCCACGTAGCGCCCTAGGTAGGTCTCCCAAGCCGCCGTTGGATTGCCCTCCGCGTCCTGGAACGCCGACTCTGAGGCGCCGAGAATGTACCGCTGCGGCGCCTGGAAGAACTCGGCCCCCACCTCGATACCCATCAGCCGGCGGCAGGCCGCGTCCGTGATCGACATCACCTCGGGCGTGATCTCCGACTTGCCGATGCGGTCCGCGGTGCGCTGCCGGTTCGCCATCCGCAGCACCGGCACCATGCCCAGGTTGTGGATGTCCCGGTCGAAGACCTCCCAGCCGCCATCGACCTCGGCCGCGTACACCGTCTGATCGGGCAGATACAGGGTCGCGATCCGCATCCCATCCTCGACGGACTCCCGCAGCGCAGCTGTCGCCAGACGCAGCCGGGCATCCCAGAACATCGTCATGTCCAGCGGCGACTCGAACGTGATCAGCGGCGGATCGTCGCCCTCCCCCGAGCCGACCGCCACATACTCGCGGCCGTAGGTCAGAGCGTCCAAGTGCGCCAACGACGCTTCGTCGTAGAGGTCGTTCGACTCGGCGATCTCCTCCAGATCAGAGGCGTCCGTACCGTCAGCCCAGCGGAACGCCTCCAGGTCGAGGCGCTGCTCCAGCGCCTCCACGCCGATGCGCGGCCAGCCGATCACCGTGTGGAGACCTTTGAGCTGCGGCGGAATGGAGATGCCCAGGTCTCGAACGCGCTGCTCGCCGTTGAAGTACGCGTCGAGCAGCTCCAGCTTGAACCGCTGCGACAGCAGATCGGAGCGCAGCGCCGTCAGCAACTGAGCCTCGTCACCGGAGAGCGACAGAAGCGGCAGTTCGGGGATGGTCGCAGTCATCGGAGCACCACCACCCGTCCCTTGCCGGGCGTGCCGCGCTTCGCCCACGCCGTCGAGTTCAGCATCATCCGGCGCAGCATCCGCGCCCCGATCGCGCACACCGCGAGGTCGATCTTCCGAGCGGACTCACGGTGCTCCTTGCCGATCGTGTAGCCCCAGGCGTTCGTGCGGCGCCGCGCGTTCGCCACGTGCTGCCGCAGAACCCGGTGCCCGTCGTGGGTCAGTTGCCGCTCCAAAACGTCCCGGTAGAAGCGATCCACAGCCTCCGTGAACGTCTGCTGTCGGCGCCGGTCACGCATGTCCCACAGCACCGCGTGCCGGTTCGCTCCGCCCGTCACGGCCTTGAGCTTCAGCTTCTTGCCGTACCGCTGTGCCCAGGCGTCGATGTAGCCGTCCCAGTAGCGCTCGCCGTCCGCATCGTCGTGGCCCGCGCCCGGGTCGGCGAAGAACGCGATCGGCCGGTAGTCCGCGAACACCTGGTCCACCGTCCCGTCGACTTCCTCGCGCGGCACCCGCCACGGCACGTCCTGCGGCCAGTTCGCCGGCCGCTGCCACACACCGAGCGCCGTGACGAAACCGTCCGACATGCGGCAGGCAGCGAGGCCCGTGGCGTCGTCGCTCTTGGACCCGTCGAAGAAAAGGACGATCTCGTCGTTCGGCTGCAGACCGGCGCCCTCCCGGCGGCAGGCGTCCCACTCATACGGGGCGAGGAACGCGTCCTCCGCAGCAACGATCTGGTTGAACCAGAAACGGCGGGACCGGCTCGGCGGGTTCCGGACGTCCAGGATCGACGCCTTCAACCGCTCGATGTCCAGCCACGCCGAGTCGCCGCGGACCGCCCGCAGCGTCGGCTCGATCCACTCCTCAGTCAGCTTCGCCTCAGCCGGGGCCTCCAGCGAGTCGTAGAACAAGCCCGTGTCCGCCGCGCGGCCAGCCTCGGCCGCCTCGAAGGCTTCCCTGGTCCGCTCGGCGACGGAATCCTCGCCAGGCTCGTAGGCGTTCGTGTTCGCCAAGGTCCGGGACTGACCGTCCGCGCTCTTGGTGGCGTTGCGTTCGATCACCGCGGCCATCTCGTGGCCCTGATTGCCCTCCACCCAGTGGTGGGTCTCCCCCAGGTTCACCGCCGTCGGCCGGCCGCCCTCCAGCGCGCGCGGCGACGAGGTCACCGCCTCGATGCGAGCCCGCCCCTTGTCGGCATAGATGATCTCCTTGCCGAGGTCGATGCGGTACTCCTCGATCGCCCGCTTCGTCAGGATCGACGGGAACAGCGTCATCGTGTTCCGCGTCTGGTCCTGCGACACTGCCGCGATCTGCACCCAGGCCGCGGGGTGCTGCACGCCCAGCGGCTGCCCGGCCGGGACGCCCCACTCGTTGTCCTCGTCGGCGATCCGGCCGAATCGGCACGGGCCGACGAACTCGAACGCCGACCACGTGGCGATCAGCGGGTCCTTGCCCCAGCCCTTCAGTCGCTGGATCACACCGTCCCGCCACAGGAACCGGTTCGTCGCCGGATCCATCGCGTACCACCACAGCGTCAACCGGGCCTGCTCAGGGGTGTATTGCCAGGCCTTTCCGACGTAGTGCTGGAGATACGTGGCCGTCCACGCCAGGCAGTGCCAGCCCAGCGTGTACTCGGGAAGGATGAACCGGCCGTCCGGGCCACGCTTCCACGTCGGCCCGATCGTGAACGGCTCCACGACCTCAGGGACGGCCTCGTCAGCCACCCGCGAGGTCACGGTAGGCATCCAGCGGCTTCACCGACGCCAACTGCGGACCGGCTGGCTTCCGCTCCAGCTCGATCCGCGCCCGGCGACGATCCCCCTCGGTCGTAAGGAGCCGGGCCATCACGCTGTCGAGCGCCGAGACGTACTGGCCGTTCGGGGGCCGGTCCGAGGACAGGCCCCGCGACATCAGCTCCGCCGCGTAGCGGGCCATCGCCCAGTCCGACGGCTGATAGAAGACGGCCTGGCCGGACTCCTGCAGAGACAGGTACCAGTCGGTGGCGATCGGATGCCACAGCGGATCAGGGTCCGGCAGTTCCGGCAGATCCAGCGGCGGGCCAGACGGGGCCTTGGTAATCGAATCCTTCTCGCCCTTGGAGCGATGCCCCATCCGCTCCTCGGAGCGCTTGCCGATAGGTCCACGTGCACCCATGGCGACCTCCAGGGTCTCGGTGCGGACGGCCCCGCCTCCAGGGCGTGGCCACGATCTTGAAACGGCGCGCCACCAGGGCGGCCGGCCGCCCTAGGAAACCCGGGCGGGATGTCAGGTGCTATACGGCCCCGATCCGAAAAGATCATGGGGGAGGGGATATGCCCCCTATGTCCGTTTCCATTTGGATCATGGAATCAGCGATCTTCTTCGATGATCTCCCGGCCGTCCAGGCTGTGATGGATCATCAGCCATTGGATCGACCCGCCATCACCGACGATCGGCTTGAGCGTTGGCCCGCAGACACAGTCGTCCTCGGCCACGTGCTCCACCGCGTCACCCAAGGGCACGACGTGCAGCACCCTGACCACGCTCCCTCCGTGGCCCAGGCCCTGGCCTGCCGTGCCCCTCGGGTGGCCGGCCGCCTACCTCCTGCCGACGTTGGCCCTGCTGCCTGCGCCTACTCCCGTGTTGCGGATGTGGAGTAGCTGGCAGTAGCCCTTGGCCCTGGCGCCCATGTACTTGTGCAGCTGGCGTGTGCACCTGGTCCAGTCGCCGGGTGTGCCCCATCGGATCTTGGCTGCGCCCGGTCCTGTGCTCCAGTACCTGCGCAGCGTGGATGCGTTGCCTCGTCCTCGGCTTGCCACAGTGGATCACTCCTCTTGCGGCGCGGGCTCCCCTTCGTCTACCCGCTGGATGGACGCTCCTTGCCCGCTCGGGATGGCAAGGCAGACACCTCGTGCATCTTCGAGCACGGCCCAGCCCGCGTCGAAGCGGAGGCTGAGGTGGGGGTCCTCAACAAGGACGTCATCCCTGCGCTGGTCCCGGGGGTGGACGATCAGGTAGCGGGGCACAGTCTCACCTCAGCCCGGGGTGTTGTTCGGGGGGCCGTGTTCGTCCGGGCCGGGGGTTGTTGCGCTGGGCTTCGTTCCCCTCGCGGCTGGACTTCTGGTCGTGGCAGATGCCGCACACGCCCTGAAGGTCCTCGTCACCATGGCGATCTTCCTTGGGCACGGTGTGATCGCAGTGCGTCGAGGGCCGAACGCCGCACAGCTTGCAGATCGGGTCGCGTTCGAGGATGCGGGCTCGGATCTTCGCCCAGCCGGACGGTAGCCGGGTCTTGCGGTCGCTGTTTGTCCAGCCTCCAGGCATCGGTTACTCCTCGGGGCTGCGTTCCGTCTCGCTGTTGAGTGCCCAGTTGTTGAAGCCGATGCGCCGGTCAGCTGGCGCGGACCGAGTGAGGTGGCCGAGCAGGCGGACAGCCGTATCTTCCGCGCGCTGAAGTGGCTCGTCCTCGCTGCCGCTTATCTCGACGTCGACCTCACGGACGCCGTCGGACATCTTGATGTGAACGTCAGCCACGCCGACTCCACCACCACACGCCGAGCGTGCCGCCGCGCATCGACTCGACCGCGCCACCGAGTTCGGCGAGCACCTGGTCCATGTCGTCGGCGTCCCAGTGGTGGACGTGGGCCTCGTGCGGGTTTCCGTCGACTTCGCCTTGCGGGGCTTCGACGATGGGCAGGCTGATGAGGATGTTCCACGCGCCGGCGGCTTCGGCCTTGCGCAGGAGGTCGACGGCGTCGCCTCGGGCCATGTGTTCCAGGACGTCGCCGTAGATCACGAGGTCTCGGTGGAACAGGTGGTCGGGTGCGACGCGGGCGTCGAGGTTGTGGACCTCGTCGTACATGTCCTTGCGCTTGGCCGTGTTCTTGAGCCCGTACTTGCGGATGTACGGCTTGTGGATCTCGACTGCGGTCCACCACACGCCGTGGTGTGCGGGCCGGAACAGCTTGGCGTAGGTGCCTTCACCGGGCCCGACGTCGCAGACGGTGTCGGGCAGGTGACGCTTGAACCGTTCGAGGGACCAATCCTTGCCCTCGGCGATGCTGGTGGGCATGGCGGTCTCCTACATGGGGACGATCGTGATCTGCGGCTGGGTGATCTGCAGCTTCCGCCCGTACTTGGCGAGCACCTGCTCGATCTCGGCGAGGCAGTCGTCGGTTTTCCGCTGCTCGTCTTCGGCGACGAGGCGGCGGGCCTCGTCGACGGGGTTGGTCTTCTTGTCGCTCACGGCGACACCTCGTTGGCCGGAATTTCAACGGTCTCCTCGAAGATGAGGATTGCCCTGGCGCCGAGGCGGTCGCGCGTGGCCTCCCAGTCGGCGGCCTTCATCATCACTTTCCCGTCCGGGTCAGTGTCGACTTCGTCGATGACGAGCACGAACGGCGTGATCATGTCGTCGCCGTGATGCTCGGTGGGCAGTTCGAGGATCTGCAAGCGGGCCATGGGCGCGGGCCTTTCGGGATGCGGGTTGGGTGCCGGTCAGGGTCCGATGGCGGCCCAGGGTCCGGCGAAGCCTGCGGCGGTGTTGCTGCCGGGCGTGATCGACGCGGGGAGTGTGGTCTGTGCCGTGCCGTTGGTGGCGAACCGGTAGGTGCCGGAGGTGAGCCCGGCGTTGACGGCAGTGGCGAGGCCGCCGCTGCCGGTGGCCCGGGCGATGGTCGGCGCGGTGGTCGCGTTGAACACCATCGCCACCCACACGAAGCTGCCCGCGGTGAGGTTGACGCCGGAGATGGTGGTGGTCTTCAGCCCGGTGCTAGCGACGGAGGAGTCGACGCCGGTGGTGGCGAGCCTCGTGCCGGCCGCGCTGTAGAGGCCGACCCAGTTCTGCCCCGCGGTGGCGGTGGCCCCGGCCGTGGTGACCCACCAGTAGATCTTGGTGATGGTGACGTCGTCCGGGATGTGGATCTTCGACAGGTACACGGTCCCGTTCGTCAGCAGCGAGCCGGTGGTCGCGATGACCGGATCGTAGGTCCAGCCGCTGAACCCGTGATTGACGGGCAGCTGCTCCCCGAACGCCCCGGTCGCCGTGTAGATCGACCCGGCGGCCGGGACGGTGACGAGATTCGCCCCGCCATTGCGCAGGGTCAGCAGCCGACCCGTGGTGCCGCCGTCGGTCGACGTGACGAAAATCCCCTGCGCCGCAGTGCCCGCCGCGCTGCCGCGCTTGAGGTCGATGGACAGGGCGGAGGCGCTGGTGTCGTCCGTGGCGCCCGAGCCGCCGTTGGTGTGCGTCACCTTCAGCGTGCCGCGGGGCAGCGTCTCGTGGCCCGAGATGTAGACCGCGCTGGTCTCCCGGTTGTCGGAGATCAGGTTGAGCGCGGCGGCCACGTCGACGCCGGTCGTGGACGCCTGGTAGATGGTGACCGCATGCTGCGTCGGCGACGTGGTCTTCAGGAACGCGGCCCGGACGGTGTCGTCGGCGGTGATGCCGCCGTTGACGTCCAGACCGGCGTTAGCGGTGAGCGCCCCGGAGAGCGTCCCGCCCGCCTTCGGCAGGAACTGGCCGGACGCCCAAGCACGGTCGCCGTGCGGGTCCGATGCCGCGACGTGCGCGTTGACCTTCGCCGTGGCGTCCGCAGCTGCGGCGCTGATCGCTGCGGTCTCCGCGTCAGCCGCCGCCTGCAGGGCGACCGTCTGCACGGCCGCGGCACTGCCGGCCGGGTCGGCGCCGATGAGCTCCGCGGTGAGGGTGACGCCGCCGGTCTGCCCGTTGACGCTGGACACGAGCCCGGCGTTGACGGTGACGATGCGGGACTGCTGACCGCCGTTCACGGTGATCGAGTCGGCGGGTCGTTCGCCGCTGACGATGAGCCTCACCGGGTCACCTCCGGCGACACGATCGCCCGCCCGTTCAGCAGTCGCACCACCGTCGAGCCGTTGACGACCTCCAGGTCCCAGCGCCCGTTGCGGGTGAGCGTCTCCGTCACCGAAGCGGGGATGGCGAGCCGAATCGACGGGCCGGTGACGGTCAGATACGGCTCCAGGTCGAGCAGCAGCTCGCCGTTCTCGGAGGCCTCGGAGCGGATCTGCGCCCGCGCAGTCCAGCCGTCCCACGTGAACGCGGGATCGTCGTCGACGGTGTAGGTCTGCAGGAACGTCGCACCCTGCTCGATGTACAGGTCCCACTCTCCGGCGGACAACTCGGCCACCTCCGGAATGGGTGCGGCGCCCGCATGGGCGGTGAGCATGGACTCGGCCGCGAGCGTCGCCGACAGCTGCACGGAAAGCCTGGCCGCCGCGTCGAGCTCGGCCGTACCGGTCAGTGCGGCGGAGGTGCGCGCGGACACGGTGGGCGCCCCGGCATCAAGGGCCGCGGTGGCGGTGAGGGTGGCGGACACATCCCACACCCCGGCGTCGGACAGGGTGTTGAAGTAGTCGAACTCGGCAACATCCGCGGTCCCGCCGTCGCGGTGGGCGCTCATATCCAGCGCGCACAGCTCGGCGTCGGCCGGAATCCAGGCCGGGGTGGCGAGGGTACGCCGTGTCGTCCACGTGGTGCCGTCCGGCGACGTTGCCCAGGTCAGGTTGGTGCCGTCCTCGGCGAGCCGCAGAAACAGATGCGCGACCGGGTCGTAGGCGATCTCGACGGCGTTGTCGTCCCAGTAGCCGGTCTCCGACACGCAGCGCAGCATGCCACTGACCTTGTTGATGATGAACCCGACGCGGGTGCCCTCCACCGTGCCCTGCACAGTGATCGCGGCGTAGGCCTCCGCGGTCGCGCCGGTCGGATCCGGGGTTGTGGGCACCTGTACGAAGAACGAGGCGCCGGCCAGCGTCCACGCGTAACCGGTCTGGCAGCCCGCATAGCCGGTCGTGCACGGCACCCGAGCCCGGCCACCGGTCTCGGTGGTGCCACCGTAGGAGTTGCCCCACTCGGGGCCAAGAACGCCGTCGTTGAACGAGTCGACGAGCGTGGACAGGAGCGGCATCTCGCCCCCTCCGTCAGCTCAGCGAGAAGTCGAGCTCGCCCGCGGCGAAGCGGACATCGTCACCAGCGAGGACCGTGCGCGGCGTGTCGAGGGCGCCGAACCAGAACCGCACCGGGCTGCCCGCCGAGTCCCACACCTCGACGCCGACCACCGTGCAGGCCGGCATCCCCTCGAACACGATCTCCGCCGCGTTACTGGTAGCCCCACTGGTGGGTGCGGCGACGGTGAGGGACTGCCGGGCGTAGGTTCCGCCCGTGACCTCCGTGCCCGCGGCCGACGCGGTGCCGGCCGCAGTCACCAAGGCCACCCGCAGCGTGCCCGACGGGGCCGTGGCGGACAGGCCGAACAGCCAGGCCAGCGCCTGATTCGAAGCGGTGAGCGTCAGATTGGCCACGCGGCCTCCTCACGGATAGGCGCCGCGCGGCGCTAAGCGGAAGCCCCGCCGTCCGCGGGACCGGCACGAACGACGGGACGATCAGGCGGCCTTGGGGCGCCCCGGCTTCACTTGAGCTGCGGCTTCGATGGTCGGCAGGTGATAGAGCGGCTGGTCGCCGTCGAGCGGAACCCGTTCGATCTTGCCCCGGGATTCCCACACGCGGATCGTGCCGGGCTTCACGCCGGCGACCCGCGCGGCCTCCCAGATGTCGCCGAGGTCGCGCTGATACAGCTCGTACAGCTCAGGGTTGGGGAAGGTCGGCATGACACCTCCCCGGAACGCGAGAACCCCCGCCGAATGCTTCACGGCGGGGGTTCTGGGTGCTCTTGCGACGGGTGTTCCACCATCGACTTCGGAGATTACAGATTCAGCGATCAACTAGCAAGTAGGTGCTAGTCACCCGCCTCGGTGTGCCGCTGCTTGCCGAGTTCGATGGCCCGGTCGGCTTCCGCGTCGGTGAGCTCGTCGGGCTTCTTGCCAAGCTCGGCGGCCACCTCGTCGGCGGCCTTCAGGATCTCCTGCAGCGCCGGGTTCCAGAGCCCGCCCGGTCCCAGGCGGCGCACAATCGCGTGCTGGCTCGCTGTCGGCTCCCGGACGCTGTCGGGCACGTAGGGGCGGGAGACCATCGGCTTACCCTTGCGCGGCTTCATGCGTCCAGTGTCCCTCCTATCAGCGGTCGAAGCGGCGGGTGATGACGATCCCGCCGACGATGGCGATGACGAGGTAGACGGCCAGCCCGATAAGCATGCGGCCGGTGTTCGGCTCGCCCGGCAAGACGACCAGAGCGAGGGCGATCAGGCCCAGGATCAGCGGGCCGAGGATCGTGACGATCCAGAAGAGGTGGTGGTAGCGCTCCATCGAGGACTCTCCTACTGCTGGTTGTTGGTCCGGGCCCACAGGCCAGTGGTCTTCGTCTGGACGGTGCGCTGGTCGACGTGGCCCGAGTAGTGGTGGTGGGTCTCGGTGTGCACGCCACAGAGGGAGCGGAGCAGGCCGCCGACGGCGAGGGCGATGACGGCGACTCCGGCGAACGGGGCGGCGATCATGAGGACGCCGTTCAGCGTGGCCATAGAGAGTCCCTTCATGGCGAGCCAGACGGCGCATCCGATGCCGGTAGCGCCAGCTCCGACACCGATGGAGGCCACAGCGATGCCGGTCGCCCAGGCGGGTACGCGACGACTGTCCGGCTGGGCGACGACTGGCGTGTCGCCGATCGTGGGGGCGTTGGGGAGCGTCTTGTCGCGGTAGCTGGTGACGAAGTCGGTGATGATCCGGTCCGCCTCGGCGGCGGCCTCCTGCTCGGTCATCGCGGTGTGGATCGGGTCGGTCTCGGCGTGCATGGTGATCTCCAAGTGGCGGACGATGGGTTAGTTGGCGCGCTTCGGCTTCTTCTGGCTGCGGCTCCGTGCAACCGCAATGAGGTCATCGGTGCTGTAGCCCCACGCTCGGCTGGCGCCGATCGTCCGGCGCTGCACTGGCCGTGTGATGGACCCCTCCGCCTTAAGGGCGGCAGCAAGGCGCTGGCCGACTCGGGCCAGATACTGCGGTTCGGTTTCGGTCTCCGCCTGCATGTAGGCGGGGTCGATCGTTGCCAGGTAGGCGAAGACCTCGCGCCTGGCTATGAAGTCGCGGCCCGACGCTCGCGCAGCTCGCACAAGGTGGTCTATGACGCGGAAGCGGGGAGTTTCGGGACTCTCATCGGGAATGTCGGTCACGCGGGGTCGGTCTTCTGGCGCAACGCGCTTCGGGTGGACGGGGTATCCCATGAGGGTTGCTGCTGAGACGACCAGGGTCACCGGGTTCTCATCACCAAAGTCGAACCATTCACCGTGGGTTCGGTACGCCCTGAAGTAGTCGTGCAACATCCGTTCGAGGACAGGGCCGCCCGGGATCGCGAGGATCACCAGCAGCTGAACCGGTGATCCGGTCTGAAGCGCAGTTGCTCGCCGAGTCGGCGCGTCCGAGAGTCCGATCTTGACTAGGCGGATCAGTGGCGAACCGATCAGGTAGATGTAGCGCTCGGTGGCTTCCATGGCGTCCTTTGGGGTGGTTTGACGTAGTTCTCTGGCTGCGCAGGGGGTGCATGCCGGGCGCTGAGGCTGCGCGCGGCGAGCAGGGTTCTATCGCCGCACGCAGCCGCCCATGCACCCTCTGACCTGTGCTTACAGGACGGTGTGCACCCTGCATGCACCCACCAAAGCAGGATCTATCGGACGCTGCTGCTGGCGGTGATCAGGTCGTCCAGTCGCCACCCGCGGGGCCTCTGAGTGCCGCGCTGCATCGTCGCGACGGGCACGTCGACACCCAACGCGTCGAGCCGGGCCTTGATGGCTGTCCCCGCGCGGGTGGCATACGCGGTATCCGTCTCGCCCTCGCCCTGGACGAACTCCGCGTCCACGGTGGCGAGATATGCGAAGGCTTCGGCCCGAGTGACGTTGCCCTGACCTGTGGCCGTGGCCGCCTTGATCATGTGGTCGAGGATCGTCACCTCGGGCTCAACGGCGACCGGCAGCACGCCGGCCGCCTTCCGCAGCTCGTAGGCCCGCCGCAGGATCAGCTCGACTTCCTCGTCGGTGTAGAAGTATGACTGGGTGAGCACGGGCTCAGAGGTCTCACCGGTCTGCAGGTAGCCCACGCCTCGCTGCGACTTGAGGATCCGCTGCGCGTTGTAGCCGGCGGACGCCCGGCCCTTGCCGAGGATCGTGTCGGACGCCTCCGGGGTCATACAGCGGCCGGCCCAGCGCGTGGACAGGATGTCGCGGATGCCGGTAGGTACGGCGTTGGAGTCGGGCTTCTGCGTAGCGCAGATGACGATCACCGCGTAGGCGCGGCCCTGCTGGGTGATCAGCCTGAGGAGTCGGTCGAGTTCCCTCTGCTGCTCCTGGCTGGCCGCGGCCATGTAGGAGGCCCACTCGTCGATGTACAGGATCGTGAACCGCACCCGCTCGTCCTGCGCGGCCAGCGCCTCGGAGAACTTGCGGACCCGGTGGTCCTTGACGGTCTGCTTCAGCCCGGGCAGGACTTCCTCCCACACGTGCCGCAGGATGGCGAGGAGCTTCTCAGGGTCGCCGTCGGTGTCGATCATCTGGGCGATCGGTTCGAACGGCGACAGGTCGAATCCGCCCTTGCCGTCGGCAAGATAGAAGTCGGCGGTCACGTCCATCGCGGCGGACAGCAGCGGGTTGTTCGCGGCGGCCGACTTGCCGGAGCCGGGCTCGCCGCCGTAGAGGGCCGTCTTCTCGAACCACTCCACGGCCACGACGTCGCCGCGCTCCGACACCGCCAACGGCACCGGCTCCCACAGGTTGACCTTCTCCGCGGTGAGCAGCGGCCCCCGGTGGGGCTTTCCGGTGAAGGGCACCTTGAGGGTGACGCGCAGGGTGAGCCAGTCTTCCCGCTCCCCCTTGGTCTGCGACACCTGCTGCACGCTGACGCCGAACCCGTTCGCCAGCTGCGCGGTCGCGCCGAGGGCCTTGGAGGCGGGGATGCCGTCGGGCAGCTCCAGCCGGACCTCCCAGGCGGAGCCGTCGGCGGTGAGCGTGCACGGCGACAGCAGCTTGACGACGTCCTCGGGGCCGATGACCTTGGCGCTGCGGTACACGCGGTTGACCATGCTGTCGGTCATGCGGTCCCCATCACCGATCTTGGCGTCACGGTCGGTGTACAGCTCCCCCGCAGTGGTGCGTCGGCCGATCAGCGCGAACGTCGCCAGGGTCGCAGCCGTGGCGGCCAGGCCACCGGGGGTGCCGAGCAGGTGCAGCCCGGCGCCCTCCACCCCGGCGATCGGGGCGATGGCCGCAACACCGCGCACGGCACGTCGCATGCGGGCGTCGCGCTGCGCCGACCTGTACTTGCTCATCGCGGACGCCGAGTCGGCGAACGCGCTCTCCATCTCCCGGCGCCGCTTCTCCTTCTCCTTGCCGGGCATGAGCCGCCGGTCGTGCGCCCACTTCGCGGCCTTGTAGTCGCGCTGCGTCTGCTGCAGCTCGTGCCGGGCCGCGGTCACCTGGGCGCCCTCGGTGCCCTGCATCCACAGCGCTACGCGCCGGATGCCGCGGCCGATCTGGGAGGCGTGCCCGTGCTCGGTGGCCTGCCGGCGCAGCCACTTGCGGAAGCCGCGGACGGTGTTGATGCGGCCGACCTCGGCCCGGCTCTTCCACCCGGTGCGGGTCTTCGTCCACGCGGGGGTGAGGGGGGTGTCGCCCATCAGGTCGACGGACGTGGCCGGCTTCTCGACGGGCGTCTCGCCGGGACCGTTCAGGTAGCCGCCGACGATGCGCTCCCACTCCGGATCCGGGCTGCTGCTCGGGGTCGTCTCGATACTCACTGCGACTCCTTCTTCGCGGCGGTCTGCTTGGCGGTGAGAGAGGCCGCGCGACGGGCGGCCGGGCTGTACTTCACGTCCCCCTTGGTGCGCCTGCCGCGGCGCGCGGGCGGGTTGTAGACGCGGGGCTTCTTCGCGGCGGGCACTTGCGATGCGACCTGCTGTGATGATCGGTTCACGGGGCGCTTCTGCCGGGCGGCTTCGACCCTCGCCTCGGCAGCGTTGCGCAGTCGGATAATCTCCGCGGACTCGGACGGGTCGGCGCCCTCGACATCGCGGTGCGCGCGCTTCCACACGGCCTCGGTGACGGTCGTCTCGCCGAGTGCCGCGGCGAGCCGCAGCGCGTGCTGCCACACCTTCGGGAACTCCTTGGCGCGGGCCTGCGCGAGCTTCTCCGCAGCCTCGGCCGCGGCACGCTCGGCGGCCTCCTTCTCGGCGGCGCGGCGCTTCTCCTCCGCGGCCTGCCGACGGGCCTCCTCCCGGGCCGCCTTCTCCGCAGCCTTGCGCTGGCGGCGCGTCAGCTTGCCGTCGCGCTTGCGGATCTGGCCGTGCTCGTGGAGGTCGTACACGCCGGGTCCGGCGATGGAGGCGAAGGCGGTGCCGATGGCGGTGGCTGGGTCGAAGGCGTGCAGCCCGTGCCACAGGTTGATGGAGGCGGCGATGAAGGCGAGCACCCAGGCGATGAGCCGGTAGTGCCAGTGGGGCCGGTGGTCGGCTGCGGCGGCGCGGGCGCCCTTGAGGACGACCCACGCACCACCTTCGAGCATGAGCGGCGCGGCCATCAGCCACAGGGCGTTGGGGTTGTAGAACGCGGCGATCTGCACGGGCAGGGCGACGATGGAGCAGACGGCGTAGAACCTGAGCGCGTACTGGCGCCACTGCTCCTCGGCGGCAGCGACCTCAGCGGCCTTCGCAGCCTCGGCCCTCTCCTGCTCGGCGGCCTTCTCCTCCGCCTCGCGCGCTGCGCGCTCCTGCTCCTCCCGCTCGCGGTTGAGCTTGGCGATGCGGGCCGCGCGGGCAGCCTGCTCCTCGCGGGCTCGGTCCTCAGCCTTGTCGTTGGCGATCTTCTGCTTGCGGGCTTCCTCGGCGGCCTTGATCTTCTCGGCTTCGGCCTTGCCCTCGGCTTCGATGCGGGCGGCTTCGGCTTCGGCGGCGGCGCGGGTCCGGATCGCCTCCGCCTCGGCCAGGGCGACCGGGTCGAAGCCGCGGTCGTGGCTGTTCAGCCTCTCGATCGACGTGGCGGTCACGGGTATCAGTCCTTCCGGGTCTCAGCTGGCGGTGACGCGGGCGCGTCGGTACAGGCGGGTGGATTCGCCCTGGCGGGCGGACGGCTGGGGGGTGAGCCCGTTGAAGTGGTTCTCGCCGGGCGCGGTGGGCTGCCAGGCCCTGGCGGGCTTGGGGCCGCGGCTGTCGTCGGTGCGACCCGCACCGCTGTCGGCCTCGTTGCGCCAGGCCATCAGGCGGCCCTCACCGGGGCGGGCCGGTGCCTCAGCCAGGCGATCCAGGCTGCGAGCAGCAGCACGGGGCCGGGGACCGCGGAGATCACCGAGTCCAGGCCGGTGAACGCCAGGTCGACCGGGGTGGCGGCAGCCGGCCACAGGGCAACAACGATCAGGTAGGCCGCGAGCAGCGACCACAGCAGGGCACGACGGAACATGGCGACCTCTTCGGGGGTCGGAGGAAACGGGTGGGGGTGGTGCTGGCCAGATGTCCAAGGCGCCCGTGCGAGACGGGCACCAAGGGCTACCGGTCAGCGGCCGGAGATGCGGTCGCGGAAGCCGCGAAGCGTCTGCGGGTGAGCGTTGAGTTCGGTCAGCAGCTGCTCGTGCTCCGCGACCTTGCCCTCACGGACGGCTCGGTCGGCACGGTCCTTGCCGCTGCGGTAGGCGGCCTCGTCGTTGCTCTTGCGGTTGAACATCGGTTCGTCTCCTCGGTCGGGTGGCGGAACGCTGAGTCGCTCCCCTCGACCGGGCCCGTGCGAGACGGACCCGGCGGGCAGCAGGTCAGCTGTTGTCGCGCTCGACCTCGACGTGGCCGTCGACCCGGTAGCCGTGCTTGGCCAGGTCGCGGTAGACCTCGCCGCGGGCGCCGCGCTCGTTCTGGGCGGCGACCGTGCCGGTGACGGTCTTCTTGGCGTCGGTGCGCACCTCGACCGCGTCCGTCTTGATCTTGAACTTCGGCATAGTGAGTCCTCTCGGATCGGTGGATGGAGTGGTGGTGCGCGCCCCGGGCCCGAGTCGATCGGGCACCATCACGGCTGAACCGGGGCTGGGTGCCGGGCGGCGGCAGGGGGTGGTACCGCCGCCCGGCGAATCAGGGGGTCAGGACGGGGGCTCGGCGCAGTGGCCGAGGATCCGCATCGCCGTCTCCTGCTGGTAGTCGCCGGAGTGGGCGGCCAGGTCGTAGGCCGCGTGGTGGCTGCCGGCGTTCAACTGGTCGGCGGCGGACTGCACCTCAGCCTCGGTGGGCCGGTAGCCCTTCGGCTCGGGAGTGCGGCGGAACAGGCCCATCAGTGACGCTCCTTCTTGTGGGTACGGCGGTTGGCCTTGCAGTCGGGGCACTTACGCTCCGGCCCGTTACCGACGACCGGCGGTGGGATGATCCGGCCGCAGATCGCCCGGGTCTGCCCGAACACCAGCGGCCCACAGGCCGGGCAGTGGAAGTGGGAGTCGAGAACCTTCGTCATCAGTCGGCCTCGTCGAGCCGGTGGTTGCAGAACCCGCAGATCGTTCGGCCCGGCGGATTGCCCCAGCCGCAGAACCAGCAGACGCGGGCAGGCATCAGGCGGGCCCGTGCGTGCGGGCGAAGTCGACGCCGGCGTCCAGCAGGTCTCGCACCTCGTCCCACGTGCGGGCCGGCCGTTCCGCCCAAGAGGTGGCGAGCGCGAAATCCGCACCGGTGTAGCCGAGCACGAGGGCGTCCAGCACCTTGTTGGCGGCGTTGCGGGCGTCGGCGTCCTTCACCTCGTACAGGGCGCAATGGAGGCTGATCGGGCCGTGGTGGTCGTCCCACACTGACGCGCGGATTTCCCGCCACATGGCGAGGACGATGTCCTTGAGCTTCATGGAGTCGTCGACGTCGGGCAGGGTGGTGTCGGGGTCCTTGGTGGCGGCTGTCTTCAGGCCACGCTTGCCGATGACGGCCCGGATGGCGGCGAGCGCATCGGCGGCCTCGGCGCCGGTGACGGACTCGCCGCTGTAGCCGACCCAGATGTTCCTGGCCTGGGCCCTCTTCAAGGCCGCTTCGGTGACACGGGCGGCGGTGAACGGGTTGCGGATCAGGGTGTTGCTCATGGGGGGGTTCCTCTCGAAGGTGGCAGTCAGGGGGTCAGGCGGCGGCCGGCTCGTTGAAGCCGTCCAACTGGTCGAGCAGGTCCGGGTCCGCGGCCAAACGGATCTCCGCGACACGAGCCCGGTCACGCCGGGCGACGGCGGCGGCATAGTCGGCGAACAGGTCGGAGATGCTGAGCATCTGCAGCGCGGACACCGGCGTCGTCGCACGGACGTACTGGCCGAGGTCGGTGTGGGCGTGGTCGGCGGAGAACAGGTACGGAGACATGGCGGTGGATCCTCACTGGTCAGGTGGGGCGGAAAGGGGGTGGGCACCGCGGGCGGCGGGGAAAGGGGGTGTCCGGCCGCCGCCCGCGGCGGATCAAGGGGTTAGCGCTGCCGAGCCCGTCGAGCGGCCTCGGCAGCCGCGGCGGCCTGCTTCGCCGCCTCGATACTCCGGCGGGCCTGCTCGGCGAGCGCCTTCGCGGCGGCGCCCTGCTCGGCGGGGCTCACGACGAGGCCTTCGGCACAACCAGGAACGTGTCGGCGTCCAGGTCCATGACGACCGTCGCCGGAGTGCCAGCCGCGGTCAGCTCGGCGGCCTTCTCCTCCGCCGGCCACGAGCCGCGCGGATTGCCGGCCGGGATGCGGTCGAAGACCTCGCGGGCGCTCACGCCACACCACCGATCAGATCCAGGCGGCCGGCGTCGGCGAGCGTCTTCCGGGCGGCGGCCATCAGATCCTCGGCGTGCGCCAGGGAGTCCGCGTCCAGGTCGGACAGCCTGTCTGCCTCCGCCAGCGCCGCCAGCTGCACCACGTGCACGGCAGCCGTCTCGTACTGGGTGACCGCCTGGATCAGCGGGAAGTGCGACTCGACACGGGCCTGCGCCTCAACGGCAGCCGGCGACAGCGGGGCGGTGGGGGCGCTCATGCCGCCACCTCCGCCGCGTGCTGGTTGTGCAGACGGGCGGTGCGGGCGTTCTCGCGGAGCTTCGCGGCCAGCCGCTCCAGGCCGGCGGCGGTCTCGTCCGCCATGTCCGGCGTCAGGTAGGCGTCCACACTGCCCGCGTCACCGACGATGACGTGCGCGGCCCGCATCTGCTCGTCCTTCGACATCGGGTCGCAACCGATCGACGTGGACAGCGTGTAGACGGGCTTGTCGCCGTTGAAGAACGAGGGAACGTGGACGGCGAGCTCCTCGCCGGTGTGGTCGAGGTCCTCCAGGAAGTGGACCCACTCCGTGAGGTGGTTCGTGGTGCACCAGTCGGGCTCGGACACGAACACGATCTTCTGCTCGGGGCCGGGGGCGCCGATGCCCACCGGGGCGAGGTGGTGACCCGGCGCAACGGCCGGGAAGGGCGTGATGGTACCCAGGGGTGCCTGGGTAGACTCCTGCTTAGCCATGAGGGGACCCTTCAGAGATTCCTCGTGGTGAGGGCCGGCCTGCGAGTGGAGTCGCGGTGTCGGCCCGTTTCGTTTTGTGTGTGCTGGTGGAGCAGCACGGATGTCCCATCCGGACCGGTGGAGCGGCCCGAGTGGCACTCCACTAACGTAGCGCCTTCCCTAGACCGTGGCAATCCACTGTGGGAAGATTTCGCCATGCCAGCCGGAGTCCACCTCAAGAGAGCACGCACATACCGACCTGACCCAGACGTGTACGACCGCGCGAAGGCGGCCGTCGAAGCGCTGGGCGACGGCAAGGACGCGACCATGAACGCATACATCAACGCGTTTCTGAAGTGGCTGGTGCACGACACGGACGAGCTGCCGCCGCGCCCGCCGAAGCCGGAAGTCGGCGGCGGTAATCCGCGTGGAGATGGGTGATCTGCCATGCCTACAAGGTGGCAGCCGTCCGGCACGCTCCGCGACGACATCTAAGGCGACATCTCGGCGTCATCCCGCTACCGTGGATGCATGACGACCCCAAACACCACGCTCCGGGCCGTGCGCATCTCGATGATGCTCAGCCAGGACGACTTCGCTACAGCCCTCCGAGAGGCTGGCGAACGGGCTGGGTATCCACTCGACGCCAGCAAGCGCCTCATCCAGCGATGGGAATCTGGGGCCATCGCCGTCCCCAGCCCTCGCTACGCCCGCGCCCTTGAGGCCGTCACCGGCATGCCGATCGACACCCTCGGCTTCGCCTCTCCCGCCATGGCCCGCGTAGCCGACGACGGAGCCGGCGGCCACGACGTGCACCCCTCCCCCGAGGGAGTCGCCGCACCGAGTTCCGCCCCCACGCCGCAGGCCTCGCCACGCGCCAACTACTCCGGCGTCTGGCTCTCGAAGTACGAGTACTTCTCCAGCGGCCGGGACTCCAGCTTCGTTGGCATGCACTACGTGGTCGTACTCCAGCACGGCAACCGCCTCACCGTCCGGTCGCTGCCGGAAGCCTCATCGAACCCCAACTCGCCACTCACCATGGACCTCACGGTGGACGGGGGCGTTGTCACCGGCACCTGGGTCGAGCAGACCGCCACCGACGGCTACTACCGGGGCGCCCGCTACCACGGAGCGATCCAGATGCTCATCGAGCCGACCGGCCGACGCATGGCCGGCAAGTGGGTCGGGTTCGGCAAGGACTTCGACATGAACACCGGGCCGTGGGAGCTGCGACTCCAAGACCACTCAACGAGCCAGAAGACGATCGCCAAGTACAGCCGGGTGCCCGAGTGAGAGCAGACGCACGAAGGCGCCCCGGCCGATCGGCCGGGGCGCCTTCGTTGTAAGCAGTTGCTTCACACTTCGCGAAGCTCCCTCTTGATGCGCTGCACGTACCCATGGCTCCAGCCAAGCTTCACCGCAAGCTGCGCCGTACTCAGCTCCGGGTGACGGGACATCGCTTCCTGCACCCGCTTCTTCGCGGCCCCGCTTGCCGGCCGGTACCCCTTCTCCCAGAACCTCCTGTTGGCACGGTCACGGCCGCAGGCGCGGCAGTTACGCGCACCGCCCTTTGTCAGATAGGTGTTCTCCGGGGTGAACTCGTGACCGTTGTCGCAATGGGTTTTGACTCGGTTTACTGCTGGCGCGCCAATCCCGCGAAGGACGTTCTCACGACGCGTAACGGGCTCAAGGTGCTGGGGATTCACGCACAGAGGTACGCGGCAGAGGTGGTCGAGCACGAGCCCTTCAGGAATCTCCCCGCAGGTGAGTCGATAGGCGTACCGATGAGCTCCAGTTGATCGCTGGTTCTTTCCGCTCCCCCAGAAGAAGAGCCCGTAGCCGTTTCGTGACTGCCCTTGCCAGAGCCAGCAACCGTCAGTCTTCTCAACCTTGCTCCAGAAGCGTTCCTCGTCGCTCATGCGCCTGGGAACGTGCCGCGGGTTCCCGTACCGCCACCAACGGTTGTAGTGGCTCTTACACCATCCGCGCCCGTAGTGCGGGCCCCCGCATATGGTGCAGGTAGTCTGTTCCATGTCGACTCCTTCACAGTCGGCTCGCCCCGGTGCGGTAGCCGCCGCATCCGGGGTTTCTATTTTGCCAGGAGTTGCCAGCCGATTGGGCTACTTCAGCTAGGCCGCCGCACTCCTTTCAGCGATTGGCAGACTCATCAGTTCGGCGTGCCGATACTCCGTGGAGCAACCGGGACAACTGCAGTCGTCGGTATCGAGAGTGACCTTCAGAACGTAACCGCACCCACACACAACAGGAACTCTCCTTGGTGCGCGCTCTCCGGTTATCAGGCGCTCAGCTGCCCTTACGGCGGACCCGATCTCTTGGTTGAAATCCTTGAGCGCCGGATGACGGGATGCGGCCCGGGTGAGGTTGAGGCGGAGTGTGGCGATGGCGGTGTCGACGCGGTGCTGGAGCCGGCCGCCGGCCCCGCGGCGGGCGAGCCCGTAGGTGGCCCAGTCCTCGACCCACGTCTCCAGTGTGGACACCAGGCCCCCGTTGGCGGTCATCGTGAGCACAGCTTCGTTGCAGGGCATGGCGCGGCCGGGGGTTCCCGAGACGGCGGGCCCGTCGCTGCCGCGGCCGGGCTGGATGCGCAGGCAGAGCCGGGCGTACAGCCCGGCGGGCCCGGCCAGCTTCCGCAGGTCCTGGTCGATGCGGTGCTCGCACGGCAGGCAAATGAACCTGCCGGTTTCGTGGTCGAGCAGCTGGCGCGGGCAGATCACGCAACGGGGCGACGGGGCGTCGAGCATGGCGGGCTCCTTGGTGCGGGCGGTGCGGGCTATCGGCGGGGCTGGGTGCGGCGGGTTACCGGGGAGGCTGGAATGTCCACCAGCCGTCGTAGCCGTCGGGCAGGGCCGGGTAGTTGGCGAGCATCGGCCGCAGGATCGCGAGGTGCTGTTCCTGCTGCTCAAGCGTGACGTTGCCCCAGTACGAGGTGCCGTCCCATCGGCCGTGGCAGTCGCCGCCGTATCGGCCGTCGGTGTAGCGCTCCAGGAACTGGCGGGCGTCGGTCGGCTCGGGATCGTCGATGAGCGTGTGCAGGTCTCCGATGCAGGCGACGGGCTCGGTCTTGCGGCCGCGGAACCAGACGGCGTTGACCGTGTACCAGGCCCAAGTTTTGCCGGGTTGGCGTTCCGTTCGGCGGAAGGAGGCGAGGTCGACGGCGTAGGGCTTGCGGCTGATGAGGAACTTGGTCTCGCGGATCACGGCGTCTCCTGTCGGTTGCGTGCTGCTCGCCGCCGTTTCCGCACCTGCCGGTCGTGCCGGGCGAGGAGTGGCCAGGCGGTGAGGGCTGCGGCGAACGCGGCGGCGAGCACGGGCCAGGTCACGTCGGCTCCTGGTCGGCTTCGTCGATGAGGCGAAGGGCGTGGAGGTCGCTCACTGCCCCTCCCCGGCGTACTTGGCGGTCCAGTGGGCGCGGTCGACCTGGGCGCATTCGGCGACGCTGGGGCCGGCGTCGAGTGCGGCGTCGAGCCGGCTGTGGAGCTGCGTGAGGCCCGGATAGTTGCGGCGGAGCCATTGGGCCGCCTCGCGCATGCGCTCGACGGCGGCTTCGGCGTCCTGCAGTTCGGGGCGGCGGCGGTCGAGGATGCGCTTCCGGCGGGCGCTGGTGTTCTTCTCCTCGGCGAGGTCTTCACGGAGCTGGTCGAGTTGGTTGTAGAGGGCGTCGAGTTGCTGTTGGGTGATCGTTGCGGCGGTGGGGCGGCCGGCGGCGCGCTGGGCTTCGCGTTCGGCGGCTTGTTTGCGGGCCCAGTAGATGGCGCCGCGGGGCTGTGGGTCGCCGTCGAGGCTCTCAGTGCCCGTCTGCGGCCCGTTGAGGGGGTCGGAGCCTCCCGAGACACCGACTTCGGGGGTTGAGGCGCTCTCAGGGGCCTCTGAGGCCGTCCCTGGGGCCTGTTCGTTGGGGTGGGAATCTACGGTCACGACTCACTCCGTGGATCTGTGATGGTTTGGGGCGATTCGGTGCCCATGCGGAAGGCTGCGAGCTCGACGGCCTCGGCGATGGACAGTTCGCCGTCGGCTTCGGCCCACATCTGGGCGGCCCGACGGGACAGTTCGTCGGTGAGCGCCTGCTGCTCCGGCGTCATCGACGGGCGGCCCTTGCGGCAGCGCGGGCCGGGCGCGAAGTCGTGGATGCTCATGCGGCGGCCCCCCTCGGGGCGTCGGGGACGAGGATCTGGGCGGGGCCGATCTCGCCGACGGCCAGCGCGATGGCGACGGCGTTGGCGCGGTCGCGGGCGCCCAGCAGCCGGTAGATGTCGGCGAGGTGCCGGTTCACGGTCACGGGGTGGATGCCGAGCAGGCTGCCGATGGAGGCGTTCGTGTGGCCGTTCGCGACGAGGGTGAGGATCTGTCGGCGGCGCGCGGTCAGCTTCACGGCCGCCTCCCCTGCCGCGGCACCCGTCCGCCGGTGCCGCGTTTGATGCGCCCGTCGGGGGTGAGCTTGCCGTCGGCGGTGGCGAGCATGCGCATGGCGCGGTCCATGACGTCCTCGGGGCGCTGGCCGGGGTAGCAGCGGCGGATGATCTCGGCGGTTCGGGTCGTCACCCGCAGCAGGGGGCGACGTGAAGGCGGGGCGGTCTGGTCGGTCACTGGTCCTCCAGGGGTGGGGCCGGCCGAGCGAGACGGCCGGCCAGGGCGGGTGGTCAGGCGGTGGCGGCGGTGAAGCACGAGCGGCAGTTCCGGTCCCCGCACGGCTGGCCCGCAGCGTGAGCCGCCGCAACTCGCTGCAGTTCGGCGCGGATGGCGGGGTCGTCGACGATGGCCCCTGCGATGAAGAACGCGAGCTTCCACGTGTCGACGTGGCAGTTGATCCGCTGGGCGAGCAGGTGGCGGAGGCGGTCGTCGGCGGGCGGGTACGTCATCGGGTTCCTTCCGGGTGTGGGTACGGTGGTCACCAGGCCCGGCGGTGCTAGCTCCACCGCCGGGCCGTCTGCGGTCACGGGGCAGGGGTGGCGGCGTTGATCGCGCGGGCCACGGCGACGGCGTGCGGATCGGGGCCGATCTCGACGGCGTCCCGGGCGGCCGACTGCAGCCAGCGGGCCAGTTCGATCACGGCGGCGGGCGGAAGCGCACCGGCGAGGTCGCCTGAGGCGCCGCCCATGCCGTTGGTGAGGCCGTCGCGCCACGCGGTGGTCGGGTTGTAGGGCTTCCAGTAGTCGCCGGTCTCCAGCTCATGCTGGGCGGCCTCGGCGAGCGGGCGCAGCGTCTCGGCTGCGGCGCGGAGTTCTTCGGCGGTGCTCATCGGTGTCTCCTTGTGTGGGTGGCCAGGCGGGCGTCAACGCGCGGCGGGCATCAGGCGGCGGGCTTGTGCTGGCAGTCGGCCCACGCGACGACCGGCGGATACGAGTCCGCTTCGGCCTTCCGCGGCTCGGAGCAGGCCTCGCAAATCTCCATCTCGTGGAAGTGCGAGCAGGTCTCCTTGCCGGGGATCTCGTCGCCGTCGTCGGTGTAGAACTCGTCGCACTCGTGCTCCCAGCACTCCTGGTAGGCGACCTCGATGGTCACGGGCCGGTGCTGTGGCGTGGTGGTCTTCGGGAGGGGGCGGGCGTGGTCGTGGATCGCGGTCATGGGTTCTCCTCGATGGGTGTTAGGCGGCGGGGCGCTGGGGCTGGTGGGTGGCGCGGCTGGCGGGGTTGCCGCCGCACTTGGCGCACGTGCACTGGTCGGGTGGCGGGGTGGGGCCGGTGGCTGCGGTGCCGAGGGGCCAGCCGCCGGCGTGGGTGATCCGGTAGCCCGGGTCGGGGACCGCGGTCAGGGGCGGCTCGGGCTTTGGCGCCGGCTTGGCGGCCTGACTCGCGAGGTACTTGAAGTAGTCGCGGAGGCTGCCGTCGGCGCGCATGGCGGCGATGTCTTCGATGCTCGGCTGGTTCATGAGGTCTGCGCCATGTCGATGAAGCGGCTGTAGTGGCCTTGGAACGCGGTGGTGATCGTCGCGGTGGGACCGCCGCGGTGCTTGCCGACGATCAGGTCCGCTTCGCCGGCTCGGGGACTCTCCCGGTCGTAGGCGTCTTCGCGGTGCAGCAGGATGACGATGTCGGCGTCCTGCTCGATCGCCCCGGACTCGCGCAGGTCGGACACCATCGGCTTCTTCTCCTGCCGCTGCTCGGGGCCGCGGTTGAGTTGGCAGAGGACGATGACGGTGATCCCGAAGTCCTTGGCGATGAGCTTGAGGTTGCGGGAGATCTCGGCGACGGCCTGCTGCCTGTTCTCGGCCTTCGGCGCTTGCATGAGCTGCAGGTAGTCGACGATGACGAGCCGGAGCCCGTGGGTGCGGACGAGGTTGCGGATCCTGCCGCGGAGGACGGGCAGGGACAGCAGGGCCCCGTCGTTGATCCACAGGGGTGCGGCGGCGATGTCGGGTGTGCGGCGGGCGGCCCGCTGCATGTCGTCGTCGGTGCAGATGCCGTTCTTCAGGTGGTGCAGGGCGATGCGGGCTTCGGCGGACAGGATCCGGTCGGAGAGTTCGTCCTTACCCATCTCCAGCGACTCGAACAGGGTGGGGATCTTGTAGCGGATGGCGGCGCCGCGGGCGAAGTCGGCGGCGAGCGTCGACTTGCCCATGGCGGGCCGGGCGCCGATGACAACCAGCTGGCCGGGGGCCCAGCCGCCGCTGAGGAGGCTGTCGAGGTCCATGAATCCGGTGGGGATGCGCTGCTCGTTGGTGGGCGGGGTGGTGGCGCGTTCGATGCTGTCGAGGAGGAGGTCGCCGATCGGGGCCATGTCGGCGTCGTCGGGGGCGCGGACGACGCCGTCGAGGTCGGCCTGGATGGCGGCGACGTCCTGGTCCTCGTCGAACGCCGGGGAGGCGCCCTTGAGGATGGCGTCGTAGCCGAGGGCGACGACCCGGGCGGCGACGGCCTTCTTGGTGACGCGGCGGGCGTACCAGGAGGCGGCCCCGGGGTGGGCCTGGCCGTACAGGTCGAGGAGCTGCTCGGCGGTGGGCGGCCGGGTGGCCATGCGGCCGTCGGCGTGCCACGTCTCAAGGAGGCGGTGGACGGCGAGGTGGCGGAGTTCGCCGGCCTTGAACTGGGTCTGGAGTTCTTCGACGGCCCACCACACCCACCGGTAGGCGTCGGTGGTGATGTCGGCGGGGTCGAAGCCTTCGGCGCCGAGCTCGTCGACGACGTTGGGCTGCTGCATGGCGGTGGCGACGAGGACGCGTTCGGCTTCGACGTCGCGGGGCCGCTCGGGCATGGCGGGCGCCGCGGCGGGGGCGAGGTCGTCGGGGGCCCACATCTCGGTGTCGGTGGTCACGCGGCGGTCCTCCGGCGGTCGTTGCCCTTGATGGCGACGCGCTGGCACATCTCCCGCAGCCGGGAGGTGACCCGGTCGCCGAGGCGGTCGCGCAGGGTGCCGGCGTCGGCGTTGGAGGTGAACAGGGTCGGAAGGTGCCGCTCGTACCGGTAGTTGATCAACCGGAAGTTGACCTCCTCCGTGAACTCGGTGGGCTTGCGCTCGGCGCCGAGGTCGTCGACGAGGAGCAGCCGGGCGTCCCGGTAGTGGCGGAACTCGGCCTCCGAGTCGATGCCGTGCCGGGGGCGGAGCGCGGCGTACAGGTCGGCGGCGGTGGTCACCTGCCACTGGGCGTACACGCCGGTGACGGCGAGCTCGCGCATTGCGCCGTAGGCCTCGTGGGTCTTGCCGACGCCGGTCTGGCCAAGGAGCAGCAGCGACGGGCCGTGGATGACGGAGGCGATCGGCGAGTTCCGCTCGTCCTGCTCCTGCTTGGCGGTGCCGACGAGCGTGTCGATCCAGGCGCGCAGTTCGGGCAGCGAGGTGAGCGCGGCGCGGTAGTGGAACGGGACCAGGCCGGCGGCTTCGGCGTAGGTGTAGCGGGCGACGTTCTGCGGGCTGTGGGGGTCGAAGTCGTGCAGCTGGATCCAGTCCGGGTCGAGGCCGCGGGCGGCGAGCAGGGGGGCGAGGTTGGCGCCTCGCAGGTTGTTCGGCGGGATGTACTGCATGTCAGAGCTCCTCGTCGTAGACGGATTGGTCGGTGGGGTTGCGGTACGGCTGGTAGCCGCCGGAGACGGCGCGGAGAGGCGGTCGGCCGTTGGCGTCGGGTTCGGGCTGGGGCGGGAGGTCGCGCCAGCCGGGGAGGAAGTAGCGTGCGGATTCGACCGGGGTGCGACCGGCTACCTTGACGGCGAATGCGGCCATGGCTTCGACGCCGCTCTTCTTGATCAGCGAGTGGATCTGGAACCACTCGCTTTCGCTGAGACCCCAGCGGACGAGTACGTCGGCGTGGGTGATCCGGTCGACGAGCGGGCGGGCGAATTCGGGGATGGCTGGCGACGGCTTAGGAGCCCTCGCTCCCCCTTTCCCGCTAGCTAGCTTTCTTGAGGGGTCTGAGGAGTCTGAGGAGAAGGGGGTAGCCCCGGCTCCTTCAGAAGGAGCCCCTGCTACCCCTGAAGAAGCCACGGCTACCCCTTCGGGGCTGTAAGGGGTAGCCGTGGCTACCCCATGGGGTAGCCCCCGCTCCTCCTTAGGGGTAGCGGTGGCTACCCCTTCGATCCGGGGGATGCGGAACGTCATTCGCCGGCCAGGCACCGCGTACAGCGCCCGTCCGTCCCGCCCCTTGCCGATAGGAACCCTCAGCTCCCAGCCGGACGCCGCCAACCGCTTGAGGGCGTTGCGGACGACGTTCGTGTCCTTCGCCGCGGTCCAGCGAGCCAGATCCTCAAGAAGGGCGTAACTCTCACGCGTGCGCTCGTTGGCGTCGTCGGCGATCTCCAGCGCGACCGCGCGCTGGAGGCCGGTGATGTCCGGCCCAAGCGCCTCGCGCAGTTGGCGGCGGAGCTCGTAGCCCATGGGGTTCTCTCTTCTCGGTGAGCTGGCGACGGTTGGCTTGTCGGTGCTGGCGGGTCAGGGTCCGGCGCGCGGCCGGCGGACCGCGGTCACGCGGCCAGCGCCGTCTCGGGTGAGGTGTGCCGGTCCAGTTCCTGGCCGGTGATGGCTTCGACGAGGGCGCAGACGAGGACTTCGGCGGCATTGGGGGTGACGGCGTTGCCGTACTGTCGGACCTTCTCCCGCTTGTTGCCGAGGACGACGTACTCGTCGGCGAAGCTCATGGCCCGGCCGATCTCGTGCGGTTCGAGCATCCGGAAAAGCACGTCGTTGATGTCGACTTCGCCGCGCACCAGGGCGTAGCGGTCGCGGGTGGTGAGGGCACCGATCGGCTCGTGCACGGACCGCGGCGCGCCGTTGCCGTAGTAGGGCACGAGCATGTGCTCCCACGTGAGCAGCGACTGGTGTCTGGCCGTCGTCATCGTGCGAAATGGCTCGGCCGACGAGGTGCAGTGCTCGCCGCCGTCGCCCTTGCTGCCGTTGTTCCGCATCACCATCGCGGGCATGGCCGGGGCGACGAGACCGTGGTGATTGCCGGAGGCGGTGACGGTGGCGAGGGACTCGGTGACCGGGCGGGCGACGGATCCGCCGCCGCGGAGCTCGGCGATGAACGGCAGCCACGCCAGCCCGGTCTCGTTGCGGGTCGTCATGGCGCGCAGCGGGGCGTGCGCGGACGCGGCGCTCTTCCCGTCCCGCCCTTCGACGGGAATCATCAGCGGCGGCACCATCAATGCGTCGTTCTCGCGGGTGGTGCGAGCGGGCATCGGCTCCCCCACCGAGACCGCCGCGTCCCGCCATGTGCCGCCGGCCGGGACCATCATCGGCACGGGCCGGGCGAACTTCCGCAGGCCCGCCTCGATGCGCTTGATGGTCTTCTCCGCGAGCGGCTTGGCCCGGTCGCCGATCCGCTGCCCCGGGATGGACCAGTCGATCGCCGCGGCGGCCGGGAGGGCGTCGGGCTCGACGATCTGGTTGCGGCAGCTGATGTTCGGGCAGCGGTAGACGTACTGCTGCCGGTAGCGGCCCATGTCCCGCTTCGGGTCCTTGAACACCTGCATGGCCTGGACGTAGGTGTCGCAGCCGGAGCACCAGGCGCGCGGGCGCAGCCACTTGTCCCAGTCCGGGTCGCGGCCCAGGGACTCGTGCCAGTAGCCCACGTACAGGCGGTCGCGGGACTGGGGCGCCGCGTGCACGGACCGCGGGTTGGCGTGCATCGAGTTCAGCGCGATGATCCGCGTCCGGTAGCCGAGCTTGTGGATCTCGCCGATCCAGCGGTCCCACTGGTCCCAGGCGCGGACGTCGGTGACGTTCTCGACGATGCCGGCCTTTACCAGGCCGCCGCGCTCCTGCACGCCGCGCAGGTACAGCGGCACCTCCTCCATCAGCGCGCGGGATTCTTCCTCGGCGGACGGCTCGTCGTCCTCGTCGGTCGCGGCCAGGAGGTCGAGGAGGCTGCCCTGCATGGCGCCGACGAAGTCCCGCTTCTTGCCCTTCGCCACGGACCAGTTGGTGCACTCGGGGGACGCCCAGAAGATGTCGGTCACCGGCCAGTCCCAGACGGGGGCCTTCCGGATGTCACCCTGGTAGTGGCTGGTGGTGGGGAAGTTCGTGGCGTGTGACTCGATGGCAAGCTTCCAGTGGTTCGCGGCCCGCTCGACTCGAACCCCGGGTACGGCGTGCACGCCCTGGCTGGAGCCGCCGGCGCCGCAAAACCAGTCCATGACGGTGAGCGCGTCGTTGTCGTGGCGGTAGCTCATGCGGCTTTCCCCATCTGCTTGCGGTTGGCGGCGGTGACGCGCCAGACGGTGCGGACATCGACGCCGACGTGGTCGGCGATCTGGTAGGCGTCCATCCCGCCGCGGGCGGTGAGGCGGAGGATCGTCTCGTGGGTGTCCCTGCGGCGGGCGTTGCGGCGGCTGGCGGCTCGGGCGCGGGGGGCTTGTCCGCCCCACACTCCAAAGCGCCAGTTGTGGGCGGCGTCCTGCTCGACGGCCTGGGCGAAGCTGCTGCACTGCTGCTGGACGGGGCACTGGCCGCAGATCTTCTTGGCGTCCTGGTAGCTGCCACCACTGTCGACGTGGAACAGGGCGGGATCGACTTGGGCGCAGAGGGCGTCTTCCATCCAGTCGTAGCGGCTCACGGCTTGGTCTCCTTTCGGTGTGCGGTGGGCAGTGCGCTGATGCGGCGGCAGGTCCACAGGTCGGTGGTGTCGGTGGGCGGCTGGTTGTCGGCGGCGGCGGGGAGGTGGCGGCGCTCGCGCCGGATGGTGACGATGGCCATCACGAAGCCGGGGATCAGGACGGCGGGCACGAGCCAGGCGAGGTTCATGCGGCCGTCCTCCGGGTGCGTGCGGCGCGGCGGCGGGCGGCGATCAGTCGGCCCTTCGCGGTGAGCGTCCAGACCGCTATGCGGTGCCCGTGGGTGTTCTCCTGTGTGGACGGCACCATCTGGCCGGTGTGGGCGATGATCCCGGCGGTGCGCAGCGAGTTGATGGCGGCGCCGAGGAAGCCGCTTCCCAGCTCCGGCAGCTGCTCGCGGATCTGGTTGCAGCTGAAGGTGATGTAGCGCTCCCCGAAGTGGAGCACGGCCTGCTCGACGAGGAACCGGTCCCAATCGGAGTGGCGGGCGATGTCGTCGAGGAGGGCGTCCTTCTCGGTGGACGCGAGCCGCTCGGCAACAGACAAACGCTTCGTCATCTGGTGTCCTTGGGGTAGCGGGGCTGGCCGCGATTCGGGCGCGGCCAGCGCCCCGGCGGGTAGGGTCAGTCGACGAGCTCGCCCTCGATGGGGCCCTCGTCGTCGGGGTCGGTGTCGTCGATGACGGGCGCCGCGGGGAGGGCCGGCCGGTCGGACGCTGCGGCCGTCGGCAGGGCGAGCTTCTCGGCGGAGGTGGGCACCCACTTACCGAGGCGACGGACCGCGGTCTTGAGCCACATAGCCTCTTCGTCGGTGCGCCACGGCGAGTACTCGGTGTTCGCACCGTCGGCCTTGGCCTTAGCCCGGTCGATGTCGTTGCGGTTGAGGACGACGACCTTGGAGACGGCGCCGCCGCGCATCACGGCGTAGGCGTAGGCGCCGACGAGGGGCCCGCGGTCGCCGAACCAGTCGACTTCGTGGATGGGCCGGTCGTGCCGGCCGGGCACGTACTCGAAGCGGTCGTTGCGCTTGACGACCTCAACGACGACGGAATCGGCGGCGCCCGCGTTGTAGATCAGCTCGACGATGCCCTGGTAGCCGACGATGCCCTGGACTTCCCAGACGCCCTTGCGCTTGATGGGGCGCAGGTAGAACTGCTCGGTGCCGGGCTCCAGGCCGAGGCGGGCGGCGGTCATGAGGGCGCTCATGAGGCTGCCGGGGCTGCTGCTGGCGGCGGTGGCGAGCTTCTCGTTCTGGCGGAGCACGCCGACAGCCAGGCGGGCGAAGGTGTCGACCTTGACGTGGCTGGCGGCGACGAGGGCGAGTTCGGGCTTGTACTGCTCGATGACGGCGGCCGGGCCCTGGTCGCGCTTCTCGATGGCGTTGCCGATCTGGCTCATGCGGTTTCTCCGGCGGTGATGTTGATGGGCGTCATGACGTAGGTGGCGAGGTCTTCACCGGCGGGCGACAGCAGCGCCAGTTCGATGCCGCGACCGACGAGCCACGTTTCGAGGTGGGGCCACACGGCGGGGTGGACGACGACTTGCCGCACCTCGTCGGGACGGTCGGGCATCAGGCGGCTTCCTTCTGCTGGTAGGGGTGGAGGGAGTAGGTCGCGCCGTCGCGGACGGTGCGGTAGGCGATGCGACGGTCGCCGCAGACGGCCCGTCGGCCGTTGCCGATAAGGTCGAGGACTTCGCCGCGGACCTGGGTGAGGTCGGCGGAGGCGGCGGCCAGCGCGCTGTAGGCGTGGTCCCAGCGGGCGACGAGCTCGGCGGGGATCTCGACGTCGCGGTCCTCGATCCCGTCCGGCTGGACGCGGATCGTCTGGTAGGTGTCGGTGGCGCCGTCGATCGGCGGCCGGTTACCGCGGCGGACGTCGTCGAGGAACCGCTCGGCCGCGTCGCGGAGGATCTTCGCCTCGGCCTCGTCGTACTCGACGACGTACTCGCGGTAGTCGTAGGGGAGGATCAGGACGGCGAGTCGAGCCGGCCGATGAAGCCCGAGCGTGTCCTGCTGCCACAACACCTGGCAGCGGTAGTGCACCGGGAACTCGTCGCTGCCGTCCGGCCCCCAGCCCTCGGGGGAGGCGGCGGTCTTGATCTCGACGATGCTGTCGCCGTGCAGCCGGTCCGGGGTGGCGCGCTGCCACTCACGCTGCCGGTGCTTCCAGGTGCCGGTGTGCAGCAGCGGGTGCTCGGGGTGGCGTTCGGCGAACTCCTCGGCCACGTCGTCCTCGAAGCGGACGCCCCACTTCATCTCCGGCGACGGTTCGAACGGCGCGGACGGCAGGCCGGCCTTCTTGTGCCACAGCGTGAACTTCGACGTCCAGGGCGATAGACCGACTACGGCGGCGATCTCGGTGGCCGTGATGCACAGACCCTTACGGGCCGCGTTCCACTCCGGTGTGCCGGGCGTGAAGGAACCGAGCAGGATGCCCTCGGGGGCGGTCGCGGTGGCCATCACCACGGGACGTTCGGGTTGGAGTCGACGGCCACCGTCTCGCCCTGGGCGATCCGCTGGAGGGTGGCGATGCCTTCCTCGTCGTACTTGGCGAGCAGGACGGCGCGTCCGTAGTCGGGGAACGTGGCGAGGAGCTTGGCCCGGTTGATCATGTCGGCGCGGTCGATGAGGGTGATGAGGGATTCGGACCAGTCGCCGGCCGGGTAGCCGCCGCGGCCGAAGTGCGACAGGACGTGTGCGGCAACCTCGGCCGGGATTGTGGTGGTTTCTGTGCTCATGTGCCTCTCCTGAGGGTGTGCTGATGGATGGGCCCGCCGCCTGCGGAGGGGGGGTGCCGCTTGGCGGCGGGCCCTGGTTGCCGCGGAGCACTGGGGTTGCTCGACGCGGCCGTCTTCGGTTGTGGCTCAGGCGGTGCGGCCGGGGTCGGTGACGGGCCGGATACCGACGGCGTCCCAGAGCGGCCGGACGTCGATGGGCCCGGTGGCCTGGTCTTCGGGCCCGTCGATCGGGCGGATCATGGGCGGCACGTCGATCCGGTTGGCGTTGGCTTCGGCCGCGAGGTGCGGGCCGAAGCGGGCCTTCAGGGCGAGGGCTTCGTCGCGCCAGTAGTCGCGCTCCTCAGTGAGGGAGTCGACGGTGGCCTGCTGCTGGACGACGATCTCCTGCGCCTCACCGAGCTGGTGGTGGGCGACGGTGAGGTCCCACCGCAGCAGCGCCACCTCGTCGCCCGCCGCGCCGAGCGCCGTCTCCAGCTGCTGCTCGCGCTCCCGCAGCCGCTCCACCTCGTCGATGGCGCGGCGCCGGCCGTGGCCCTTCAGGGTGGGTATCAGGTCGTTGAGGGTCACGACTTGACTCCGCCATCAGTGACCGGCGTGAGGCGGGCCGGGCAGAATGCGGCGGCCTTCTCGCCCGCGAGGCTGAGCCACATGAACTGGCCGACGGTCAGAGCCCGGTCGGTCTGGAAGAAGCAGTCCGCCAACTCGGGACGGCCCATCTCGGTGAGCTTCGGCTTCAGGTGCGGGATTGCGTGGGCCGCAACGGTGCGAGCCGCCTGGTTGCGGTTGCTGTAGTCGACGGTGATCGGCGGGACGGGCCACGCCGGGCCGAACTCGATCCGGTAGGTGCTCACGGTCTACTCCAGTCCGGTGCGGTCGATGTAGCCGGCGGCTGCCGTGTCGGCGAAGTCGCGGGCGGTGGTGAGTCGGTGGTTGAGGTTGCGCGCCTCGTCGACGGCCGTTTGCTGGGCGGCGATGATCGGGCGGGCGCGGCGGATGTACAGGCGCAGCAGGGCGTTGAACATTCCGGCCGTCGGCGACAGGTGCGCCGGGGCGGTCACGCCGCCTCCAGGACTTGCCGGTACATGGCGGAGGTAGTCGGCTGCTGCTCGGCGAGCACGGGCCCGTGGGCGGCGAGCACGGTCGGCAGCGGCAGCACGGTGGAGATGGGCCCGTTGAGGCGCTGCATGAGCGGGTCGCCGGCGTCGGAGATGTCGCAGGTCCACAGCCAGCGGGAGCCGTCCAGGGCGACCTGCACGCGGTCCAGGTCGATGACCGTGCCGTTGAGGTCCGTGGTCACGACGCGGAACCTCCCTGGCGGCGGGCGTGCTTCCTGCGGCTGCGGGCCGATGACCGGCGCGGGCGGCCCGTCGGGTTCAGGCCCACACGCGGATCCGTCGGAGCCGAGGGCTGCTTCTTCTGCTGCTCGCTCACGCGGCCACCTGCTTCCGGGCGGCGTCGTACTGGGCGATGCCCCAGACGGCGGCGTGGCACTGGTAGACGAAGTGGTAGCTGAGCTTGTGGATGGACCACTCGGTGAAGTCGTCGAAGTCGAAGCCTTCGGTTCGGCGGATCTTCACCTTGTGGGCGTCGCCCTTGCCCTTGTGTGTGAGGGCGTTCCAACAGACGGCCGAGCTGTACGAGTCGTGGTCCTCGCCCTTGCCGCAGGAGCATTCGGAGCGGTACTTCACGCCGTGCTCGAACTCGCTGATCAGCTGCAGCGCGGTGCCCTCGTTGTCGAGGAGGTGGCTGTCGAGGATCTCCTCGCGGACGGCGGCGCGAAGGCCGCGCGGCGCCCATCCGTCGCGGATGGCCTCAGCGACACGCTCCTTCACCTGACGCACGAGCCGGTCGCGGTCGTACTCGCGCACCGAGGCGTGGCCGTTGACCAGCTTCGACGCCCACGAGTCCGCGTCGACCCGCAGGCGGCGCAGCCAGCAGAACATGTCCTCGGTGTCCTGGCCGTACCGCTCGAAGTGGTACGAGCCGTGCGAGCCGGCCACCAGCAGGTTGTACGGCCACGTCACCAGCACGAGACGGTTCATCGACTTCGGGGCGGTGAACTCGATGTGCCGGAAGAGGCCGTCCTCGCGCTGCGTCTTGAGGGTCGCCCCGGCGAAGTCGCGGGCGAAGTGGCGGGCGATCTCGGGGTAGTCGGTCATCGCTGGCCCTCCATGGCCTCGAAGGCGGCGCGGCGCTCGCGGTCGGACTGCAGGGCGGTCCACCAGCAGTAGAAGAGGGCGTCCAGTGCGGCCGGCTTCTCCTCCTCCGGCAGGCAGTCGAAGGCGATACGGCCGATCTCCTCGACCTCGAAGCCCTCCGGGTGCGTCTCGCGGAGCAGCTCCTCCGCCTCGTTCCAGGCGGCCTGGAAGGGGGACAGCTGCGGGAGCTTCGCGGTGATGGCGTCGAACGGGGTCAGGTCGTTCACGACGCACCGCCAGTCGATGCGGCCTCTGCGATGGCGTCGGCCATGGAGCGAACCTCTGCAGCCGACTTGGGGCAGGCCGTCGCGCCGCCGGGGTAGACCAGCTGAATCAGCCGCTGAAGCTGCGACTCCTCCCTCTGAGCCCACTCGATCGCGGCCTGCCGGGAGTCGGTCTTCGTGAGCCGAATCCACTCGGCGTCCCATTCGTCGCTGGATCCGCTGACAGCCTGGCTGAGCAGGTAGTGGCCGTGGGAGACGGGGATCCCCACCCTGCTGGTTCGGGCGTCGTCTTCATCCATGAGATTGGCGAAGCGGCGGAGGGCGGCAGCATCACTGTCGGGCTGCACGCTTCGGGTCTGGGATGATGGCTTCACGTGAAGCCCCTTTCGTTTCGTGAGGTTCGTCAGGGGTGGATCAAGGCCGTTCCCCGTGCTTGGCCGTTCGGGGGCGGCCTCTTTGCCGCTCAGGCGGCGGCGCGGGCCGGCTCAGGCGGCGACGGTCGCGCGGGCCGTCTTGGCGAACGGCTTGACCGTGTAGCGCTCGACGAGCGCGAGGATTTGGGCGCCGGTGAGGTAGTTATCGCGGCCGTTGAAGACGTAGTCGATCTCGCGGCGGGCGATCATGTCGGCGATGGTGCGGCCCGAGAACGGTGCCCAGCGGGCCGCTTCGTAGGGCGTGTAGTGGAAGTAGAGGCCCTCGTCGGTCTGCGGGGCGGGGAGGTTCTCGCGGATCTTCGGGGTCCGCGTCTTGGTGGCCCTGGGGGCGGTCACGGCTTCTCCTGGGGGTGATCGTCATGGGTGATGGCGGTGTGGGGCACGCCGTACACCTCCGCGAGCTTGTGGATGTTGAGGTCGCTCAGACCGGCTTTGCCGTTCTCGACCTTGGACAGCTGGCCCTTGTCGATTCCGGTCAGCTCTTGGACTCGATCAAGGCTCAAATTGCATGCCTTGCGAGCCGCTCTTATGGCGTAGGCGTGCGGTCTCACGCTTTAGAAGCTAGCCGCTAGTTGAGCGGTAGGCAAGCCTCAGTGTCGCGCCAATGCTCGCCTCGCAAGCGTCGGAAACGGGGCGTGCGCCCCGTACTGCCCGGTAAGCCCTGTGCGCCTCATGCAACCCAAAAGCTCTGTTTCAAAGCTCAACTGCAGGTCAAATGGCTGACGGTCGGCTAGGGGGTTGACTGCAAGTAGTGCATGATGAGGGTCATGACGCGTGAGCGAGACTGGGAAAAGCTCGGCGGCTTCTACGCCGCGGCTCGCAAAGCCAGCGGCTTGACACAGGAAGACGTGGCCAAGCGGCTTGAGGTCAGCCGCACCACGATCCAGGCCATCGAACGGGGCGCCCTACCGAGTGGAAGCACCTTCACGAAGGTGACTGCGACCATGCGCGCTTACGCGCGCCTCGTCGGCTGGACCGAGACTTCACCCGTCGCCATCCTCGAAGGCGGCGAACCTACAGCCGTGCCCGATCCGGCGAGCGCACCTCAGCTGCCGAAGTCGGATCTCCCGCCGGCCATCGACCACGAGTTGCGCTCCGGCCGCACACTCGACAGCACAGTCGTCCACCTGGGACCTGAGGAGGACGACACGCGGATCATCGTGGTTCTGAAGGGTGCAGATGGCCTGAGCGAGGATGAGCTGGACGACCTGTGGAGCAAGTGGCGCAAGACGAGGCGCCAACTCCAGGCAATCCCTGGCGAATCAGACACCCCGCAAGAGGCATGACACAGTTTCGGCCTCACATGGTCGACTGTGACTGAAAAGTGTGCTTCGATCGACACACCGTCACCGAGGGGGGGCACTGCTCGGATCGGGGAAGTGTGTATGTGGGTCATGCACGTTGAGCGCGTCGAGGGTGAGTACATAGAACCCGAGATCATCGATCTCGAAGACGGCAGCGGCTGCCTGTTTAGGCTGCACGAGAGTGACATCCACGAGGACGGGCCGAAGTACCTGGCCGATCTCCTCACTGACCAGGCGCAGCGCTGGGCGCCCCGCCCGCCTGGATCACCCCCCGGTCCCGTCATCCCCGTCCTGTGGAAGCGATCGGCTGACCAACTCGACCGGTTCGCCATCGGTGTCGTGGACAACCCGCGCGGCATCATCTACGAGTGCCACGTCGACCTGATCAGCCAGCGGGCCGCGGACTATCTCAGCCGACTCGACACGGAGCGATCTCCGTACTGGCAGCGTGTACCCGAGGGCTACCACGACGGCGAGCGAGACGCCGAGTAGCTGAGCACGAGGGGACGCGATGGCCTACGCCGAGAAGGTCTACAAGGTCAGAAACGGCAAGCAGACGAAGCAGTTCACGTGGCGCTGCCGGTACAAGAAGCCCGACGGCACGTGGGGCAGTGAGCCGGGGTTCCCGACCAAGAAGCTGGCCGAGGAGTGGGGCGAGCAGCAGGAGGCGGCGATCCGGTCCGGCATGTGGATCGCCCCGGAGAAGCTGCAGACGCCGTTCGGCGAGTGGGTCAAGATCTGGAAGACGGCGAACAAGAAGCGCCCCCGCACCCAGTCGAGCCGCGCCTACCTGCTGGACAAGCTGCTGCTGCCCGAGTGGGAGTACACCCCGCTCAGCGAGGTGAACAACGTCTTCGCGGTGCAGTCCTGGGCCACCCGGGCCGCCAAGCCGCACGGCAAGCACGATCCGGACACCGTCGCCCAGGCCCGCAGCCTGCTCTCCACGATCCTGTCCGGAGCGGAGGACGCCGGCTACATCCCGGCGAACAAGCTGTACGGGCGGCGCATCATCGTGGGCTCCGATCACCACGAGGAGGAAGAGGAGGTGTGGGCGCAGCCGGACGAGATCTACCGCATCCACCGGCGGCTGGACGGCGTGCACGCCCTGATGCCGCTGGCCGACTGCTACCTGGGTCTGCGGTGGGGTGAGCTGGCCGGCCTGCACCGGGACAACTGCCTGCTCAAGCGGGAGGACCGCATCGACGGCAAGCCGTTCGTGCGGCACGTCGTCCGTGTCGACGCCAAGGTCGGCTCCCTGCACGAGGACACCTTCGAGCTGGACGCCGAGGGCCTTGAGGAGTGGCACCGCGCGGAGGATGCACGCCTGGAGGAGTACCGGGCCAAGGGGTGGAAGGCGAACCGGCGCAAGCCGCCGAGGAACGTGGTGAAGCTGTACCTGGGGCCGCCGAAGAACAAGTACAGCGCGCGGGAGGTGGATGTGCCGGAGTTCCTGGTGCGGCTGCTCGCGGAGCACATCGAGGCCTGGCCGCACCAGCATCCGTTCTCGACGCCCGGCGGGCAGTTCTGGCGGCGGGGGAACTTCACCCGCGCGCAGCTGCGGCCCGCGGCGGACGGGCGGCCGGCGATCGAGAGGAAGCGTGGCTTCGCCGGCCGGGAGGCGTGGGCGCCGATCCTGCCGGGGTTCACGATGCGTGGGGCCCGGCACACGCACGACACGTGGATGAAGGACGACGGGGTGGATCGGGCGCTGCGGTTCTTGACGATGGGGTGGGTCCCGAAGGACATTGAGGGGACCTACGAGCATGTGACGCCCGAGATGCGCAGGCATCGGCTGCGGCAGCTTGAGGCGCGGTGGGAGCGTGGGATGCGCGTGGCCGCGAAGCACTCCGGATGACGCTGCCGGGGGCCGCCCCCTAAGAATCTCCTAAATGATCTACGAGAGGCCCCTTACCGGATGGGTAAGGGGCCTCTGACCTGCGTGGGCGCGGACGGTTTCGAACCGCCGACATCCTGCTTGTAAGGCAGGCGCTCTACCCCTGAGCTACGCACCCGGCTCCCGGGTCATGCGCCCAGGACGAGTCGACAGCCTACATGGCCCGGGGCACGGTCCCGCAAACCCGTGTCGCGGGTCCCGCCGGGGGTTATCCCCACCCCGGATCCGGGAGCCGCCCGGATCCCCCGGCGGGCCCTGGATCCATACGGTCGTAGAGCGCCCGAGAGCGCCCGTCGTCCGTCCAGGGGGAGACCATCATGGCCCGCGCCACACGTACCACCGGCACCACCGGCACCACCGGCACCACCGGCACCACCACCAGCAGCGCCACTCGCACCACCCGCACCAGCCGCACCCCCCTCGCCCGCACAGCCACCCTCGGCGCTGCCGTCGTCGTCCTCGTCGCCGGGCTCAGCGCCTGCGGTGCCTCCGCCGGGGACGACAAGGAACCCGAACGCAAGTCCTTCGCGCTCCAGGGCCGCACCCTCACCGTCGACTCCGACGACTCGGCCCTGGAGATCGTCGCCGCGGACGGCCACCCGCGGGGGAAGATCGAGGTCACCCGCTGGTTCCAGGGCTCGGTCGTCCTCGGCAAGGATCCCGACGTCACCTGGACCATGAAGGACGACCGGCTGGTCCTGCGGCTGGAGTGCTCCGGCTTCGTCGCCGACTGTTCCGCCAGGCACCGCATCGAGGTGCCCCGCGGCATCACCGTGAACGTCCGGGACGGCGACGGCAGCGTCCGTGCCCGCGGCTTCCGCGACCCGCTGGACATCCGCACGGGCGACGGCTCCGTCCGCGTCAGCGACAGCACCGGCCCCGTGGAGCTGCGCACCGGCGACGGGTCGATCCGCGTTTCCGGCGCCACCGGCCCGCTGCGGATGCGCACCGGCGACGGTTCCATCCGGGCGGAGGTCTCCTCCCGCGACGTGCGCACCCACACCGGCGACGGCTCCGTCCGCCTCGAACTCGGCGTCGTGCCCGACCGCGTGGACTCCCGCAGCGGGGACGGCTCCGTGACCATCGACCTGCCCCGCGCCACCTACCGCGTGACCACCGAGACCGGTGACGGCGGCGTCGATGTGTCCGTGCCCCGCGACGAGAGCAGCGCGCATGTGGTGTCCGCCCGCACCGGCGACGGCAAAGTGACGGTCCGAACGGCGAACTAACCGGCCCGTGTGTTCGTCCTTAACCGGTGGGAGAATGACACCGGGCAGGGTGGACGACAGCACGGGAGAGGGATGTGACGGCGACACCAGCGCAGCCGTACTCGCCGTCGGTGTCGCGCGCACGCCGTCCGCGCCACCGCCCCACCCGCGGACCCGGACCGCTCGGCGACACGCTCGCCCTGGTCACCCTGCCGCTGCTGGCGGCGCTGGTCCTGCCCGCCGCCTTCGCGGGCGGCGGCACCCGCCGCTGGTTCGGCGGCCGGGCCGAGAACCAGCGGGCCGAGGCACAGGCCGCGAAGGACGCCGCCGCGGCCGCCTTCTACGAACTCGACACCGCCCAGCGCGACCTGCGCATCTCCATCGAGACGATCACCGCCGTCGACGACTCCCCGGCCGCCCGGCGCGCCGTCGGCGACTTCGACGCCCTAGGCCGGCGCATCGACGAGGCCAGCCACCGCTACATCGAGGCCGTCGACGCCCATGACCTCGACCGCGACGACCTGGAGGCCTCGGCCGCCGCCCGCGCCCGCGGCGAGCTGACGGCGGCCAAGGAGGAGCTCGGCCGCGTCAAGCAGGAGCTGGACCGGTTCGCCGACGGCCTCGGCCCCCTGCTCGGCAAGGCCGAGACGCAGCTGGCCCGCCTGGCCCCCGCGGTCGAGCGCGCCCGCCAGGCCCTGCTCGCCGCCGCCACCGCCCTCGACTCGGTGCGCGCCACCGGCCTGAAGGCGGACGACCTCGCCGCCCGTCTCGCCGCGCTCTCCCCCGAGCTCACCAAGCTGAACCAGGGCGCCGGGAGGCACGGCGTGCCGCAGACCCTGGAGCGGGCCGAGCGGGTCACCCGTGAGGCCGAGGCGGTCCGGGTCGAGGCCGAGCGGCTGCCGGAGCGCGCCGCCGAGATCGACCACCGGCTCGTCTCCCTGCGCACCCGCGCCCAGGCCCTCACCACCCGCTCCGAGCAGGTCGACCCGATCCTCAGCGAGCTGCGCCGCCGCTTCACCGCCGCCTGCTGGCAGGACCTGCAGAGCGTCCCCGACACGGCCGCCGAGAACGTCCGCCGGGCCGAGACGAAACTCGCCGAGGCCCGCACCGCCCGCGACGAACAGCGCTGGGCCGACGCGACCGCCCTCCTGTCGACCGTACGGGCCCTGCTGAACACCACCGACGAGGCCGTCTCGGCCGCCGGCGACCGCCTGCACCGGCTGAACGCCGTGCAGAAGGACCCCGAGCAGGAGATCGAGCGCACCCGCTTCGCCATCCGCGACGCCCAGCGCCTCGCGATGGCCGGCCGCAACACCCCCGACCCGCGCCACGCCCGCCCCCTGGACGACGCGGTGGCCCGCCTGGACCGCGCCGTCGCCACGCTGGAGGGCCGCCACCCCGACTACTGGCACTTCCTCACGGAGACGGAGGCGGTACGCCGGGCCGTGGCCCACGTGGTCGCCCTGATCCGCGAGGAACGGGGAGCGGCGGGCCACTGACCGGGCCGGTTACCCTGTGCCCATGCCTCGCTACGAGTACCGCTGCCGTACCTGCGGCGACACCTTCGAACTCAGCCGTCCCATGGCGGAGTCCTCCGCCCCAGCGGCCTGCCCCTCCGGACACGACGACACGGTGAAGCTCCTGTCCACCGTCGCGGTGGGCGGCTCCACCGCCGCCCCGGCCCCGGCCCCCCGCGCGGGCGGCGGGGGCGGTTGCTGCGGCGGCGGCTGCTGCGGCTGACGATCCCCCGGGGTCCCTTTCCCGCTGTCGCTCCAGGTTCCTCAGGTTCCCTTCAGGTCCGGTTTCCTAGCGTGGCGGCATGACAGCCATCGCCGCGGAAGCCGGACCGCAGTGGGTCAACGACCTCATGGACGCGCTGGGCGCGCCGGGTGCCGGTCTCGCCATCGCCCTGGAGAACCTGTTTCCGCCGCTGCCCAGCGAGGTGATCCTGCCCATGGCCGGGTTCGCCGCCAGCAGCGGGCGGATGAGCCTGCTCGCCGTGCTGCTGTGGACGACGGCCGGCTCGGTGATCGGCGCCCTCGCGCTGTACGGGGTGGGCGCGCTGCTCGGCCGGGACCGGACGGTGGCGATCGCGGAGCGGCTGCCGCTGGTGAAGGTCTCGGACATCGAGAAGACCGAGGCGTGGTTCCTCAAGCACGGCACCAAGGCCGTGTTCTTCGGCCGGATGATCCCGATCTTCCGCAGTCTGATCTCCGTGCCGGCGGGTGTGGAGCGCATGCGCCTGCCGGTGTTCCTGGGGCTGACCACCCTGGGCAGCGCGATCTGGAACACGGTGTTCGTGCTCGCGGGCTACTTCCTCGGCGCGAGCTGGCACACCGTGTCCGACATCGTCTCCACCTACTCCAAGGTGGTCCTGGCCGTCGTGGTCCTGGCGGTGGTGGTGTTCGTCGCGGTACGCCTGCGACGGCGCCCCGAAGGGGCGCGGGGAACTGCGCGAACGGCCACGACGGCGCCGCACCCGCACGACGACCAGGACACCCGAGTTCTCAGGCGCCCTGCACCGCCCTCAGAAACTCCCGCAGAATCCGCTCCCCGGCGAGCACGCCACGCTCGGGAAGCACCCTGATCGAGGGAGCCGTGAAGCCCGTGTCGGCCAGCTCCCCGTGGCCGGGCCGCCAGCCGTGGTCCGCCGCGAGGAGCAGGTCGGTGTCGAGCAGGGAGTCCCCGGCGGCGAGCGTGAGACCAGCGCCGGTCCGCCGGGCGACCTCCCGCATGGCCGCGCTCTTGGTGAGCGGCTTGGGCACCGCGTAGATCTTGCGGCCCTGGAGGGACACGGTCCAGCCGCGGTTCTCCGCCCACACCGCGAGTTCCTTCACCCAGTCCTCGTGCAGCAGTTCGCGCTCGACGACGAGGTAGGCGAACAGGTCGTCGGCGACGCGGTGCTTGCGTACCCACACCGGGTCGGCGGTCCTGAGCAGGTGCTCCTGCACCTCGTCCAGGGGCGCGCACTGGTCGGCCAGCCGTGCGGTCACCTGCGCGTGCCAGTCGGGGTCGGACACGCCGTCGACCAGGAGGTGGCCGCCGTTCGCGCAGATCGCGTACGTGGGCGCGGGGCCGGGCAGGTTGATGCGCTGGTACTGCTTGCGCGTCCGGGTCGTCGTCGGCACGAACACGGCCGCGTCGCCCAGTCCGGCCAGCAGCTCCGCCGCCGTCTCGGTCATGTACGACAGCGGCTTGCTCTCGTGCACCTCCACGCACAGCAGCCGGGGTGCCCGCGCGTCCGGCATGGTCAGCGCCAGGGCCGCGGCCGAGTAGATCAGGGTGCGGTCGAGGTCGCTCGCGACGATCACGGACATCAGAGCGTCACCGCCTTGCCGTCGGCGCCGGTCGCGCCCCGGGTGTACTGGGGGTGGATCAGGCCGACGCAGGTGTAGGGCAGGTCGGCCACCTCCTCGACGGGCACGCCGCGCTGCTCGGCGAGCAGGCGGACGTGGTCGAGGTCGCTGCCCGCCCCGGCGCGTGCCAGTACCTTCCAGGGCACGCGGCGCAGCATCACGCGGGTGGTCTCGCCGACGCCGGGCTTGACGAGGTTGACGTCGTGGATGCCGTACTCCTCACTGATGCGCTCGACCGCGCTCCAGCCCTCCCAGGTGGGCGTGCGGTCGGTGGCGAGCAGTTCCTTGGCCTGGGCGCAGGCCGCGTCCGTGACCTCGGGGAAGCGGGCGGAGACGGCGTCCAGGAACGCCACCGAGACGTCGGTGGCGGCGAGTTCGCGGTAGAACTTCGCGCCGTGGAAGTCGTGCGGGCCGACCAGGTCCGCGCGCAGCACGGTCCGTGAGATCAGGCCGGAGACGGTCGAGTTGAGGCAGGCGGAGGGGATGAGGAAGTCCTCGCGGGTGCCGTAGGTCCGTACGCAGGAGCCGGGGTCGGCCAGGACGGCGATCTCCGGGTCGAAGCCGGTGATGCCGTCGGACGTCTCGAACTCCGTCAGCGCCTGGGCGAGTTCGCGGGTGATGGCGCCCTTGCCGGTCCAGCCGTCGACGAAGACGACGTCCCGGGGGTCGTGGTGTGCGGCGAGCCAGCGCAGCGCGTTGGCGTCGATGCCGCGGCCGCGGACGATCGACACGGCGTAGTGCGGCAGGTCGAGGCCGTGCCGGTGCTGCGCCCAGCGGCGCATGAGGATGCCGACGGGGGTGCCCGCCCGGGCCAGGGAGACCAGGACCGGGCGCGGGGACCGCTCGGCGAGGACCGTCTCGGTGACGACACCGACCGCCCGGGCGATACGGGCCGCCGACTCCTGCAGCGCGGCGTGGAACAGCTCCTGGTACTGCTCGGTCGGCTGGTACTCCACGGGCAGCGACTCGGCGTAGTGCGCGCCGCCGCTCTGGATCGCCTCCTCGCGCTCCTCGGTCGGCGCCTCCAGCGTCACGTCCGAGAGGTCCTGGAGCAGCCAGCCGACCTCCTCGAACGCGTACGAGGAGAAGGCGGGGCCGCGGAGGGGCTCGGGCAGCATGGAGGGCCTTTCGGGGGCGCGCGGAGGCTCGGGGACGTACGACGGTACGACGGCGAGGAGGACCCGGGGGGTGTGCGCGGCGAGCCCGGCCAGCAGCCCGTCGGGGGCGTGCAGCGCGGGGGTGTCCGCTACGGAGTCGACGACGGCGACGACCGCGTCGAAGCCGGCACCGGCGACGTTGTAGGCGTACCGCTCCCCGGGGCCGTCGGCGGGGTCGTCGTGGGCGGGGAAGGCCAGGCGGGTGCGTATCGCGTAGCCGGGGTCGTCCACGGCGAGGACGGGCGAACGGGTGGTGGTGGAGTAGCGCACCTCGGCGTCCGTGATGCGCTCCAGGGATTCGGCGAGCCGCAGCGGGGCGTACATGAGCTCCTCGAAGCCGAGGACGTGCACGCGCCGGGCCCCGGCGGGCAGTGCCTCGGCGATCCGGGCCGCCATGGCGGGCAGGGCGGCCTCCAGGCGCTCCCGGTGGGCGGGGGTGAACCCGTGCCGCCCGCCGTCCGGCAGGCCGGAGGGCCAGCGCAGGTCCACGCGGGTGGCGTGGGGGCCGGTGCCTCCGTGGTCCGGGTGCGGGCCGGTGGGGGCCGGTCGCGCGGTGCCCCGCGCCCCTGGGGCGACCGGCCCCGGCGCGGCGGACGACACACGTCCCGTCGCCGCACTCTCCTCGTACCGCGCCACCAGCTCGCGCCCCTTCTTCAGCACCCCCTCGGGCAGCCGCACCGTCCCCGAGGCCGCTGCCACGAGATCCACGCGCGCGCCGATCTCGCGGGCGAAGTCCTCCAGCCGGCCGGAGTCCGCCGCCGAGCGCATGTCGACCAGCGCCACCACGACGTACCGCCGCCGCGGATACCGCTCGTGCAGGTCCCGGACGGTGTTCAGCACGGTGTTCCCGGTGGAGAACTCGTCGTCGACCAGGACCAGCGGCCCGTCGCCGGCGAGCAGCGCGGGATCCTCGGGCAGCAGCAGGTGCGACGTCGCGTGCGAGTGGGCCTCCTCGAAGCCGCCGGCCGGGGCCAGCCCGGCCACCGGGCGGCGGGTGGAGTGCAGGTACGGAGCGAGGCCGAGGCCGTCGGCGACACTGTGCCCCAGGCCGGTCGCGGTCTCCGCGTAGCCGAGGACGACCGCGCGGCGGGCCTCGTCGTCGCCCAGCAGCTCCCGCACCCGGCGGCCGAGCGCCACACCCTGTCCGTAGACCACGGACGGCGACTGCGGCACGTGCTTGCCCAGCACGTTCGACACCAGCAGGTGGGCCCGCTTGGGGTTGCGGCGCAGCGCCAGTCCCAGCAGATCGGTCAGCCGGTCGTCACCGGCGAGTTCGACGCCGAGCCGCTCGGCGACCCAGCTGCCGGACCAGACCCCGTCGCGCACCTCGTGGTGCGGCCCCTCGTTCACTGCCTTCTCCATGGATTGTCTGCGTCGCGTTCACCGGTGTACCTGGTTCGAGGACTCAGCTCGGCAAGCCCGCCGCGAGCAGTTCCACGAAGCCGATGTCCTCGTTGGCCACACCGAAAACCTCGGCGCGCAGAAGCGTCCGCTCGGCCCAGGCGCGGTGCGGCTTCACCTCGTTCATCTTGTTCGTGTACGCCGATCTCAGCACACCCCCGCCGCCGCGCTCGGGGCGCAGGATGTCCTGGGCGTCCGAGAACTCCTCGTGGCTGACGACCGACAGGGCGTGCACCGGCAGCACGTGGGAGGGGTGGATGCAGGTCTTGCCCAGCAGGCCGTTGGCCTGGTCCAGGGTGATCTCCCTGAGCAGCCCGTCCATGGCGTGTTCGATCAGCTTCTCGCGCAGCTCGGCGGCCTGCACCTCCAGGAAGGGGCTCTGCCGCAGCAGCGGCTTGAACATGCGCTCCTGGACCCGGAAGTACTCCCACACCGGCCCGGTCACGGTGAAGCCGGTGCCGTCGGCGCGGCCCAGCATGTTCACCACGTCGGCGATCACGGAGGCGACGATCTGGACGTCGTAGGCGGTCACGTCGGGGCCCCTGCGCAGCCCGTAGGAGGAGCAGAAGTCCGTCACGCCGAGGCGCACGGCGAGGACGCGGTCGCGGTACTTGTCGATCGCGCGGGAGATGCCCTCCAGGGTCTCGACCCGCGACTCGCGGTAGAGCAGCTCGGGGGACTCCAGCACCGGCATGGCGAAAAGGCGACGGCCGCTTTCGGCCTCGGCGGTCGCCAGGGCCTCCAGGAACGGAATGCCGCGCTCCGCGGTGAACTTCGGCAGGACGAACCCCGACAGCAGGCGCACCGCGGGGCCGAGGCGCCGCACCAGGTCGGGTATCTGCCCGGGGGTGCGGACGCGGATGAACAGCAGTGGCAGGTCCGGGTCCGGGAGGCCGGCGAGCGCGGTGAACTGACGGACCAGGTTCTCCTCGCCGGGGCCCACGTCCGCGTCGTCGATGGAGTCCTCCAGGCAGAGCACCATCGAGACCACTCCGCGCCCGCCCTGCTTGAGGATGTCGTCGGCGAGCCGGGGCCGCGTGGCCGGGCTGTAGAGCGTGGCGCCCAGGGCCGCCGAGAGCAGCCGGGCCGGGGAGTCCGCGGTGAACACGCACGGCTCCCGGTGGAAGAGACGCTTCCGCACCTCAGGGGCGATGTGCCCGAAATGACGCATGGAACTCCCCCGTGGTGGCGATGCGACCTGCGAATCGATGAAAGGTGGCCGGTAATAGTACGTAGAAGTCCATGTCGGAGGTTCCCGTCGGGCATGAATTTCAGGTAACGCGGGCAATCACAGCCAGTACCCGGCCATGACGACGGTAGTCCCAGGCGGCCGTCCGCGCCGCTCGTGGCACCCGGCCCCCCGCGTTGTCGTGAGCAGGACCGAGAAGGCAGGATGACCGCATGACGCACGCGATGCTGAAGGGGTCGAACGTCCCGCTGGAAGCCACCACGGTACGGGCCGTGCTGCGCTGGACACCCGGGCAGGGGGTTCCGGACGTCGACGCCTCCGCGCTGCTCCTCGGCCCCGACGGACGTGTGCGCTCCGACGAGGACTTCGTCTTCTACAACCAGCCCCGGCACCCGTCCGGGAAGGTGTGGCGGCTCGGCAAGAAGCGGGTCGCCGAGGGCCTGACCGACACGATCCAGACAGAGCTCACCGGTGTCGAGCCGGAAGTGGGCCGGATTCTGCTGGTCGCTTCGGCGGACGGCGTGACCTTCGACCGCGTGCGGGAGCTGCGCATCCTGCTGTACGACGCGGCGGACGCCGGCGCGGAGGCGCTGGCGTACTTCGACGTCAAGCCGGAGACGGGCGAGGAGACCGCGCTGATCTGCGGCGAGCTGTACCGGCGCGGCGAGGGCTGGAAGTTCCGGGCGCTGGGCGAGGGCTATTCGAACGGGCTGAAGGGGCTCGCGACCGACTTCGGCATCTCCGTGGACGAGTCGGAGGCGGCACAGGAGCCGACCACGACCGTGCCCGCGCCGCCCACGACGGCCGGTTCCGCCCCGCAGCAGCCCGCGGCCTCGTCGCAGTCCTCCGCCGAGGTGTCCCGGCCCCTGCCGCCGGAGCAGCCGACCGCGGTGCCCGCGCAGTCCGGGTACGGTTACCCGCCCCAGCAGCCCCCGGCGACGCAGCCGGCGTACGGCTACCCGCAGCCCGCCGGCCGGCCCGCGTACGGCTACCCGCCGGCTCCGGCGACGGCGGGCGCGCAGTCCGGCTACGGCTACCCGCAGCCGGTCACCGCCGCCCCCGACCCGGACTTCCGGCTGCCCCCGCAGGGCCCGCAGTTCATCGGCCGCTGAGGCGCCCCGGCCGCGGCGGGCCCAGCGCCTTCGGCGGCCTCGCCGGGCTCAGCGGCCGACCTTCGTCTTGTAGCCCCGCCCCCACTGCAGCCCCCACCCGTACAGCCGGTCCAGTTCCGCCTGGAAGCCGTAGACGAACTTGGCCTCGCGGCGGACGACGATCTCGTTCTTGACCTTCTCGATCATGACGACGGCGCAGGAGCGGGCCTGCGGCTGGCGTTCGTCGAGGTGGATCTCGATGCGGGGGCCGTTGCTCGGGTAGAGCGTCACGATGGCCTGGGCACGGTCGAAGGCGGGCGTCTGGTCGTAGATGTAGACGAAGACCAGGAGCCGCTTGATGCTGTCGCGGTGGTCGAGGTTGATGTACATCGTCTCGCCGGACCCCGAGCCGAAGCGGTCGTCACCGCTGAGCTTGACGTACGGCGGGGCGTTGACGTCGCCGAAGTAGCCGCCGAGCGGCTGGACGACGCCCTTGGTGCCGTCCTGGAGCTCGTAGAGGCAGCCCAGGTCGAGGTCGACGTTGACCATGCTCTGGCTGTGGCCGATGACCTCCGGTGGCTTCAGGGCCCGGAGGGGGTGCCGCAGCAGGCTCTCGCGCCGGGAGCCGCCGATGTCGGAGGTGCGCATCCGCCAGCTGAGGTTGACCCGCAGGTGGCCGGTGGCCGCGTCCTGCTTGGTGAGTGATATCTGTGCGCGCCGCTTGGTCAGTTCGATCGCGTTGGTCGACGCGTCGCCCGAGTCGAACTGCACGGTGCCGCGCCTGAGTCCGTCGAACAGGCCCATTCCGCCCCCACGTTCACTTGGAGACCGCGGGACGTCGCCCTGCCCGCGGCCCTTGACGACCGGCGGGGCGGCCGCCGAGGAGTCGCCTCGGTGGCCGCCCCGTCGAGAGCGTTCCTCACCCGGAGGGGTGTCACACCCCGGACGAGACCTCAGTCTTGTCGTCCGAGCCGGCCTTTCCCTCGGCCGCCGCGATGGCGCGGTTGCGGCGGACGGAGGACCAGAAGGAGGCGCCGATGAGGACGACGCCGATGAGGCCGGTGATGATCTCGTTGATCTCGTACTGGATGGTGACGAGCAGGATCATGGCGAGCGCGCCGATGGCGTAGTGCGCGCCGTGCTCCAGGTAGACGTAGTCGTCGAGGGTGCCCTGGCGGACCAGGTACACCGTGAGCGACCGGACGTACATGGCACCGATGCCCAGGCCGAGGGCCATCAGGACGATGTCGTTGGTGATGGCGAAGGCGCCGATGACACCGTCGAAGGAGAAGGACGCGTCCAGGACCTCCAGGTAGAGGAACATGAAGAACGCGGCCTTGCCGGCCAGCCTCACCGCGGACTTGGGCTTGCCCTCGCGTTCGGCCTGTTCCTCGGCCTCGTGCTCGCGCTCCTCCCCCTCTTCGAGCTTGTCCTCGAAGTAGCCGGAGAGACCGCCGACGATCATGTACGTGATCAGACCGGCGATGCCGGAGAGCAGGACCGTCTCCGCCTTGTCGGCGTGGGTGCCGCCGTGCTGGTGGGCGTGGGCGCCGAAGGTGATCGCGGAGATCAGCAGCACGATCAGGGCGATGCAGACCGACAGCATGTCGACCTTGCCGAGCTTGGCCAGCGGCCGCTCCAGCCAGCCGAGCCACTTGATGTCCCGGTCCTCGAAGATGAAGTCCAGGAAGATCATCAGCAGGAACATACCGCCGAAGGCCGCGATCGACGGGTGCGCGTCGGTCACCAGCTCCTGGTAGCGGTCCTTGTCGGTGAGCGCGAGGTCGACGGCCTCGATCGGGCCCAGCTGGGCGCTGACGGCGACGATCACGACGGGGAAGACCAGTCGCATGCCGAAGACGGCGATCAGAATGCCGATGGTGAGGAAGATCTTCTGCCAGAAGGCATTCATCTTCTTCAGGATCCCGGCGTTGACCACCGCGTTGTCGAAGGACAGCGAGATCTCGAGGATGGACAGGATCGCTACGACACCGAACGCGGTCCACCCTCCGTAGAAGACCGCTGCGACCAGGCCGAGCGCGGTGACCGCGAACGACCACCCGAAGGTTTTCAGAACCACTGGCTACCCAATCGTGTGTTGGGGGTCCCCCCAGACGGAATCTGAGGGAGGGGTTCCCCCCCGCCGTACCCGGCTTTACGAACTTTTGAAGCCGAAGTCTAGTCGGGCCCCCTCCGCGCCCCGGGGGGGCCCGCGTTTTGCTCATATCGCGTTATGACACGTTGACCCCGAAGTCCAGGGCGATGCCCCGCAGACCGGACGCGTACCCCTGACCCACGGCCCTGAACTTCCACTCGCCCTGGTAGCGGTAGACCTCACCGAAGATCATCGCGGTCTCCGTGGAGGCGTCCTCGCTGAGGTCGTAGCGGGCCAGTTCCTGGCCGTCGGCCTGGTTCACGACGCGGATGAACGCGTTGCTGACCTGGCCGAAGGTCTGGCCGCGTTCGTCGGCCATGTGGATGGAGACGGGGAACACGATCTTGTCGCACTGCGGCGGCACCTTGGAGAGGTCGATCAGCAGCGACTCGTCGTCGCCGTCGCCCTCGCCGGTGAGGTTGTCACCCGTGTGCTCGACCGAACCGTCGGGGCTCTTGAGCTGGTTGTAGAAGACGAACCACTCGTCCCCGAGCACCCGCCCGCCGCTGCACATCAGCGCGCTGGCGTCGAGGTCGAACGGGGCTCCGGTGGTGGAGCGCGCGTCCCAGCCGAGCCCGATCAGCACCTGAGTGAGATTCGGTGCGGCCTTGGACAGGGAGACGTTCCCCCCTTTGGCAAGCGTGACGCCCATCTGATGTCCCTCCCCGGGTGGTGTTACTGAGGTGGTCTTGCACGTCCGGCGCCGCACGTAAACCGTGCGGCGCCGGACAGAAAGACCCGAAAGCCCCGTCGCCGGGGCCCGTCAGGTGGCTCAGACGTTCACGCCGAAGTCCTGCGCGATGCCGCGCAGGCCGGAGGCGTAGCCCTGGCCGATGGCGCGGAACTTCCACTCCGCGCCGTGCCGGTAGAGCTCGCCGAAGACCATGGCGGTCTCGGTGGAGGCGTCCTCCGACAGGTCGTACCGGGCGATCTCGGCACCGCCGGCCTGGTTGACGACGCGGATGAACGCGTTGCGCACCTGGCCGAAGGACTGCTGGCGGGTCTCGGCGTCGTAGATGGAGACCGGGAAGACGATCTTCTCGACGTCGGCCGGGACGCCGGCCAGGTTGACCTTGATCTGCTCGTCGTCGCCCTCGCCCTCACCGGTGGTGTTGTCACCGGTGTGCTCGACGGAGCCGTCCGGGCTCTTGAGGTTGTTGAAGAAGATGAAGTGCGCGTCGCTGGCGACCTTGCCGGAGCTGTTCAGCAGCAGCGCGCTGGCGTCCAGGTCGAAGTCGGTGCCGGTCGTGGTGCGGACGTCCCACCCCAGACCGATGATGACCGCGGTCAGGCCCGGCGCCTCCTTGGTCAGCGATACGTTGCCGCCCTTGCTGAGGCTGACTCCCACGAGTCCTCCATTGGTGTCCGGGGGCGGGGTGCCCCGTTGTGCTCGGATGTCGGATCAACGAGTCGATCCTAGTGACGGGTTCCCGCCCCTCGCAGGCCCTGGAGCCGACAAATCAGCGGGTGTCGAGCGCATGACGCCCGACCGGCGTCACAGGGAGTCGAGCGCCTTGAGGTAGTCGTTCGGGTCGCGCGCGTCCGGCAGGCCGTTGACGACGGTCCACCGCACGACGCCCTCCTTGTCGATGACGAAGGTGCCGCGCACCGCGCAGCCCTTGCCCTCGTCGAAGACGCCGTAGGCCCGCGAGACGTTGCCGTGCGGCCAGAAGTCGGACAGCAGCGGGTACTCCAGGCCCTCCTGCTCGGCGAAGACGCGCAGGGTGTGGATGGAGTCGTTGGAGACGGCGAGCAGCGCGGTGTCGCGGTCGGTGAACCGGGGCAGGCTGTCGCGCAGCTCGCCCAGCTCGCCGGTGCACACACCGGTGAAGGCGAAGGGGTAGAAGAGCAGCACCACGTTCTGCCGGCCGCGGAAGTCGGACAGCCGCACGGTCCTGCCGTGGTTGTCCCTGAGCTCGAAGCCGGGGGCCTTCTCACCGACCTGGATCGCCATCGCCGCGGGTGTCCCTTCCTGGGCCTGTTCCGGTGGGACGACCACCCTACGCAGGGACCCGCACAGGCCTGCGGGCGGGCCGGCGGCGCCGGCCCGCCCGCTGCGTAGGGCTAGCGCTTGGACTTGGCTGCTTTGGGCGTCGCCAGGCGGCTCCCGCTCCAGTCCTTGCCGACGCTGACGCTCTTGGACGCCGTCAGGCCGGCGGTCGTGGCGGCTTCCGAGATGTCACTCGGCTCCACATAGCCCGAACGGCCGGTCTTCGGCGTGAGGAGCAGGATGGCACCGCCCTCTTCGATGTACGTGGTGGCATCGACCAGCGCATCCGTCAGGTCGCCGTCGTCGTCACGGAACCACAGCACAACGGCGTCGGCCACGTCGTCGTAGTCCTCGTCCACCAGGTCGCCCTCGACGATGCCCTCGATGGCCTCGCGGAGTTCCTGGTCCACGTCGTCGTCGTAGCCGATCTCCTGGACCACCTGCCCGGGCTGGAACCCCAGCCTGGCGGCAGGGTTCGTCCGCTCCTCCGCGTGGTCCGCGGTCGCGCTCACGGGTTGCCTCCTGATCATGTTTTGGGAAATATCTCAGCCACGCGCGTGCGCGAAGCATTGGCCGTAGTCCACACGGGCGGGACGGATCGCGCAAGTACCCGGCCGTTCGGACCGCCGAAACGGTGACGATCCTGGCCGTGTCACCGCAACTCCAGGCACACCATCATGGTCCCAGGTGACACACACCACACCTTTCTGCCCCGTTTGGGCGTTTGGGAATCGTCTGCGGGTACGAGACTCGAAGGTATTCGCCCCATACGTCACGGAGTCGATCTCACGCACGGGTTACCGCTCGGTAGAGATGACGTTTCACGGCCCCGGGGTGGACCATGGGGAGCGGCGCGGCCCCCAGCGACGACGCCCAGCGACGACAGCGAAACAGCGGCCCTCGCACGGCCCTCTGACAGGTAAGGAACAGCGTGGCTTCCGCATCCGATCGCAACCCGATCATCATTGGCGGCCTTCCGAGTCAGGTTCCTGACTTCGATCCCGAAGAGACGCAGGAGTGGCTCGACTCCCTCGACGCCGCCGTCGACGAGCGCGGCCGGGAACGCGCCCGCTACCTGATGCTGCGGCTGATCGAGCGGGCCCGCGAGAAGCGCGTGGCCGTGCCGGAGATGCGCAGCACGGACTACGTCAACACCATCCCCACCAAGAGCGAGCCGTTCTTCCCGGGCAACGAGGAGATCGAGCGCAAGATCCTCAACGCCACCCGCTGGAACGCGGCCGTGATGGTCTCCCGCGCCCAGCGCCCGGGCATCGGCGTCGGCGGCCACATCGCCACGTTCGCCTCCTCCGCGTCCCTCTACGACGTGGGCTTCAACCACTTCTTCCGCGGCAAGGACGAGGGCGACGGCGGCGACCAGGTCTTCTTCCAGGGCCACGCCTCCCCCGGCATCTACGCCCGCGCCTTCCTGCTGGACCGGCTGAGCGAACAGCACCTGGACGGCTTCCGCCAGGAGAAGTCGAAGGCGCCGTACGCGCTGTCGTCGTACCCGCATCCGCGGTCGATGCCGGACTTCTGGGAGTTCCCGACGGTGTCGATGGGCCTCGGCCCGATCGGCGCGATCTACCAGGCGCGCATGAACCGCTACATGGAGGCGCGCGGGATCGCCGACACCTCCAAGTCGCACGTCTGGGCGTTCCTGGGCGACGGCGAGATGGACGAGCCGGAGTCGCTGGGCCAGCTGTCCATCGCCGCCCGCGAGGGCCTGGACAACCTCACGTTCGTCGTCAACTGCAACCTGCAGCGCCTCGACGGCCCGGTGCGCGGCAACGGCAAGATCATCCAGGAGCTGGAGTCGATCTTCCGGGGCGCCGGCTGGAACGTGATCAAGCTGGTCTGGGACCGCACCTGGGACCCGCTGCTCGCCCAGGACCGCGACGGCGTGCTGGTCAACAAGATGAACACCACGCCGGACGGGCAGTTCCAGACGTACGCCACGGAGACCGGCGTGTACATCCGCGACCACTTCTTCGGTGACGACCACCGGCTGCGCGCGATGGTCGAGAACATGACCGACGACCAGATCCTGCACCTGGGGCGCGGCGGTCACGACCACCGCAAGATCTTCGCGGCGTACAAGGCGGCCGTGGAGCACAAGGGCCAGCCGACGGTCATCCTCGCCAAGACGATCAAGGGCTGGACGCTGGGCCCGAACTTCGAGGGCCGCAACGCCACGCACCAGATGAAGAAGCTGACGGTCGACGACCTCAAGCGCTTCCGCGACCGGCTGCACCTGCCGATCCCGGACAAGGAGCTGGAGTCCGGCGTGCCGCCGTACTACCACCCGGGCCGGGACTCGGAGGAGATCCAGTACATGCACGACCGCCGCAGGTCGCTCGGCGGTTACGTGCCCACCCGCGTCGTCCGCTCCAAGCCGCTGCCGCTGCCCGAGGACAAGACGTACGCGACCGTGAAGAAGGGCTCGGGGCACCAGTCCATCGCGACGACGATGGCGTTCGTACGGCTCCTCAAGGACCTCATGCGGGACAAGGAGATCGGCAGGCGGTTCGTGCTGATCGCGCCGGACGAGTACCGCACGTTCGGCATGGACTCGTTCTTCCCGAGCGCGAAGATCTACAACCCGCTCGGCCAGCAGTACGAGTCGGTCGACCGTGAGCTGCTGCTCGCCTACAAGGAGTCGCCGAACGGCCAGATGCTGCACGACGGCATCTCCGAGGCGGGGTGCACGGCCTCGCTGATCGCCGCGGGCTCGGCCTACGCCACGCACGGCGAGCCGCTGATCCCGGTCTACGTCTTCTACTCGATGTTCGGCTTCCAGCGCACCGGCGACCAGTTCTGGCAGATGGCCGACCAGCTGGCGCGCGGTTTCGTCCTGGGCGCGACCGCGGGCCGTACGACCCTGACCGGTGAGGGGCTCCAGCACGCCGACGGCCACTCGCAGCTGCTGGCCTCGACCAACCCGGGCTGCGTGGCGTACGACCCGGCGTTCGGCTTCGAGATCGCGCACATCGTCAAGGACGGGCTGCGGAGGATGTACGGCAGCTCGCCGGAGCACCCGCACGGCGAGGACGTCTTCTACTACCTGACCGTCTACAACGAGCCCATCCAGCACCCGGCCGAGCCCGAGAACGTGGACGTCGAGGGCATCCTCAAGGGCCTGTACCGCTTCAGCGAGGGCACGGCCGGCCAGACCCCGGCGCAGATCCTGGCGTCCGGTGTCGCGCTGCCCTGGGCGATCGAGGCGCAGAAGATCCTGGCCGACGACTGGAACGTCAAGGCGGACGTCTGGTCGGCGACCTCCTGGAATGAACTGCGGCGCGACGCCGTGGCCTGCGAGGAGCACAACCTGCTGCACCCGGAGGAGGAGCAGCGGGTGCCGTACGTGACGCGCAAGCTGGCGGACGCGCAAGGCCCGGTCGTGGCGGTGTCCGACTGGATGCGGGCGGTCCCGGACCAGATCTCGCGCTGGGTGCCGCAGCCGTACCAGTCGCTCGGCGCGGACGGCTTCGGCTTCGCGGACACGCGCGGTGCGGCGCGGCGCTTCTTCCACATCGACGCGCAGTCGATCGTGGTCGCGGTCCTCACCGAGCTGGCCCGTGCGGGCAAGGTCGACCGGTCGGTGCTGAAGCAGGCCATCGACCGGTACCAGCTGCTCGACGTGTCGGCGGCGGACCCGGGAGCCGCGGGCGGCGACGCATAGCACAGCGGACCCTGTCAAGGGGTGGTGAGTCTCACGGGTACACCGTGGGCGCACCACCCCTTCACCTTTCCTACGATGCGGCCATGCAGCAGCAGCCGGCCCAGCTCCGTTGGGAACAGCACACACAGCGCCCCCTGTTCGGCCTGGCCCTGGCCTTCGCCGTCGCCTACGCCGTGCCGATCGTCCGGCCGGACGCGGGCCGGGAGGTGGTGGAGGTCTGCACGGCGGTGGAGTGGGTGGTGTGGGGGGCGTTCGCCCTCGACTACCTCGTCCGGCTCGCCCTGGCCGAGCGGCGGCTGTCGTTCGTCCGGGCGCACTGGCTCGACCTCGCGGCGGTGCTGCTGCCGCTGCTGCAGCCGCTGCGCCTGCTGCGCCTGGTGTCCACGCTGCTGCTGGTCGGGCAGCGGGCGCGGATGGCCTCGCAGATCCGGCTCACCACGTACGTGGCCGGCTCGGTGGTCGGGCTGCTGATGTTCGGCTCGCTGGCCGTGCTGTCCGTGGAGCGGGACTCGCCGGACGGGAACATCCGGACGCTGGGTGACGCCGTGTGGTGGTCCTTCACGACGATGACGACCGTGGGCTACGGGGACCACGCCCCGACGACCGGGCTGGGGCGGATGCTCGCGGTCGGGCTGATGCTGTCCGGGATCGCCCTGCTGGGTGTGGTGACCGCGAACATCGCCGCCTGGTTCATCGCCCGGTTCGAGAAGGACGACGTGGAGGAGCGGCGGCAGACCGAGGCGATACGGGAGCTGACGCAGGAGGTCCGGGCGCTGCGCGACGAACTCGCGGCGCTGAAGGGGACCCCGGTGAAATGACAGGAAGGAGGGCCTCCGGCGCTGTCGCCGGAGGCCCTTCCCTCACTTTCCCGCGGGGGACGGCAGGTCAGAACAGCATGCCGTTTCCCGGAGTCGCCGCTCCGGCCAGCCAGATGACGGCCAGGAGCGTGTCGATGGCGCCCAGGACGAAGGCCACCACGGCCGTGACCGGCCGGGAGCCCGCCCGGCTACGGCCCATCGCGAGCCAGCCGCAGACCATCGCCACGGGGCCGAGGACGATCCCCAGCACGAAGAAACCGGCGACCGCGCAGATGACTCCGATGATTCCGAGCGTCGCGCGATCCGGCCCGGTACGTGACCACGTCCGGCCACGTGAGCGGGGGTGCCTGCGCGTGCCGTGCCCGAAGCTCGCCATCATCAACTCCCGTAAACCCTCGGTCGGTTGGGTCGATGCGGGTACGACATGGCGAGTACCCCGGATGCGGCCTTCAATCCCGCTGCCTGCGCGCCACCCCCCTCCGGCAGCGCGCCGCAGCGTCCGTCCCCCATGCCCTGCGGAGGACTTGACCCACTGTGACCTGCGGTGGGGGCGGGAGGGGAGGGATCACGGCCTCGTTCACCCTGATAGGCGAACTCGGCCGGGATCCGCGGCACTCCGTCAGATGTGCCCGACGCCCGCGCCGGCCTCGGCGTTCTCCCCGCGCTTGGTGAGGAACGCGACGAACACGGCGACGGCGGCCACGCCCGCAGCGGTCAGCGAGGCCAGGCTCATGCCGTCGATGAACGTGGTGTGCGCGACATCGGCGATCTTCGCGGCGATCTGCTCGGGCGTGCCCGGGGGCACCGGGGCGCTGCCCTGCTGGACGGCCAGCGCGGCCTGTTCGGTCTGGGCCGGGGTGAGCGGGGGCAGTCCCGCCTTCGCCCAGTTGCCGGCCAGGTCGTTGTCGACCTTGGAGGCCATGACCGCGCCCAGCACGGCCGTGCCCAGGCTGCCGCCGATCTGCATGGCGGCCTGCTGGAGACCGCCGGCGACACCGGAGAGCTCCATCGGCGCGTTGCCGACGATGACCTCCGTGGCGCCGACCATGACGGGCGCGAGGCCGAGGCCGAGCAGGGCGAACCAGACGGACATGACACCGCTGCCCGTCTCCGCGTCCAGCGTGGACATGCCGTACATGGCGATCGCGGTGAAGGCCATGCCGCCGGCCAGCGGGATGCGCGGTCCGAACTTGGTGATCAGCACGCCGGCGAGCGGCGAGCCGACGATCATCATGCCGGTGAGCGGCAGCAGGTGCAGACCGGCGTCGATCGGGCTCATCCCGTGCACGTTCTGCAGGTAGAACGTCACGAAGAACAGGCCCCCCATGAACGCGATGGCCATCAGGACCATGAGGACGACACCCGCCGACAGCGGGACGGAACGGAACAGCGCCAGCGGGATCAGCGGCTCCTTCACCTTCGTCTCCCACAGGGCGAAGAGCCCGAAGCCGACGACCGACGCGACGATGAACGACCAGGTCTTCAGATCGCCCCAGCCCCACTCCGGGGCCTTGATCAGAGCCCAGACGAGGCAGAACATCGCGGCCGACAGCAGGACGATGCCGAGCAGGTCGAAGGAGCGCGGGGCGTTCTCGGCGCGGTGGTCGAGCAGGATCCAGACGCCGAGGACGACGGCGAGGACACCGACCGGCACGTTGATGAAGAACACCGACTGCCAGTTGACGTGCTCGACGAGCACGCCGCCGAGGATCGGGCCGCCGGCCGTGGAGGCGCCGATGACCATGCCCCAGATGCCGATCGCCATGTTCAGCTTCTCGGCCGGGAAGGTGGCCCGCAGCAGGCCGAGCGCGGCCGGCATCAGCAACGCGCCGAAGAGCCCCTGGAAGACGCGGAAGACGATGACCGCGGTGATGCCCTTGGACAGTCCGATGGCGGCCGAGGAGGCGGCGAAGCCCGCCACGCCGATGAGGAACGTCTGGCGGTGACCGAACCGGTCACCGAGCTTGCCCGCGGTGATCAGGGAGACCGCGAGGGCGAGGAAGTAGGCGTTGGTGATCCATTGCAGATCCGACCAGGAGGCTCCCAGGTCCTTGCCGATCGCGGGGTTGGCAATGGCCACGATGGTGCCGTCGAGGGCCACCATCATGACCCCCACTGCGACGGTTATGAGGGTGAGCCAGGGGTGCCCTCGCAGCCCCTTGCCCGGCGTCGCGTCCGACGGCGTCGCAGGGGTGCCGCCCCCCGGCCCCGTCGTGTCGATGGTGGTCTGACTAGTCATACGTTCGAGGCTAATGACAGCCACTGACAATTGACAAACCAATTCACTAGTCGGTAACTGACACGACATCCCCGTATAGCCTGATCTGGGAGAACACTTCAGACGAGAGGAACACCTTGAACCTGCGCGAACGCAAGAAGCAGCGCACCCGGGACGCCCTGCTGCGGGCCGCCCTGGAGCTGTTCGCCACGCGCGGGTACGAGGAGACGACCGTCGACGACATCGCCGCCGCCGTCGACGTCTCGCAGCGCACCTTCTTCCGCTACTTCGCCGGGAAGGAGGAGACGGCGTTCTTCGTGCCGCGGCTCGCGGAGGCCCTCGTCGTCGACGCCGTACGGGCCCGTCCGCGGGACGAGGTGCCGCTGGAGGCGCTGCGCCGGGCCGTCGTGGAGAGCTGGGACACGATCCACGAGGCCGTCGACGAGCTCGTGCCGATCGACCTCCACATGCGCGTCTACCGGGTGATCGAGTCGACACCCGCGCTGCTCGCCGCCCATCTGCGCCGGGCGGCGGAGCTGGAGGAGCAGCTCGCCCGGATCATCGCCGAGCGCGAGGGGCTCGACGTCGACGCGGACCCGCGGCCGAGGATCGTCGTCGCCCTGTTCGGCGGGGTGATTCGTGTCACCGAGCGGCTCTGGTCCGCCGGGGACGACCTCACCCTGGACGGGCTGCGCGAACTCACCACGGCCTACCTCGATCAGGTGGGACCCGCACTGGCCGGGAACTGGCGTGCGGAGCCGTCCCCCTAGACCACACACCGAAACGTGATCCCGGTCACTTGGCTCACGCGAGACCCTCTCGTTCTCCTAGTGTGTCCTTTCAGTGACTTCCTTCGACACCTCCCCGCAACTGAACGTCTGGCGCGCACTGCTCGCTCTGGCCGTCGTGTTCGTGATGCTGGCGACCACCGGCTGGACGGCCCTGCGCAGCCAGCGGGGTGACACGCCGTTGCAGGCCTCGCTCTCCGCGTGGGAGGACGGCCGGATCGCCGGCCGCCGCCTGCCGGACCCGCAGTCCGGGCCGGCGAAGCTCGCCCGCTTCTTCGGCTCGCTCGGCGAGCGGGACCGCGCGAGTCTGGTCCGCAAGTACGCCCTGGCGGTCGGCAACATGAACGGCGCCCCCCTCGAGCTGCGCTACCGGGCCAACCGCGTGGCACTGGCCGAGGCGCGTGACGTCGAGCGCGAACGCATGCGCGACAAGCGCCTCACCCCGGCCGGGCAGCACGAGGCCGGGCGCAGGATGCACCGCTTCGAGGACCTCTTGGAGAAGGGCCGCCACATCCTGGCCTTCGACCCGGAGGGCTCGGGCCGGGTCGCGGAGGTCTTCGGCGACCTGCGCGAGGCGGAGCGGGTCTCGGTCGTCGTGCCCGGCGTCGACACCGACCTGCTCACCTTCCAGCGCACCCACCGCCCCTACTCGGCGCCCGTCGGCATGGCCAAGGCCCTGTACGCGGCCGAGAAGCGGGCGAGCCCCTCGACCCGTACGGCCGTGATCGCCTGGGCCGACTACACGGCGCCGAGCGGCCTCGGCATCGACTCCGCGACCGCGATGCGCGCCGAGGACGGTGCCGTGCGGCTCGACTCGCTGGTGCGGGCGCTGCCCGGCACCGCGCCGGTGTCGCTGTTCTGCCACAGCTACGGCTCCGTGGTCTGCGGGGTCGCGGCGCACGGCCTGCCGGACCGGGTGTCCGACATCGCGGTGGCCGGCAGCCCCGGCATGCGCGTGGAGAAGGCCGCCCAGCTGCGCACCGGCGCCCGGGTGTGGGCCATGCGGGACGCCGACGACTGGATCCAGGACGTTCCGTACCTGGAGCTGGGCGGGCTGGGCCACGGGGCCGATCCGGTGTCCGCCGGCTTCGGGGCACGGGTGCTGTCGGCGGCGGGCGCGAAGGGTCACGCCGGCTACTTCGAGCCGGGCACGGCAAGTCTGTTCAATTTCGCAGAGATCGGCGTTGGCGCATACCGCTCGGTGCACTGCGCGCACGAAGACGGCGTCTGCCGGACCGGTTTGTCCGGTACGGCGGCGGCCTGACGCGCGTAGCGGCGAAGGGAACCGCGGTCTGCTCGGCAGGGGGACGGAGGAGCGCGTGCCGCATACGATGAGCCGCATGGGTGACGTACTGGCCGGATTTCATGCCGCCTGGGAGTTCGAGTCCGACTCCGTGCTCATCCGTTACGAACGGGGCATTCGAACACCCAAGCTCTTCCAGGCACTCGGGGAACGGCGGATCCCGCTGGACGCCATAGCCGGGGTGACGCTGACGCGCGGCAAGCGCGGCACGGTCGTGCTGCGGGTCGAACCGCGCCCCGGGGCGGACCCGCTGATGGAGGCCGCCGCCGGGCAGCTGAAGGAGAGCGGCGACCCCTACCGGCTGGTGCTGCCCGCCGAGCGGGAGGTGCTCGCGGAGTACTACGCCGACGAACTGCGGGGGCTGCTGACGGAGTCCGGGCCGGCGGACCGGTTCCTCGTGGAGCCGCCGAAGGGACCGCTGTCGTTCAAGGCGTACGACGGGAAGGCCTCCTTCGACGGCCGGACCGTGAACTTCCGCTGGTTCTGGACCGGTGCGTCGTCGGCGAAGTGGAAGGCCGGGGACCAGAGCTTCTCCGTCGGGGAGCTCGACGGGGTGGAGTGGCGCTCGCCGGAGGTCTTCGAGGGGCATCTGCGGCTGCTGCGGCGGGATGCCGGACAGACGGCGGCGCAGGCCGACCAGGATCCGGCCGCGGTGGTGTTCGGACTGGGCTACGGGCCGGTGCACGAGTCGCTGCCGTTCGCCGCGGCGGTGCTGGCCGCCGTGCGGACGTCCAGTCCGGTGGCCGCCGTTCCCGCGCCGCGGCGCGATCCCGCGGACATCGCCGAGCGGATCCGGCATCTGGGGAAGCTGCACCAGGCCGGGCTGGTGACGGACGAGGAGTTCTCGGTCAAGAAGGCGGAGTTGCTGGCGCAGCTTTAGCGTCTGCCTCAATCTCGCCGTGGAGGGGGCGCGGGTTCGTGCGTGGCCGGTCGCGCACACGCGGCTGAGCCGCACATCGGCACGGCCCCGCGCCCCTGGAGGGGCGCTTCGCTACTCCCGGCCCGCTGACGTGAAGGCCATGTCCGCGTAGCGGTTGCCCGCCACCTGGGCCGCGATGCCGTCCAGCAGGTCCAGTTGCTCGTCCGTCAGGACGATCCGGGTGGCCGCCGTGTTCTCCTCGACCCTGGAGGGCTTGCGGGTGCCGGGGATCGGGATGACCGGGAGGTCGCGGAGGGCCGCCTGCTGGTGGACCCAGGCCAGGGCGATCTGGCCGAGGGAGGCGTCGTGGGCCTCGGCCACCGAGCGGATCAGTTCCAGCAGGGTCGCGTTGGCCATCGCGTTGTCGCCCGTGAAGCGGGGCTGACGGCGGCGGAAGTCGTCGGACGACAGCTCCTCCGCGCTGGTGAACGAGCCGGTCAGGAAGCCCCGGCCGAGCGGGGAGTACGGCACGAGGGCCACGCCCAGCTCGCGGGCCGCCGGGACGACGCGCGCCTCGATGTCGCGGCTGAACAGGGACCACTCCGACTGCACGGCGGCGATGGGGTGCACGGCGTGCGCGGCGCGCAGTTCGTCCGCCGTGACCTCGCTCAGGCCCAGGTGCTTGACCTTGCCCTCGCGGACCAGGTCCGCCATGGTGCCGACGCTCTCCTCGATCGGCACGTTCACATCGCGCCGGTGCATGTAGTAGAGGTCGATGGTCTCGACGTCCAGGCGCTTCAGGCTCGCCTCGACGGCCTGGCGGATGTAGGGCGGGTCGTTGCGGACGATCCGGCGCGTCGGGTCGTCCGCGGGGATGGACAGGGCGAACTTGGTCGCGATGACGACCTCGTCGCGGTGGGCCTTGCAGAACGGCGCCAGGAAGCGCTCGTTCTCGCCGGCGCCGTACGCGTCGGCCGTGTCGTAGAGGGTGACGCCCAGTTCGAGGGCCCTCTCCAGGGTGGCGCGGGAGGCGTCCGCGTCCGAGGGGCCGTAGGCGAAGCTCATGCCCATGCAGCCGAGACCCTGGACACCCACCTCGGGGCCGTGGTCGCCGAGCTTCGCCGTCGTGATCCTGCCGTCCGTCATCGGGACCTCTCCGACGCCAGGGCACGCCCGGCGTCCGCGTAGAAACTGATCTTCCGGTCGAGCACGGCGAGCGTGCCGCGGAGTTCCTCGATCCGCGCGAGGACGTCCTCGCGGGTCGTCCGCAGCAGCTCGAAGCGCTCGGCATAGGTGTGGTCGCCCTCGCGCACCAGTTCCGCGTACCTGACCATGTCGGCGACCGGCATGCCCGTCAGGCGGAGCTTGCCGACCAGGTCGAGCCAGTCGAGGTCGCGGTTGGTGTAGCGGCGCTGACCGGTGTGGGAGCGGTCGATGTGCGGCATCAGGCCGATGCGCTCGTACCAGCGCAGGGTGTGGGCCGTCAGGCCGGTGAAGGCGACGACCTCGCTGATCGTGTAGCGGTCCTCGCCGTCCGGGCGCCGGTTCTGCTGCGGCGGGCCGGCGCAGGTGCCGGCCCTGGTCCCCGTGGTCTCCATCACCGTCATGCCCCCCACGCTAGAACCTTGGAGTGCGCTCGAAGCAAGCGCCGACGGCAAGAAATCGGCAGGACGTCTCCTGATCCGGCTGGTTAGCGTACGGGGTCATGAGTCTCGTACGCCGTGCCCTGCCCGAGGACGCCGAGGAAGTCCTGCGCCTGCGCCAGGTCATGATCGACGCGCTGTTCCCCTCCGGCCCCTCCCTCGCCTGGCACAGCGATTCCCTTCCGACGCTGAGGGCCGAACTGAGCGAGGCGGACGGGGACTTCGCGGCGTTCGTGGTGGACCACCCGCGGCGGCCGGGGGCGCTGGCGTCGCTGGTGGCCGGGACGATCGACTACCGCATCGGCAGGCCGGGCGACCCGCGGGGCCTGGTGGGCTTCGTGTTCAGCGTCGCCACCGACCCGGACGCCCGGCGCCGCGGATACGCCCGCGCGTGCATGACGACGCTGCTGGGCTGGTTCCGCGAGCGCGGCGTCCGGCGGGTGCAGCTCACCGCCTCGCCGGAGGCCGAGCCGCTGTACGTCTCGCTCGGGTTCCGCCCCAAGCCCGACCCCTTGCTGGAGCTGACGCTCTGAGCGCATAGGCTCGAACGCATGTCGCTGAAGAGCCTCGCGTTGATCGAGAACTGGCCGGTTCCCACCGCCGCGGCGGGTGTCGTCCGGGCGGACGGCACCGTCCTCGGCACCCACGGCCCGGCCGGGCGGCGGTTCCCGCTCGCCTCGGTGACCAAGCCGCTGGCCGCCTACGCGGTGCTGGTCGCCTACGAGGAGGGCGCGGTCGAGTTCGACGAGCCCGCCGGTCCGGCCGGGTCGACCGTGCGGCATCTGCTCGCGCACACCTCGGGCCTGGCCTTCGACGAGCACAGGGTCACGGCCCCGCCCGGGGAGCGGCGGCTGTACTCCAACGCCGGGTTCGAGCAGCTCGGCGACCATGTCGCCAAGGCGACCGACATCCCGTTCGCCGAGTACCTGCGGCAGGCCGTGCTGGAGCCGCTGGGCATGACCTCGACGACTCTGGAGGGCTCCCCGGCCAAGGACGGGGTGTCCACGGTGGAGGACCTGCTGCGGTTCGCCGCCGAGGTGCAGGCGCCGCGGCTGCTGGACCCCCGTACGGTCGCCGAGGCGATGAGCGTGCACTACCCGGGCACCAAGGGCGTCCTGCCGGGGTACGGCCACCAGAACCCCAACGACTGGGGGCTCGGTTTCGAGATCCGCGACTCCAAGTCGCCGCACTGGACGGGCGCTTCGTCCTCGCCTCGCACATTCGGGCATTTCGGTCAGTCCGGTACGTTCCTGTGGGTCGACCCGGACGCGGGGGCGGCGTGCGTGGCGCTGACGGACCGGGCGTTCGGGCCGTGGGCGATCGAGGCGTGGCCGCCGTTCACGGACGCGGTGCTGGCGGAGCTCTAGCAGCGGCCCGCAGCCCTACGTCATCTCCCAGACGAGGAGCTCGGCCCGCGTCACGGCCTCGGCCTCCAGGCCCTTGGCGCCGGTGATCCGGGCCGCGTCGCCGGCGCCCAGCTCCTCGCCGTCCAGGCGCACCTCACCGCGGACGACGTGCACGTACGCGTACGCCGCGTCCGGCACCGCCGTCCGCTCCCCCGCCGCCAGGCGCCGTACGTGCAGCATGGCGCCGGCCTCCGGGACGGCGTAGGGGGTGGAGTCGGCGATGCCGCGGACCACCTCGTACGACGGCTCGCCGCCGGGCTCCAGGGGGGCGAGCCACATCTGCAGGAAGGTCAGGGGCCCGGGCCCGTCGTTGCGTTCCACGTGCCGCACCCCGGCCGCCGAGCTGAGCCGCTGCACGTCGCCGTGGCGGACGACGGACTCGTGCCCGGTGGAGTCGCGGTGCGTCAGCTCGCCCTCCACCACCCACGTCACGATCTCGGTGTGGCTGTGCGGGTGCTCGTCGAACCCGGCGCCCGGGGCCAGCCGTTCCTCGTTGCAGGCGAGCAGCGCGCCGAAGCGGAGGTTGTCGGGGTCGTAGTGGGCCCCGAAGGAGAAGGCGTGCCGGGTCTCGATTCCGGACGCCGGCTCGCCGCCCTGGTAGCGCTCGCCGGCGCGCCGAATGTCCATCACGAAGTCCACCGTAGACCCGGCGGCCCACCTTCCCGTCCGGATAAGGCAGTCTTGTCCCGTGCCCGAACCCGAAACCAGCAAGAACGCAGCCGCAACCCGTGACCTCCACGCACATGCCGCGACCCTGAAGCGGCTGGAGAAGTCCTCCGGATCACTCGCCGCGCAGGCCATCGCGCGGATGGACGAGACGCTGCCCTGGTACCGGGCCATGCCCCCGGAGAACCGTTCCTGGATCGGTCTGGTCGCGCAGGCGGGCATCGCCGCGTTCACCGAGTGGTTCCGGCACCCGGACGCCCCGCAGGCCATCTCCACCGACGTGTTCGGCACCGCGCCGCGCGAGCTGACCCGGGCGATCACGCTGCGCCAGACCGTGGAGATGGTGCGCACCACCATCGAGGTCATGGAGTCCGCGATCGACGAGGTCGCGGCCCCCGGCGACGAGCGCGTCCTGCGCGAGGCACTGCTCGTCTACGCCCGGGAGATCGCCTTCGCCACCGCCCAGGTGTACGCCCAGGCCGCCGAGGCACGCGGTGCCTGGGACGCCCGGCTGGAGTCCCTGGTCGTGAACGCCGTGCTGAGCGGCGAGGCCGACGAAGGCGCCGTGTCCCGGGCCGCAGCCCTCGGCTGGAACTCGCCCGAGCACGTCTGCGTGGTGCTCGGCACGGCCCCCGACGGCGACAGCGAGCTGACCGTCGAGGCCATACGGCGGGCCTCCCGGCACGCCAAGCTCCAGGTGCTGACCGGGGTGCTCGGGGACCGGCTGGTCGTCATCGCGGGCGGCAGCGACAACCCCCTGGCCGTGGCCAAGTCGCTCATCGGCCCGTTCGCGGCCGGGCCGGTCGTGGCCGGTCCGGTGGTGCCCGACCTGCAGGCCGCGACCCGGTCGGCGCAGGCCGCCGCCGCCGGCCTGAAGGCGTGTTCCGCCTGGCAGGACGCCCCGCGCCCGGTCCTCGCCGACGACCTGCTCCCGGAGCGGGCGATCGCCGGTGACCCCTCGGCCCGAGAGCAACTGGTGGAGGAGATCTACAGACCGCTGGAGGAAGCCGGGGCCGCGCTCCTGGAGACCCTCAGCGTCTATCTCGAACAGGCGAGCAGCCTCGAAGGCGCGGCCCGGATGCTGTTCGTGCATCCCAACACCGTCCGCTACCGGCTTCGACGTGTGACTGACGTCACCGGCTGGTCACCCTCCGATGTACGCTCTGCCTTCACGCTGCGGATCGCGCTGATCCTGGGGCGTCTGGTCGATGGAGATCTCCAGCCCTAAGGTTTTGTGGAAGCTCGACAAAACCCCCTCGTGTTCTTCGTCCCTGTCCCCACGGGCGGCCGTGCCCGTACCCAAGAGAGAGTGTGAGAGTGCTCGTACTCGTCGCTCCCGGCCAGGGCGCCCAGACGCCCGGCTTCCTGACTGAATGGCTCGACCTCCCCGGTGTCCGCGGTGCCCTGGAGGCATGGTCCGACGCCGCGGGGATCGACCTGATCCGTTACGGCACCGAGGCCGACGCGGAGGAGATCCGCGACACCGCGGTGGCGCAGCCGCTGCTGGTCGCGGCCGGACTGGCGTCCGCGTCCCTGCTGTTCGAGGACCCGGCCGACCTCCCGCGCAAGGTCGGCGCCCTCGCCGGTCACAGCGTCGGCGAGTTCACCGCCGCCTCGCTCGCCGGGGTGCTCCCCCACGAGGAGGCGCTGCGCCTGGTCCGTGCCCGCGGTCTCGCCATGGCCGAGGCCGCCGCCGTCACCGAGACGGGCATGGCCGCGCTGCTGGGCGGCGACCCCGCCGTGACGGTTCCGCACCTGGAGAAACTGGGCCTGACCCCGGCGAACATCAACGGCGCGGGCCAGATCGTCGCGGCCGGCACCAAGGAGCAGCTCGCCGCGCTGGAGGCGGACAAGCCCGAGGGCGTGCGCAAGGTCGTCGCGCTGAAGGTCGCCGGCGCGTTCCACACGCACCACATGGCCCCCGCGGTCGAGACGCTGGCGAAGGCCGCCGCCGACGTCCGGGGCACCGGCGACCCGGAGGTCACCTACGTCTCCAACAAGGACGGGCAGGCCGTCGCCGCCGGCGGCGAGGTGCTGGAGCGTCTGGTCGGCCAGGTCGCCAACCCGGTCCGCTGGGACCTGTGCATGGAGACCTTCAAGGAGCTCGGGGTCACGGCCCTGATCGAGGTCTGCCCGGGCGGCACCCTCACCGGCCTCGCCAAGCGCGCCCTGCCGGGCGTGCGGACGCTGGCCCTGAAGTCCCCCGCCGACCTCGACGCCGCTCGCGAGCTCGTCGCCGAGCACAGTGCCTGAGAAGGAGCCCGAGAGTATGGCGAAGATCAAGCCCAGCAAGGGCGCCCCGTACGCGCGGATCCTGGGCGTCGGCGGCTACCGCCCGACCCGGGTCGTGCCGAACGAGGTGATCCTGGAGACGATCGAGTCGTCCGACGAGTGGATCCGCTCGCGCTCCGGCATCGAGACGCGGCACTGGGCCTCCGACGAGGAGACCGTCGCGCAGATGTCGATCGAGGCGTCCGGCAAGGCCATCGCCGACGCGGGCATCTCCGTCGAGCAGATCGGCGGCGTGATCGTCTCGACCGTCTCGCACTTCAAGCAGACGCCGGCCGTCGCCACCGAGATCGCCGACAAGCTGGGCACGGACCGGGCCGCCGCCTTCGACATCTCGGCGGGCTGCGCGGGCTTCGGCTACGGCCTGACCCTCGCCAAGGGCATGATCGTCGAGGGCTCGGCGGAGTACGTCCTGGTGATCGGCGTCGAGCGGCTGAGCGACCTGACCGACCTGGAGGACCGGGCGACGGCCTTCCTGTTCGGCGACGGCGCCGGCGCGGTCGTGGTCGGCCCGTCCCAGGAGCCCGCGATCGGCCCGACCGTGTGGGGCTCCGAGGGCGACAAGTCCGACACCATCAAGCAGACCGTGCCGTGGACGGACTACCGCGACGGGACGGTCGAGAAGTTCCCCGCGATCACCCAGGAAGGCCAGGCGGTGTTCCGCTGGGCCGTGTTCGAGATGGCGAAGGTCGCCCAGCAGGCGCTGGACGCGGCCGGGATCACCGTGGACGACCTGGACGTCTTCATCCCGCACCAGGCCAACGTGCGGATCATCGACTCGATGGTGAAGACCCTGAAACTGCCGGAGCACGTCACGGTCGCGCGTGACATCCGCACCACCGGCAACACCTCGGCCGCCTCGATCCCGCTCGCGATGGAGCGGCTCCTGGCGACCGGCGAGGCGAAGAGCGGCGACACCGCGCTCGTCATCGGCTTCGGGGCGGGTCTCGTCTACGCCGCGACTGTCGTTACCCTCCCCTAGGCACTCCGTGCCGGATCATGCGGTCCGGGACGGGAAGAACCACCTGCCACACCCTCTGGATATCTACGAAGGAGCGCCAACATGGCCGCCACTCAGGAAGAGATCGTCGCCGGTCTCGCCGAGATCGTGAACGAGATCGCCGGCATCCCGGTTGAGGACGTCCAGCTGGACAAGTCCTTCACCGACGACCTGGACGTCGACTCGCTGTCCATGGTCGAGGTCGTCGTCGCCGCCGAGGAGCGCTTCGACGTCAAGATCCCGGACGAGGACGTCAAGAACCTCAAGACCGTCGGCGACGCGACCGACTACATCCTCAAGCACCAGGGCTGATCGGCCGATCAGGCCGTCTGGCCGACTGCCCCGCCACCCGGCGGTGGCGCCGCTTAATCCTCGGATCCGTTGGAGAAAGAATTCCCGTGAGCTCGACCAATCGCACCGTGGTCGTCACCGGTATCGGCGCAACCACACCGCTGGGTGGCGACGCAGCCTCTACCTGGGAGGGCCTGGTCGCCGGACGTTCCGGCGTCAAGCCCTTGGAGCAGGACTGGGCGGCCGACCAGGCCGTCAGGATCGCGGCGCCGGTCGCCGTGGAGCCGACCGAGGTCATCCCCCGGCCGCAGGCCCGCCGACTGGACCGCTCGGCCCAGTTCGCGCTGGTCGCGGCCAAGGAGGCCTGGGCCGACGCCGGTTTCGAGGCGAAGGCCGGCGAGGACCCGAACGTCGACCCCGACCGGCTCGGCGCGGTCATCGCCTCCGGCATCGGCGGCGTGACGACGCTGCTCGACCAGTACGACGTGCTGAAGGAGAAGGGCGTCCGCCGCGTCTCCCCGCACACCGTTCCCATGCTGATGCCCAACAGCCCGTCGGCCAACGTGGGTCTGGCCGTGGGCGCCCGGGCGGGCGTGCACACGCCGGTCTCCGCCTGCGCCTCGGGCGCCGAGGCCATCGGTTACGCCATCGAGATGATCCGCACCGGCCGCGCCGACGTCGTCGTCGCGGGTGGCACGGAGGCGGCGATCCACCCGCTGCCCATCGCCGCGTTCGGCAACATGATGGCGATGTCCAAGAACAACGACGACCCGCAGGGCGCGTCGCGCCCCTACGACGTCGCCCGTGACGGCTTCGTCCTCGGTGAGGGCGCCGGAGTCGTCGTCCTGGAGTCCGCCGAGCACGCCGCGAAGCGCGGGGCCCGGGTGTACGCCGAGGCGGTCGGGCAGGGCATCTCCGCCGACGCGCACGACATCGTGCAGCCGGAGCCGGAGGGGCGGGGCATCTCGCACGCCCTGCAGAACCTGCTGGAGCGCACCGACCTGGACCCGGCGGAGATCGTGCACGTCAACGCGCACGCGACGTCGACGCCGGCCGGGGACATCGCCGAGCTGAAGGCGCTGCGGAAGGTGTTCGGTGACGACACCGACCACATCGCGGTGTCCGCGACGAAGTCGATGACCGGGCACCTGCTGGGTGGCGCCGGTGGTGTGGAGACCGTGGCGACGGTGCTCGCGCTGTACCACCGGGTGGCTCCGCCGACGATCAACGTGGAGAACCTGGACCCGGAGGCCGAGGCGAACGCCGACGTCGTGCGGGGTGAGGCGCGGAAGCTGCCGGTCGAGGGCCGTATCGCCGCGCTGAACGACTCGTTCGGCTTCGGCGGGCACAACGTGGTGCTGGCGTTCCGGACCGTCTGAGAAGCCCGGCTTCCCACTCGTCCCACGTGAAGGGCCCCCACCTGCGGGTGGGGGCCCTTCACGTACGCGCTAGCGGGAATCAGACCACCTGGTGGAGCCAGCGCACCGGGGCGCCCTCGCCCGCGTATCTGAAGGGTTCCAACTCGTCGTCCCAGGGCTTGCCCAGGAGTTTGCTGAGCTCCGCTTCCAGGTTGGTCTCACCCTGCTGGGAACGCTGCAGTGCCGCGCGCAGGCGGTCCTCGGGGATGAGGATGTCGCCGTGCATGCCGGTGACGGCGTGGTAGATGCCCAGGTCGGGGGTGCAGCTGTAGCGCTCGCCCTCGGCGGTGGGGCAGGGTTCCGCGGTGACCTCGAAGCGCAGCAGGTGCCAGCCGCGCAGCGCGGAGGCCAGCTTGGACGCCGTGCCCACCTGGCCCTGCCAGGAGAACTCCGAGCGCCAGGTGCCGGGCGCGGCGGGCTGCCGGATCCAGTCCAGGCTGACGCGTGTGCCGAGCACCCCGGCGACGGCCCACTCGACGTGCGGGCACAGCGCGCGCGGCGCGGAGTGCACGTACAGAACTCCACGTGTCGTCACCGGAACCTCCGGGCAGAGCGGACCATCTTGGAACAGGCGGAACGGCGGTGACCGGGCGGGTCACGTTGATGGCGAGGCTACCGTGCGGGGGCGCGAGGAGTGTGACGTACGGTCGGTCCGGGTGCCGGGAAACTCCCGCCATTCACCCAGGGGGACGCTTGTGCGGGTGTGAGCCGTTGCACCTGATCGGCCGGGAACCCTCGTGCGTTGTCATGGGTTGGGGAGACAGGGACGGCACGGAGAGGGGACGGACCAGACATGTGGACGCGGAGCCATCGCGCACGGGGTGTCCTCGCCGTGGTCGCCGCGGCCGTGTTGGGCGTGGCCGGGTGTGACGCCGTGGGCGGCGACTCCGCAGCCCCGTCCGAGCGTGCGCAGCCGTCCCCGAAGCCCACGCCCCTGTGGGACCGCAGCCCGAGTTCCGTCGCCGCCGTCGGTGACTCCATCACGCGCGCCTTCGACGCGTGTGACGTGCTGTCGGACTGTCCGGAGGCGTCCTGGGCGACCGGCACCAGCCCCGAGGTCGACTCGCTGGCGGTGCGGCTGCTGGGCAGGACCGGGGCCGCCCGGCGGAGCTGGAACCACGCCGTGACGGGCGCGCGGATGGCCGACCTGCCCGGGCAGATGGCCCGGGCGGTGCGGCGCAAACCGCAGCTGGTGACGGTGATGGTCGGGGCGAACGACGCCTGCCGGGCCACGCCCTCGGCGATGACCCCGGTCTCCGCCTTCCGTGCCGATTTCGAGGACTCGCTGCGTTCCCTGCGCAAGGCCCTGCCCAAGGCCCAGGTGTTCGTGGCGAGCGTGCCCGACCTGAAGCGGTTGTGGTCCGAGGGCCGTTCCAGCGCGATGGCCAGGCAGGTCTGGCAGCTGGGCATCTGCCCCTCGATGCTGGGCGACGCGGACGCCCTGGACGCGTCGGCGACCCTGCGGCGGGAGCGGGTGCGGCAGCGCGTGGAGGAGTACAACAAGGTCCTGGCGGAGGTCTGCGACCAGGACGAGCGGTGCCGTCACGACGGCGGGGCGGTGTACGACTACCGCTTCGGCACGGCCCAGTTGAGCCGCTGGGACTACTTCCACCCGAGCGTGAACGGACAGGCCCGGTTGGCGGAGATCGCGTACCGCACCGTCACGGCGGAGAAGCCCCTGACTTAGGGTTCCGCACATGAGCGAACTCTTCGGCACACTTCCCGACGGGACCCCGGTGCACCGCTGGACCCTGGAGCGGGCGGGTGTACGGGTGCGGGTGCTGTCGTACGGCGGGATCGTGCAGTCGGTCGAGGTGCCGGACCGGGCCGGGCGGGCCGCCGACGTGGTGCTGGGGTTCCCGGATCTCGAGGGGTACCTCGCCCATCCTGAGCCGTATCTCGGTGCCCTCGTCGGGCGGTACGCCAACCGGATCGCCGGCGGCCGGTTCCCGCTGGACGGGCGGACGTACGCCCTGGAGGCGAACGACGGGCCGAACTCGCTGCACGGCGGGGTGCGTGGTTTCGACAAGCGGGTGTGGGACGTGAGCCCGGTCGAGCACGGTGTGCGGCTGTCCCGGGTCAGTCCGCACGGCGAGGAGGGATTCCCCGGGAGGCTGGAGGTCTCGGCGACGTACTCGCTGCTGGCGGGCGGGGCGCTGCGGATCGCGTACGAGGCGGTGACGGACGCGCCGACCGTGGTGAACCTGACGAACCACAGCTACTTCAACCTGGCCGGCTCCGGTGACGCGGCCGGTCACGAGCTGCGGCTGGCGGCCTCCCGGTACACGCCGGTCGACGGGGACCTGATCCCGGCCGGCGGCCCGGAGGAGGTGTCCGGCACGCGGTTCGACTTCCGCGCGGCCCGCAAGGTGGGCAGCGGCTACGACCACAACTTCGCGCTGGACAAGGGGGTGACGGACACTCCGGTGGAGGTCGCCGAGCTGCACGACCCGGCGTCGGGGCGGGTGCTGACGGTGGCCACCACCGAGCCGGGGCTCCAGTTGTACACCGCCGATCACCTGGGCGAGCCGTTCGCGCCCGGCGACGGCGTCGCGCTGGAGACCCAGCACTTCCCCGACTCGCCGAACCGGCCGGAGTTCCCGACGACCGTGCTGCGGCCGGGCGAGGTGTTCCGCTCGGAGACGGTGTACGGGTTCGGCACCCGCTGAGGTGCCCGGCCAGGGGCCACGAGCCCCGGTCCGGAGGTCAGGTCCCGGACCGGGGCTGCCGAGTGGGGAACTTGTCCCGGATCAGACGTTAATCGTCGCGGTGATCCTGCGGTCGGTGATCGAGCGTCCGACCTGGATCTCGTACGAACCCTTCACAAACGACCACGAGCCGGTCGCCTCGTCCCAGATCTCGAAGGCGCGGCGGGGCAGTCCGACGGTCGCCTCGACCGTCTCGCCGGGGCCGGCCGCGACGCCCGCGAAGCCGCCCAGCCAGCGCGCCGGGCGGGTGGGGTCGGGCTCGCGGGGGGCGAGGTAGAGCTGGACGACCTCGCGGCCGGGGCGGTCGCCGCTGTTGCGGAGGCGGACCTTCGCGCTGGTCCCTTCCGGTGCCTCGGCGACCTCGACGGACTCGTAGGTCCAGTCGGTGTAGCCGAGGCCGTGGCCGAAGGGGTAGGCGGGGGTGCGGCCGTGCTTCTCCCAGGCGCGGTAGCCGATGAAGACGCCCTCCTCGTAGGGGAGTTCGCCGTTCTCGGGGACGACCCGGGTGACCGGGGCGTCGGCCAGCGAGCCCCAGGTGGTGGGCAGGCGGCCGCCGGGCTCGTGGGCGCCGGTGAGGACGTCGGCGAGGGCCGCGCCGCCCTCCTGGCCGGGGAACCACGACAGCAGCACGGCGGCGACCTCGTCGCGCCAGGGCAGCTCCACCGGGGAGCCGGAGTTGACGACCACGACGGTGCGGGGGTTGGCGGCGGCGACGGCGCGCACCAGGTCGTCCTGGCGGCCGGGCAGGCGCAGGTCCGTGCGGTCGAAGCCCTCGGACTCGACGCGCTCGGTGGTGGCGACCACGACGACGGCCGTGTCGGCGGCCCGGGCGGCCTCGACCGCCTCGGCGATCAGTTCCGCGGGGTCGCGCTGCGGGTCCTGGTGGGCGAGGGTGAAGCCGATGACCCGCATGGGGCCGTCCGGCGGCGGGACGGTGTGGGTGAGGGAGACCTCTACGGCTTCCCCTGCGGTGAGGTCGACCCGGGCGTGCGGCACGGGCGGGCCGAAGAAGGTGAGGAACGGGTCGTCCCCGTCGGGGCGCTGGACGTCGTCGTAGTACACGGTGCCGGCGACGGTCAGCCGGAAGGGGCCGAGGCCCTTGATGCCGAAGGTGTGCGTGCCGGTCTCGCGCGGGGTGAAGGTGCCGGTCAGCTCGACGCTGTGCAGCAGGTCGTGGCTGACGCCGTCGGGGAGGTCGGCGCCCGTCCACTGGATGTGGCCGCTGGGGGCGGAGCGGGTGCCGAGGACGGTGCCCGCGACGTCCCGGCAGACGGCGCGCAGCTCGAAACCCCGGTCGGCGATGGGGAGTTCGGTGTTGGGGTCGGCGCCGAGGGCGTAGCCGAGGGTGCCTTCGGGCAGGGCGGCGGTCAGGCCGTCGAGCGGGGAGACGGTCCGGGCCGGGAAGACGGTGGCGGAGCCGCCGCCGAGGACGCGGGCGTCGCGGGCGGCGGCGCCGATCAGCGCGACCCGGCCGGGCCTCAGCGGCAGGGCGCCGCCTTCGTTGCGGACGAGGACGAAGGAGCGGCGGGCGATCTCGCGGGCGAGGGTCTCGCCGTCGACGCCCGGGGGCGGGTCGGTGACGACGGGTTCGGCACCCTCCAGGACGCCGACCCGGGCGGCGAGGCGCAGCACGCGGCGGACGGCCTCGTCGACCAGCGTCTCGTCGGCCTCGCCGGCCCGCACGGCCCGGGCGAGGTTCTCGCCGTAGACGGTTCCGGGGCCGGGCATGGCGATGTCGAGGCCGCCGGTGAGGGCGCCGGCGGTGGAGCGGGCGGCGGTCCAGTCGGAGACGTTGACGCCGTCGAAGCCCCACTCCCCGCGCAGGACTTCGTTGACCAGGTGGTGGTGCTCGGTCATGGTCGGGCCGTTGACCGAGTTGTAGGCGGTCATGATGCCCCAGGGGTGGGCGTCGGCGACGATCGCCTCGAAGGGGGCCAGGTACAGCTCGCGCAGGGCGCGTTCGCCCACGAGGTTGTTCACGGTGAGGCGGTCGGTCTCGGCGTCGTTGGCGACGAAGTGCTTGACGGTGGTGCCGACGCCGCCGGACTGGACGCCCCGGACGTACGCGGCTCCGATCCGGCCGGTGAGGTACGGGTCCTCGCTGTAGGCCTCGAAGTGGCGGCCGCCCAGCGGGGAGCGGTGCAGGTTCACCGTGGGGGCGAGCAGGACGTGGACGCCCTTGCGGCGGGCCTCCTGGGCGAGCAGGACGCCGGCGCGGTGGGCGAGGCCGGGGTCCCAGGTGGCGGCGAGGGCGGTCGGGGAGGGCAGGGCGACGGACGGATCGTCGGCGCTCCAGTGCACCCCGCGGACGCCGATCGGGCCGTCGGACATGACCAGCGACGCCAGGCCGGCCTCCGGCAGCGGGGGCAGGCTCCACATGTCCTGGCCGGCCAGGAGCCGTGTCTTGGCGTCCAGGTCGAGCTTGCCGAGGGCCGCCTCCACGGCTGCCTCTCGCCGTTGCTCCGCTGTCTCCGCCACGTCGGCACCTCCACGTCGAAACCGCTGGATGTCACCATCGTGCACCCGGAACCTGTGACGCGGTAGGTTTCGTTATCCGCCCGTGATGTTCAGGTGTTCGGCATGTCGTACGGTGACGCCATGACGGCCAGGACGAGGAGCGAGGAACGGCGCGCGGAGATCGTGCGGGCCGCTCTGGAGGTGATCGCCGAGCGCGGCTACCGGGGAGCGAGTCTGGCGGCGGTCGCCGAGCGGGTCGGGCTGACCCAGCAGGGCCTGCTGCACCACTTCCCGACCAAGGAGGCGCTGCTCGTCGCGGTCCTCCAGGAGCGGGACCGCTGGGACGCGATGCCCGCCGGCCGGCTGCGCCTGGACCTGCTGGCCGCGCTGGTCGAGTACAACGCGATGCGCCCGGCCATCGTCCAGACCTTCTCGGCGCTGCTGGGCGAGAGCGTCACCGAAGGGCATCCGGCCCGCACCTACTTCACCGAGCGCTACGTCGGGGTCCGCGTCGGCATGGCCGAGGTGCTGCGCGCCGAGTACGGCGACCGCCTGCCCAGCGGCCTCACGCCCGAGCGCGCCGCCCCGCTGCTGGTGGCGATCCTGGACGGGCTGCAGTACCAGTGGCTGCTCGACCCGGAGTCGGTGGACATGGCGTCGGCGTTCCGGGACTTCCTGACGCTGCTGGGCGAGAGCGGCGACTGAGCCCCTGGCGCGTATGGCGTGGACCACTCCCGTCACGCGATACTTCCGCCGTCCGGCACCACGCCACCCCCACCGTGACGGAAGGGCTCAACCCCCTTGAACTCCATACGCGTTCGCCTCGGCGTCCTCGGCCTCGCGCTGCTGACCGGTCTGACCACTCCCCCCTCCGCGAGCGCCGCCGAGGCGGCCCCCGCCCCCACCGTCGAGGAACAGCGGCTCGACCGGGCCGCCCCGCAGGAGATCCTGCGCCGCTCGGGATTCGACGCCGTGGCCCCGCGACTGGCCCGGGCGCTCGATACGGCCCGCTCCTACGCGGAGGCCCGCCGGATCGTCACCCGGGAGGGGACCGGGCTGTGGCGGCGGGCGGTGGACCGGGCGCAGGGGCGCGGTCCCGCGGGCGGGGACCTCAGCCGGGACGACGACCGGCCGCTGTACTGGGCACGGCTGGGCATGACCCGCGAAGTGCGCGCCTGGGAGCCGGAGTTCGGTCTGACCGACCGGCAGCGGGCCGCGCTGCTGGACGAGCTGGAGCGCACCTCGCGCGGCCAGTCGGCCATCGGCTATCCGCACGGCAAGGGGCTGAAGCGGATCCTGCTCACCGGCTTCGACCCGTTCACCCTGGACCGGGACATCCGCATCTCCAACCCGTCCGGCGCCACCGCGCTCGCCCTCGACGGCACGGTCGTCGAGACCGCGGAGGGCCCGGCCCGGATCGAGACGGCCGTGTTCCCGGTGCGCTGGCGCGACTTCACGGAAGGGACCGTGGAGCGGACCCTGCGGCCCCATCTGGGGAAGGTCGATCTGTTCACGACCGTGAGCCAGGGCCGCGTCGGGCGGTTCGACATCGAGCGGACCAACGGGGCCTGGCGGGGCGGCTTCGGGGACAACGAGAACGTCGGCCGCACCGAGACGGTCCCCGTCGCCGACCCCGCCTCGCAGCCGCAGTGGACGACGACCACGCTGCCGTACGCGGCGATCGTCGCCGCCCCCACCGGCCGCTTCCCGGTGTACGACAACACGAGCGTCACCGAGATCCCGGCGGGCGGCACCGAGCCCGTCGTGCGTCCCGAGGGGCCGACCCCCGGCTCGACCGCGCGCGCGGGCGGCGGCGGGGACTACCTCTCCAACGAGATCGCCTACCGGGCGACCCTGCTGCGCGACCGGCTCGGGCTGCACGGCGCCCTGCCGGGCGGACACGTGCACACGCCGGTGCTGCAGTTCGGCGCCGGGAACACCACCGAGGTCACCGACGCTGACTTCGTGCGCAACCGGCTGGACATCATCGCGCAGGTCAGGACGATCCTGAAGGTGGCTGCGGAAGCGTCTTGACCGTCTGGCCGCCGCCCTCATCGCCCTCCCGGATCTCCTCGCCCAGCAGGTCACGCGCCATGAGGGTGGCGCCGGCCACCGCGCCCGGCATCAGGAACACCGCGACGAACGGCACCAGGAAGGACACGGCGAGCGGGGTGCCGAAACCCCAGACCAGGGTCCTGCGGCCACGCAGCAGCGTGAGGCGGGTGCGCAGCTCCACGCCACGGCGCTGGAGGGCGACGGCGGTCAGTTCCTCGGTGAGGAAGAACCCGGTGACGAAGAAGCCGATCACCGGCACGGCCGTCTGGCCGACGACCGGGACGAAGCCGCACGCGAACAGCAGCACGCCCCACAGGGCGGCCCGCACGACGATCCGGAGACTGTCGCGGGCGGAGATCCACAGCTCCCGCCACAGCGGCAGCCTGGACTCGGGGGCGTGCCCGTCCGGGGACACGTCCCGGTCGACCTTCTCGGAGAGGTTCTCGTAGAAGGGCTGCCCGATCAGCAGCGTCACGGCGGTGAAGGTCACGACGGCGAGCAGCAGGGCGAGGGCGAACAGCATGACGGTGAGGAAGCCGCGGAAGAGCCCGGGCCAGGGGCTCGACCAGCCGTCGGCGAACGGCGTCGCCCAGGTGACGGCGTCCTCCCCCCACAGCCCCAGCGCGACGAGCACCGCCGCGTAGAGCACCAGGGTGATCAGGCCCGGGAGCAGCCCGAAGCCGTAACTCCTGCCGTGCCGGGCCACCCATCGCTGGCCCTTGAGCAGGTACCGGAAACCCGTCCCCAGATCGCGCATGGGGACGACCCTATCCGGGCCCGGGTCGCGCCCTTGACGCGCTCCGGTCACACCGGGGTCACAGGCCGCCCGGGTCGGGGCGCGGGCCGCCGGCGGAGCCATCCGGGTCACGGGTGACACCAATGCGCCCTTGTTGCCGTTGAGTCGAACCGGTACACCTCGCCGTACCGATCTCAGGAAGCCCCACAGGAGGTACGCGTGCGCACCACGAGAACCGTTCCTGCGAGACCCGTACTGATCGTCACCCTCGGCCTCGCCACGGCGGGTTCGCTCCTCCTCGCCCCCGGCACCGCGAGCGCCGAGCCCGAACCGGTCACCCGCGAGGGCGCCCCCGTCGACGGCCGGGCGGCCCGGGCTCCCGAGAGCGCGGCCCGGCGGGCCCTGGCCGCGGCCGGGGAGACCTCCACCGCGACGGACACCCGCGGCTACCCCCGCCGCCAGGTCCTCTCCCCCGACCCGGTGAACCCCGGCGACAAGTCCCTGAAGCTGGGGCTCGTCCCGTACCACGGGATCGCGCCGAAGCTGAACGCCCTGCAACGCCTCGGGGACCGGGTGAGCGTGGAGGTGGCGGGCCGCTCGGCCGGCGGGCACCGCCTCTACCTCGTGACCGTCACCGCCCCGGAGACCACCCGCGAGGCCCGCGCCCAGCAGCGGATGCGCGACCTCATCGAGCGCGCGCCCGCCACGGCGGCCAAGTCCCCCGAGATCAAGCGCTCCTACAAGACCCCGGTCTTCGTCAACAGCAACATCCACGGCAACGAGTGGGAGGGCACGGACGCCTCCCTGAAGGTCATCGAGCAGCTCGCGACCGCCGAGGACGCCAGGACGCGGGACCTCCTCGCGCACAGCCGCCTGTACTTCAACGTCACGGCCAACCCGGACGGCCGTATCGCCGGCACCCGGGCCAACGCGGGCGGCTTCGACCTGAACCGGGACTTCGTCACCGCCTCGCAGCCCGAGTCCCGCGCGATGCGGCGGATCCAGCTCGACACGCAGCCGGCCGTCCTGCTCGACCTGCACGGCTACGTCAACGGCACCCTCATCGAGCCCACCACTCCCCCGCACGGCGAGAACTACGAGTACGACCTCTTCCTGAAGCACACCTACGCCAACGCCCTCGGCATGGAGGCGGCCGTCAACGCCCTCGGCTACACGCCCGCGAAGGACGGCGTGGAACCGGCCCAGATCCCCTTCCGCGACCAGGAGGAGGGCTGGGACGACTGGCCACCGATCTTCACCCCGCAGTATGCGGCCTTCCACGGCACGGTCGCAGCCCACACCGTGGAGATCCCGCTGGCGGTGAACAACGAGGAGTACGACGAACTGCCCGTGGCGGAGCTGCGCCGCCGCTCGGCGGTCAACACGGCCGTGGCGGGCGCGGCCGTGCGCGCGACCCTGGACCACGTCCGGGAGCGGCGCGCGACGCTGGTCGCCGACCAGATCGAGGCCTTCCGCCGTGGTGCGGCCGGTGCCCCGCAGGTGCCGGTGTCGCCGCGGACGGTCCCCGGCGTGCCCGGCATCGGCCCGGAGGACGTCTACACGACCGCCTTCCCGCGCGCCTACGTCATCCCGCCGGGCACCTCGCGCGCGCAGCGCTCCGCCCCGGCCGCCGCGCGCCTGGTGGACCACCTCCTCGCCAACGACGTCCGCGTCACCCGCGCCACCCGCCCGTTCCGGCTCGCCGGGCGGACCCACCCCGCGGGCTCGTACGTCGTGGACATGCGCCAGCCCAAGCGCGGCATGGCGAACGTGCTGCTGGCCGACGGCCGGGACATCAGCGACAAGGTGTCGGTGATGTACGACATCTCCGGCTGGAGTCTGGGCCGGCTGTGGGGCGCCACGGTCGAGCCGGTGGCGTCGGGCAGCCTGCGGGGCGCGCCCCTGCGCCCGGTCGCCGAGGCGGCCGCCGTCGCCCGCGTGGCCCCGCACGGCGACCTCCGTCTGCGCCTGGACGACCCGCGCGAGATCGCGGCGCTCAACTCCCTCCTGCGGCGCGGCGTCACCGTGCGCGAGGCCCCGGACGGCAGCGCGATCGTGCCCGCCTCGGCCCGCCGCGAGGCGCTCACCGCCGCCCGGACGCACGACGTGGCCTTCACCGCCACCCGGCTCACCGGCGCCACCCCGCTGCGCCGCCCGCGCGTCGCCGCCGCCGTCACGCCCGGTGAGCTGTTCGCGCTGCGGGAGATGGACTTCGATGTCACGCCCGTCTCGACGGCCGTGCTGAACGCGGGCTTCGACTGGTCCGGCACGGACGTGCTGTTCGTCTCCGCCGGCCTGGACCGGGCCCGGCTGACGGCGCCCGCCCGCAGCGCCCTGGACGCGTTCCTGGGCCGTCACGGCCTGGTCGGCCGGGGCGCGACGGGCGCGGCCCTGAACGCGGCGGCGGGTCTGCTGCCCGTCACGCCCGTGGCGGGCAACGGGGACGCCAACGGCGTGGTGCGGGTGACCAATCCGGGCCCGCTCACCCGGGGCGCACCGGACCACAGCTTCGTCTACGCCCCGCTCTGGTTCACCGGCCTGGGTGCCGGGGTGCGCGTCGAACAGGCGTACGCGACCGGGAATCCGCTGCTCTCCGGCCACTGGCGTCCGCTGCGGGACGGCTCCGGCGGCCCGGCCGCGGCGGCCGGCCGGGCGGCCGTGGTCAGCGGTGACCGGGCGGTGCTGTTCGGTACGGAACCACTCTTCCGGGACCACCCCAAGGGAGCATTCGCGCAGGTGGCGAGGGCATTGTTCACGGTGGCACACAGCGGTTCGGTTGAGGAGAGCGGATGACGCAGGAGATCCACGGCACCGTGGCGGACGGCTTCGAGGACGTACGCGAGGAGTTCGCCGCGTTCGTGGCCGGGGAACGACCCGACTACGAGGGCCAGCTGTGCGCCTACGTCCACGGGCGCAAGGTCGTCGACCTGTGGGCGGGCACCGAGGCGGACGCCCTGTACGGCGTGTTCTCCTCCACCAAGGGCGCCGCCTCCCTGGTGGTGGCCCTCCTCGTCCAGGACGGCACGCTCGAACTGGACCGCAAGGTGACGTACTACTGGCCGGAGTTCGCGGCCGAGGGCAAGGGGGCGCTGACCCTGCGCGACCTGCTCGCGCACCGGGCGGGCGTGGTCGGCACGGACACCGGCTTCACGCTCGCGGAGCTGGCGGACGACCGCCAGCTCGCCGAACGCCTCGCGGACCAGCGGCCGTTCTGGCGCCCCGGCACGGCGTTCGGCTACCACGCGCTGGTCAGCGGCGCCCTGGCCGGCGAGGTGGTCCGCCGGGCCACGGGCCGCACGCTCCAGGAGGTCTACCAGGAGCGGATCCGGACCCCGTACGCCCTGGACTTCCACCTGGGCCTGCCCGCCCCGCAGGAACCGCGCTTCCGCACGACGCAGCCGATGGCCCCGACCCCGCGGCAGCAGGCCCTCCTCGACGCCACGCCCAGCGGCCCGCACACCCTCACCTCGATCGCCTACAACGGCAACGCGGCGGAGCCGGCCGACCTGGCCTCGCTGCCCAACATGCCGCTGGTGCGCGCCAAGGGCCCGGCGTCCGTGGGCGGGGTGGCGTCCGCGCGGGGCCTGGCCGGGACGTACGCGGCGGCGATCAGCGCGCTGGGCGACCGGGCGCCGCTGCTCAAGCCGGACACGGTGGCGGAGTTCGGCCAGCTCCACTCGGTCGGCTACGACCTGGTCGCCCGGTCCCACAGGTCGTTCGGCCTGGGCTTCCAGGCGACGGCTGACACGTGGCACCCGTTCCTCGGCGCCGGGACGATCGGGCACAGCGGCGCGAGCGGTTCCCAGGCCTTCGCGGACCCGTGGAGCGGCCTGGCGTACGGCTACACGCGCCGGCGGTTCGCCTTCCCGGGCGGGGCGGCCCCGGAGAACGACCGGCTGGCGCGGGCGGTCCACAGGGCCGCGCTCGCCGCCTGAGCCGGGCACGGACAAAGGCCGCACCCCACGTCCGGGGGTGCGGCCTCCGCGTGCGCGACGACGGTCGTCAGACCAGCGTCACGGTGATGTTCCCGCGGGTTGCCTTCGAGTACGGGCACACGTCGTGGGCCTTCTCGATCAGCGACCGGGCGGTGACCCGGTCGACCCGGGGGATGTCGGCCGAGATCTCGACGATGATCCCGAACCCCTCCCCGTTCCTGCCGAGGCCGACCTTCGCGGTCACGGTCGAACCGGTGAGGTCGGCACCCTCCTGACGGGCGACGACACCGAGGGCGCCCTGGAAGCAGGCGCTGTACCCGGCGGCGAAGAGCTGCTCCGGGTTGGTCCCGGCGCCGCTCCCGCCCATCTCCTTCGGCGGGTTGACGACGACGTCGAGCTTGCCGTCGTCGGTGGCCACCCGCCCGTCGCGCCCGTTTCGTGCGGTCGCCACGGCGGTGTACAGGACGTCGGACTGCTGGATCGGCATGCGGTGGTGTTCCTTCGGTCGTCCGCCGCGGCTCGCGCCCGGGCCGGGACGGATTCGGAAAGAAACTACCGCATGCCGGAACGGCAGCACAGGGGGTCAGAGCTTGACGATCATCTTCCCGGTGTTGTCACCGCGCAGGACGCCCAGGAAGGCCTCCAGGTTGTTCTCGATACCCTCGACGACCGTCTCGCGGTACTTCAGCTCACCCGAGGCGACCCAGGGGGCGACCTCCTGCACGAACTGCGGCTGCAGGTCGTAGTGGTCGCCGACCAGGAAGCCCTCGATCCGGCCGCGGGTCTGGATGAGACGGGCGAGGTTCTTCGGGCCCGGGGCGGGCTCGGTGTTGTTGTAGACGGAGATCATGCCGCAGACCGCGATCCGGCCGCCCTCGTTGAGGGAGCCGATGGCCGCCTCCAGGTGGTCGCCGCCCACGTTGTCGAAGTAGACGTCGATGCCGTCGGGGGCGGCGGCGCGCAGCTGCCGGCTCACGGGCCCGTCCTTGTAGTTGAAGGCGGCGTCGAAGCCGTACTCCTCCACGAGGAGCTTCACCTTCTCCTCCGACCCGGCGGATCCGATGACCCGCGAGGCGCCCTTCAGCTTCGCGATCTGCCCGACCTGGCCGCCCACGGCACCGGCGGCGCCGGAGACGAAGACGGCGTCGCCCTCCTTGAAGGAGGCGGTGCGCAGCAGGCCCGCGTAGGCGGTGAGGCCGGTCATGCCGAGCACGCCCAGGTACGCCGAGAGCGGCGCGGCCTCCGGGTCCACCTTCACGGCGTTCTTCCCGGCCACGACGGCGTACTCGCGCCAGCCGGAGAAGTGCAGCACGTGGTCGCCGACGGAGACGCCCTCGGCGTTGGAGGCCACGACCTCGCCGACGGCGCCGCCCTGCATGACCTTGCCCAGCTCGAACGGGGCCACGTAGGACTTCGCGGCGCTCATCCGGCCGCGCATGTACGGGTCCACGGAGAGGTACTTGTTCCGGACGAGCACCTGCCCCTCACCGGGCCGCGGGACCTCCGCCTCCACCAGGGCGAAGTCCTCGGGCTTCGGCCAGCCGACCGGGCGGCTGAGCAGGTGCCACTCGCGACTGACGGCGGGGAGGGTGGGCGTGTCGGTCATGGTGCGCCTTTCCTTCGGTCTCCGGCGGTTGTTTCAGTACCTGAAACAACCATGCTCCTGAATATTTCATGTTGTCAAACAACCGGGTACCCTCGACGGCATGGCCTCCACCACACCGACTCCCCAGAGCAGGACGAACCGCCGCCCCGATCCGCTGACGCTCGAGGTCGTGGAGCTGATCGGGGAGGTCGTCGCGCGGTTCCACGAGGACTACGAGTCGGCGGCGGCGGAGCACGCGCTGACGGGCGCGCAGGCCCGGCTGCTGAGCCTGCTGTGCCTGGAGCCGCTGCCGATGCGGAGGCTGGCGCAGCGGCTGAAGTGCGAGCCGTCGAACGTCACCGGGATCGTGGACCGGCTGGAGGCGCGCGGACTGGTCGAACGGCAGCCGGATCCGGCGGACCGGCGGGTGAAGGTGGCGGCTGCGACGACGGAGGGGCGGCGGGTGGCGCGGAGCCTGCGGGAGTCACTGCGGTTCGCGCGGGAGCCGCTGGCGGGGCTGTCGGAGGGGGAGAGACTGGCCCTGCGGGATGCGCTGCGGGGGATGCTGGCGTGAGGTCGTAGGGCGCTCGGGGTTGACGCCCTGGTCGGAGCGCTGTCCGCCCCGGCGTTTCGAGGTGCTCGGGGTGACGCCCCTGTCGGACCGTTGCCCGCCCCCGGCGTTTCGAGGTGCTCGGGGTGACGCCCCCGTCGGACCGTTGCCCGCCCCCGGCGTTTCGAGGTGCTCGGGGTGACGCCCCCGTCGGACCGTTGCCCGCCCCCGGCGTTTCGAGGTGCTCGGGGTG
>NZ_JBEOTZ010000006.1:130537-332756 GCF_040303825.1 Streptomyces sp. NPDC094143
CGTCGGACCGTTGCCCGCCCCCGGCGTTTCGAGGTGCTCGGGGTGACGCCCCCGTCGGACCGTTGCCCGCCCCCGGCGTTTCGAGGTGCTCGGGGTCATCGCCGGGGCCGTGGCGTCGCACCGCTCGGCGCGACGAGGCGCCCCTGCGCCCACCCTCCCCCAAGCTCTCGGCTTCGCTCGAGCAGGGTGACCCCCATCGCCCCCAGCGGCGCGCCTGCCCGCAGCTGTGCGGACAGGCTGCCCGCACAGCCCGGGCGCGGGGACCGGCTCCCGCTGCGGCGGCTACAGGGCGGATCTGGGCGGCAGCCGAGACGTTCCCGCACCCGCCGGACGACGGAAGGGGACGTGTCGGGGGGTGTCCGCCCGCAGCGGTTGGCGCGTCGACGGACAGTCAGCCGGCACGCAACCCCATCGCGCCGTTCCGAGGACGGACACCCCCCGGCGCGGCCCCGACCCCCCGCCCACTGTCAGGCGCTACGTGCACCACCACAGGAACCGGTCGCAGGTCTCCGAGGGGGACGGTTCCGGGTCCGGGGGGCGGGTCGTCGGGTCCGAGGTCTCGGTCGGTGCCGGGGCGGGCGGGGCGGTCGTGGGGGCGGAGGGCGGGCGGCTGGGGGACGTGCCGGCCGGGGCCGACTCCGGGCCCTTGGTCGCCTCCTCCCCCTCCGGCGACTCCGACGTCCCGTCCTTCGGGGACGCGGAGGCCGACGGCGAGTCGGACGCGCTCGCCGAGGGGCTTGCTGACGAGTCCTCAGGGAGGGTGTCCGCGGCGGGATCTGCTTCCTGCTCGCCCACTTCGACCTCGGTGGCGTCACCGTCCGCCGACTCCCCACCTGCCGCCGCGGGCTTCGGTGCCGGCTCGTGCGCGTCCATGCCCAGCTCCGCCAGGCTCAGTCCGCCCGCCGCCAGGACGAACCCGGCCGCGACGAACAGGGTCCGGCGCCGCCGCCGGCGGTGTGCCGCCGCCTTGCGGTCCCGCCGGGTCGACCCGCCCGGGCCGTCACCGTCCGGACCCTGGCCACGCCGGCGCGCGGCACGCCCCGAGGGCTCGTCATCGGCCTCGTCGACCGTGTCGCCGGAGACCCCCTCGGCAGCGTCGCCGGCATCGCCGTCGTACGCGCCCCGGCCGGGCTCACGCCAGCGCAGCGATTCCGCTGAGGTGCCACACCCGGGGCAGGCCAGCGCGCCGTTGAGGTGCCGTCGGCACGGGTCGCAGTAGTCCATGACGCGGGAAGATTAAGTTCCGCGCGGGTCACGTTCCTAGATCCAGCTGTGAAGGTTCTGTAGGGACACACCCCGCCGGTGGTTTCGAAACTGTCGAAACCGTTATGCGCGCGACCCATTGACACCCCCACCACCCCGTCCTTACTGTCACGCCAGCATTTCGAACGTGTGCCGAAATCTCGAACACAGCAGGACGCGCACACGGACGGAAAACTGACGGAAACTGAGCCGACGAAGCTGCGAGGGACAATCGCCGTGCGCATCACCGGAATCAGCACACACGTGGTCGGGACGCCGTGGCGCAACCTGACGTACGTCCAGGTGCACACCGACGAGGGCATCACCGGAGTCGGCGAGACCCGGATGCTGGGACACACCGACGCCCTTCTCGGTTACCTGAGGGAAGCCGAGGTCAACCACATTCTCGGCTCCGACCCGTTCGCTGTCGAGGACCTCGTCAAGCGGATGAAGTACGGCGACTACGGCCGTGCGGGCGAGATCGTGATGTCGGGCATCGCCGTGATCGAGATGGCCTGCTGGGACATCAAGGGCAAGGCCCTGGGCGTCCCCGTCTGGCAGCTCCTGGGCGGCAAGGTCACCGACAAGGTCAAGGCGTACGCCAACGGCTGGTACACCACCGAGCGGACGCCGGAGGCCTACCACAAGGCCGCGCAGGGGGTCATGGAGCGCGGCTACCGGGCGCTGAAGATCGACCCCTTCGGCACCGGCCACTTCGAGCTGGACCACAAGGAGACCCTGTACGCCGTCTCCCTGATCGAGGCGGTCCGGGACGCCATCGGCCCGGAGGCCGAGCTGATGCTGGAGATGCACGGCCGCTTCTCCCCGGCCACGGCCGTGCGCCTGGCCAAGGAGCTGGCGCCGTTCAAGCCGGCGTGGCTGGAGGAGCCGGTCCCGCCGGAGAACCTGAAGGCGCTGGAGAAGGTCGCCGCCAAGGTCGACATGCCGGTCGCCACCGGCGAGCGCATCCACGACCGGATCGAGTTCCGGGAGCTGTTCGAGAACCAGGCCGTCGACATCATCCAGCCGGACGTCGGCCACATCGGTGGAATCTGGGAGACCCGGAAGCTCGCCGCGACCGCCGAGACCCACTACATGCTGGTCGCTCCGCACAACGTGGGCGGCTCGGTGCTGACCGCCGCCTCCCTCCAGGTCGGGTTCACCTCCCCGAACTTCAAGATCCTGGAGCACTTCAACGACTTCGCGGACGCGGAGATCAAGAAGGTCGTCAAGGGCGCGCCGCAGGTGAACCCGGAGGACGGCTGCTTCCACCTGTCCGACGCCCCGGGCCTCGGCGTGGAGCTGGACGTCGACGCCGCCGCCGAGTTCCCGCAGCAGCAGGCCCGTTTCGACCTCTGGGCGGAGGGCTGGGAGCAGCGCAAGCCCAAGGGCACCCAGTGACCGTCCGGCCCCCGGAAACCCGGAGCCGGCCACCGAAACCTTCGAAAACCGGAGGCGCCTCGTGAGCATCGCGGTAGTGATCGACGCCCCGGGCGAGCACCGTCTCGTCCCGCACCAGCCCCGGCGGCCCGGGGCCGGCGAGGCCCTGGTGCGCGTGCACGCCTCCGGCATCTGCGGCAGCGACCGCGAGGTGTACCAGGGCAACCGCCCCGAGGGCTATGTGCGCTACCCGCTCACCCCGGGCCACGAGTGGTCCGGGACGGTGGAGGCCGTGGGCGCGGACGTCCCCGCCTCCCTGGTCGGCCGCAAGGTCGTCGGTGAGGGCTTCCGCAACTGCCAGGTCTGCGACCGCTGTCACGCGGGCGACACGACCCTGTGCTCGGCCGGGTACGAGGAGACCGGGTTCACCCAGCCGGGCGCGATGGCGGCCACGCTGACCCTTCCGGCGCGGCTGCTGCACGTCCTCCCGGACGGCTGCGACCTCACGGCCGCGGCGCTGCTGGAGCCCGCCGCGTGCATCGCGGCCGCCGCGCTGAAGGCGAACGCGCGGCCCGGCGAGAAGGTCGCCGTGGTCGGCACCGGCACGCTCGGCATGTTCGCCGTGCAGTTCCTGAAGGCGAACTCGCCGGCGGAGCTGCTGGTCGTCGGCACCCGCCGGGACCGTGAGGCGCTGTCGCGGCACTACGGCGCCACGGACTTCCGGACCAAGGACCAGCAGCTCCCGGACGACGTCGACGTGGTGATCGAGACGGCCGGGTCCGCGGACGCCGCCCGGATCTCCGCCGCCCTGCTCAGGCGCGGGGGCCGGCTGGTCCTGACGGGCATCCCGGCCCCGGGCGCCGAGGGCCTCGACCCGACCGACCTGGTCGTGCGGCAACTGGAGGTGCACACCGTCTTCGGTGCTCCGCCGGACGCCTGGGCGCACACCGTGCGGGTGTTCGCCGCCGGGCTGCTCGACCCGCTGCCGCTGGTGACGCACGAGCTGCCGCTCGCCGAGTTCTCGCAGGCCATCGAGCTGGTGGGCGCCGGCGATCCGAAGGTGGGCAAGGTGCTGCTCCGCCCGTAGACGTACGCCGGTACGGGGGCGACCTGACGGCTCCCGTACCGGCGTACACCCAGCCTTGCCGCACTCCGAGCCGCGAACCTCGTCCGAAATATCGAACCGAAGGACATTCCTGTGACCGACGCTTCCGCCCCGGCCGCCCGCAGGCCCGGTGAGCAGGCGCTCACCGCACTGGGCCTGAACGCGCCCGCCCTCGACCCCGCCGACGCCTCGCCGCACTCCTTCCCCGGCGGCGGCCGCTGGCGCACCGAGATCCCCTCCTGCGAGGGCCCCGAGGCGCTGGCCGTGGTCCTGAAGGAGGCCTCGCGGCTGGACGTGCCGATCCACCGGATCAGCCAGGGCAGCGGTGTGTGGATGCTGACCGACGCCGAGATCACCGAGATGGTGGAGGCGACGGCCGAACGCGACATCGAGCTCTGCCTGTTCACCGGCCCGCGCGGCACCTGGGACATCGGCGGCTCCACGCGCACCGACTCGCGGGGGGCCGGACTGCGCGCCCGCGGCCACGACGCCGTCGCCGGCTGTGTCGAAGACGCCGTCCGCGCCACGGAGCTGGGCGTCAAGTGTCTGCTCGTCGCCGACGAGGGCGTGCTGTGGACGCTGCACCGGGCCCGCGCGGCCGGCATCATCCCGGCCGACACCACGCTCAAGGTGAGCGCGCTCATCGGCCCCGTCAACCCGGCGGCCTACGCCGTCTACGAGCGCCTCGGCGCCGACTCGGTCAATGTGCCCAGCGACCTGACGCTCGATCACCTCACCGAGATCCGCCGGGTGTCCGGCGCTCCCATGGACATGTACATCGAGGCCCCCGACGACCTCGGCGGCTACGTCCGGATGTACGAGGTCGCCGAGCTGATCCGGCGCGGCGCACCGCTCTACCTGAAGTTCGGCCTGTCGAAGGCGCCCGGGATCTACCCCTACGGGCACCACATGCGGGAGCTGACCCTGGCCACCGCCAAGGAACGGGTGCGGCGCGGCCGGCTCGCCCTCGACCTCCTGGCCCGTCACGGAGCCGACGGTGACATGGCGCCGCTGGGCTCGCGACTGCCCGGCGCTCTGCAACGGTTCGAAATCTCGTCATAACGTTCCGGAAACTCTTCTTACAAAAGACGACACAGCCGACCACAATCCCACACACCTCCTCTCGGTCTTTCCGGCACGACCCCCGGAGCGACTTCGGGCCTCCCAGACCGAGCCCCGCACACAGATCAAGGATGATGATCATGCGAAACCGCAGAGCCGCCCTCGCCGCCATAGCCGGAGCCGCGTCCCTCGCCCTGACCCTGTCCGCCTGCGGGCAGAACAGCGAGGGCGGCAGCGAGGAGAGCGGGGACAGCGCCAAGGGCGGCACCATCGGCATCGCGATGCCGACCAAGTCCTCCGAGCGCTGGATCGCCGACGGCAACAACGTCAAGAGGGACCTGGAGTCCAAGGGCTACAAGACCCAGCTGGTCTACGGCGAGGACGACCCGGACCAGCAGGTCTCGCAGATCGAGAACCTGATCACGCAGGGCGTCAAGGCGCTGATCGTCGCGGCCATCGACAACAAGTCGATGAACAACGTGCTCCAGCAGGCCAAGGACGCGAACATCCCGGTCATCTCCTACGACCGCCTGATCCTCGGCACGAAGAACGTCGACTACTACGCCTCCTTCGACAACGAGAAGGTCGGCGAGCTCCAGGGCAGCTACATCGTCGAGAAGCTCGGCCTGAAGGACGGCTCTGGTTCGTCGAAGAAGGGCCCCTTCAACATCGAGCTGTTCGCCGGCTCCAACGACGACAACAACACCCGCTACTTCTTCCAGGGCGCGATGAACGTCCTGCAGCCCTACATCGACAAGAAGCAGCTCGTCGTCCGCTCCGGCCAGACCAAGCTCAACCAGGTCACCACCCTGCGCTGGGACGGCGGCACCGCCCAGAAGCGCATGGACGACATCCTGACCTCGGCCTACAAGAGCCAGCGCGTCGACGCCGTCCTCTCCCCCTACGACGGCATCTCCATCGGCATCCTGTCGGCCCTGAAGTCGGACGACTACGGCTCCAAGAGCAAGCCGCTGCCGATCGTCACCGGCCAGGACGCCGAGGTCGCCTCGGTGAAGTCGATCATCGCCGACCAGCAGTCGATGACCGTCTACAAGGACACCCGCCAGCTGGCGAAGGTGGCCTCCAACATGGTCGACGCCCTGCTGAACGACAAGAAGCCCGAGGTCAACGACACCAAGACCTACGACAACGGCGCCAAGGTCGTCCCCGCCTACCTGCTGGAGCCGGTCGCCGTCGACAAGGGCAACTACCAGAAGGAGGTCGTCGACTCCGGCTACATCAAGGAGAGCGACCTCAAGTAAGCCCCGCCACCCACCGACGATTCACCACTGATTGGAAGGCACGACCATGGCGGGACCCGTCCTGGAAATGCGCTCGATCGTCAAGACCTTTCCCGGCGTCAAGGCGCTGTCGGACGTCACACTGACCGTCCGGCAGGGCGAGGTCCACGCCATCTGCGGGGAGAACGGCGCCGGCAAGTCGACCCTGATGAAGGTCCTCTCCGGTGTCCACCCGCACGGCACCTACGAGGGCGACATCCTCTTCGAGGGGGAGGTCTGCCGGTTCAAGGACATCCGGGCCAGCGAAGAGCGCGGCATCGTGATCATCCACCAGGAGCTGGCCCTGGTGCCCTACCTCTCCCTGGCGGAGAACATCTTCCTCGGCAACGAGCACGCCACCCGGGGGATCATCAGCTGGACCGAGACCCTGCGGCACGCCACCGAACTGCTGCGCCGGGTCGGCCTGTCCGACCACCCGGACACCCGCGTCGCCGACATCGGCGTGGGCAAGCAGCAGCTCGTGGAGATCGCCAAGGCCCTGTCCAAGAAGGTGAAGCTGCTCATCCTGGACGAGCCGACCGCGGCCCTGAACGACGAGGACAGCGGCAAACTCCTGGATCTCATCCTGGAGTTGAAGAAGCAGGGCATCACCTCGATCATCATCTCCCACAAGCTCAACGAGATCCGCAAGGTCGCCGACTCGGTGACGATCCTCCGCGACGGCCAGACCATCGAGACCCTCGACGTGAAGGCGCCGGAGACCACCGAGGACCGGATCATCAGCGGCATGGTCGGCCGCGACCTGGAGCACCGCTTCCCGGAGCGGTCGCCGCACGAGCCCGAGGAGGGCGCCGCGCCCGCCCTGGAGATCCGCAACTGGACCGTGCACCACCCGATCGACCAGCAGCGCAAGGTGTGCGACGACGTGTCGCTGCACGTGCGCCGCGGGGAGATCGTGGGCATCGCGGGCCTGATGGGCGCCGGCCGCACCGAACTCGCCATGAGCGTCTTCGGGCGGGCCTACGGCCGGTACGCGGGCGGCATGGTCCTCAAGGACGGCAAGGAGATCCGTACGAAGTCCGTCCCCGAGGCGGTCAAGCACGGCATCGCGTACGTCACCGAGGACCGCAAGCACTACGGCCTGAACCTCATCGACACCATCAACCGCAACATCTCGCTGAGCGCCCTGGGCAAGGTCGCCAGGCGCGGTGTGGTCGACGAGCACGAGGAGCGGCAGGTCGCCGAGGGCTTCCGCAAGTCCATGAACATCAAGGCGCCGACCGTCTTCGAGCCGGTCGGCAAGCTGTCCGGCGGCAACCAGCAGAAGGTCGTCCTCAGCAAGTGGATCTTCTCGGGTCCGGACGTGCTGATCCTGGACGAGCCGACGCGCGGTATCGACGTCGGCGCCAAGTACGAGATCTACACGGTCATCGACCAGTTGGCCGCCCAGGGCAAGGCGGTCGTCTTCATCTCCTCCGAGCTGCCCGAACTGCTCGGCATGTGCGACCGCATCTACACGATGGCCGCGGGGCGGCTGACGGGTGAGTTCTCGCGGGCCGAGGCCTCCCAGGAATCGCTGATGCGTCAGATGACGAAGGACAAAGAGGTATCCCGATGAGCACGGACGTGACCGCAAAGAGCCCGGCCCCCGCGCCGCCGGGCAGGAGCGGAGGGGCCGCGGGCGACGGCCTGCTGGCCCTGGTGCTGGACGGCATGCGCCGCAACATGCGGCAGTACGGCATGCTGATCGCGCTGGGCCTGATCGTGGTCCTGTTCGCCGTGTGGACCGACGGCGACCTGCTGCTGCCGCGCAACGTCTCCAACCTGGTGCTGCAGAACAGCTACATCCTGATCCTCGCGATCGGCATGATGCTGGTCATCATCGCGGGCCACATCGACCTGTCGGTCGGCTCGCTGACGGCGTTCGTCGGCTCGATGGCCGCCGTGTTCATGGTCAAACAGGACATGCCGTGGCCGCTCGCGGTGGTGCTGTGCCTCGCCGTCGGCGCGGTCGCGGGCGCCGTCCAGGGGTTCTTCATCGCGTACGGCGGCATACCGTCGTTCATCGTGACCCTGGCGGGCATGCTGATCTTCCGCGGTCTGACGGAGATCTTCCTGGAGGGCCAGACCCTCGGCCCGTTCCCGGACGGGCTGCAGAAGGTCGCCAACGGCTTCCTGCCCGAGGTCGGCCCGAACACCAACTACCACAACCTCACGCTGCTGCTGGGCTTCGCGATGATCGCCTTCGTGATCTTCCAGGAGGTCCGTGACCGCAAGCGGCAGCAGGAGTTCGCCCTGGAGGTCCCGCCGGCCAAGCTGTTCCTGCTGAAGCTGGTCGCGATCGGCGCGGCCATCCTCACGCTGACGCTGCTGCTGGCCAGCTACAAGGGCGCCCCGATCGTGCTGCTCATCCTGGGCGTGCTGCTCGTCGGCTTCGGCTACGTGATGCGCAACGCGATCATCGGCCGCCACATCTACGCGATCGGCGGCAACCTCCCGGCGGCCAAGCTGTCGGGTGTGAAGGACAAGAAGGTCACCTTCCTGGTCTTCCTGAACATGGGCATGCTCGCGGCCCTGGCGGGTCTGGTCTTCGCCGCCCGCTTCAACGCGGCCTCTCCCAAGGCCGGCCTCAACTTCGAGCTGGAGGCGATCGCGGCCTCGTTCATCGGCGGCGCGTCGATGAGCGGCGGTGTCGGCACCGTCCTCGGCGCGATCATCGGCGGCCTGGTCCTGGGCGTGCTGAACAACGGCATGAACCTCGTCGGCATCGGCACCGACTGGCAGCAGGTCATCAAGGGCATGGTGCTGCTGGCGGCGGTCGGGTTCGACGTGTGGAACAAGCGCAAGGTCGGTTCGTAAGTCAGCTCGGGCCCCGCCGGAAGGCGGGGCCCTTTCCTCATCGGGAGCCGCGCACATGGAACTGAACAGACGCACGGTCATCGTGGGAGCCGCGGCGGCGGGCATGGCCGCCACCACGCTCGGCGGCACGGCGCACGCCACGGGAGGCAGGAAGCCGGTGAAGACGCTCTTCGGCAAGCTCGCCGACGGCACCAAGGTCCACAGCTGGTCGCTGGAGAACGGTGGCACCCGCCTGAAGGTCCTCTCCTACGGCGGCATCGTGCAGTCCCTGGAGATCCCCGACCGCCGGGGCCGCTACGCCAACGTCTCCGCGGGCTTCGACAACATGGAGGACTACGTCGCCAAGAGCCCGTACTTCGGCGCCCTGATCGGCCGGTACGGCAACCGCATCGGCAAGGGCAGGTTCACGCTCGACGGCAAGGCCCACCAGCTGTCCGTCAACGACGGCGAGCAGAGCCTGCACGGCGGCGCCAAGGGCTTCGACAAGCGCGTCTGGGACGTCGAGCCGTTCGTGAAGGGCTCCGACGTCGGTCTGTACCTGTACTACACGAGCGTCGACGGGGAGATGGGCTACCCGGGCACGCTCAAGACGAAGGTGACGTACACCCTCACCAAGCACGGCGACTGGCGCATCGACTACGAAGCCACCACCGACAAGGCCACCGTCGTCAACCTCACCAGCCACGTGTACTGGAACCTGGCCGGCGAGGGCAGCGGCACCATCGAGGACCACGAGCTGCACATCGCCGCCTCCCGCTACACCCCCACCGACGCGGGCCTGATCCCCACCGGCGAGCTGGCCAGGGTCGCGGGCACCCCCTTCGACTTCCGCAAGGCCAAGCCGATCGGCCGGGACATCCGCGTCTCGCACCCGCAGCTGGTGACCGCCAAGGGCTTCGACCACAACTGGGTGCTGGACAAGGGCATCACCGCCCGGCCCGAGCACGTGGCCACCCTGCGCGACCCGTCCTCCGGCCGCACGCTGAAGATCGCCACGAACGAGCCGGGCCTGCAGTTCTACTCCGGCAACTTCCTCGACGGCACGCTCACCGGCCCGTCCGGCCGCACCTACCGGCAGGGCGACGCGCTGTGCCTGGAGACGCAGCACTTCCCGGACTCGCCGAACAAGCCGTCGTTCCCGTCGACGGTGCTGCGGCCCGGGCAGACCTACCGGACGACCACGATCCACACGTTCGGCTGCTGATCCGGGCCCTCCGGCCGTCTTCAGCCGTCTTCACAGGTGGCACACAACTTTCTGAGGGAAGCCTCAGCGGTTGAACGACGTCACCGGAGTCTCCGTATGTAAGGGCGGCCCGCGCTCCCCCGCGCGGGCCGCCCTTGAACGTCGGGTCCAGCCGTCCCCCACGGGCCCGCCCCCTACGGAGGTTCCATGGCCGACAACGTCACGTCGCTGTTCCGCAGTACCGCGGCACACAGCCCGTCGATGGCGGCTCTGACCCGCGAGGGCGGCGAGGGCGCCGGTCCCGTGGACTTCTGTATCCCCTGCAACCCCTACTTCCCCACCCCGGCCATGTTCGAGGACATGGCGGCCCGGCTGCGGGACATCATCACGTACTACCCGAGCAGCGCCGACACGATCACGGCCGAGCTGTGCAGCCTGCTCCAGCTGCCGCCGCAGTGCGTGGCCATGGGCAACGGCTCGACCGAACTGATCACCTGGATCGACCACTTGCTGGTCCGCGAGTCCCTCGCCGTCCCCGTCCCCACGTTCGGCCGCTGGACCGACCAGCCCATGGAGACCGGCAAGCGGGTCGACATGTTCCCGCTCCAGGAGTCCAGCGGCTTCGCCCTGGACCTCGCCCAGTACGCCGAGTTCATCCGCGCCCGGGGCACCCGCGTCGCCGTGATCTGCAACCCGAACAACCCCGACGGCGGCTTCCTGCACAAGCACGCCGTCGTGCAGTTCATGGACGCCATGGCCGACCTCGACCTCGTCGTGATCGACGAGTCGTTCCTGGAGTTCGCGGACGCCGAGGCCGAACCGTCCGTCGTGCAGGAGGCGATGCTCCGCCCCAACGTCGTGGTCCTGCGCAGCCTCGGCAAGAACTTCGGCCTGCACGGCATCCGCTTCGGCTACCTGGTCGCCAACCCGGCGCTCGCGGGCCGGGTCCGCTCGATGCTGCCCAAGTGGAACCTCAACTCCTTCGCCGAGCACGTCGTCTTCATGCTGAAGGAGCACGGCGCCGAGTACGCGCAGAGCCTGCAACAGGTGCGCCGGGACCGGCTCGACATGGCCTCCCAGCTCTCCGCGCTGCCCGGGCTGACGGTCTACCCGTCCCAGGGCAACTTCCTCTTCGTGCGCCTGCCCGTGGGCGCGGAGGGCACCGTGGTCCGGGACCGGATGCTCACCGAGCACCGGATCCTGGTCCGCGAGTGCGGCAACAAGATCGGTTCGTCCAGCCGCTTCCTGCGACTCGTGGTGCGCCCCCAGGTGGACGTGCGTCGCCTGGTGTCCGGCCTGGAACAGGTGCTCTACGGGACGTCCAGGAGGGGAGCCGCCGTACCCGAGCTGGGCAACGGGACCAGCTACAGCTCGGGTACGGCGGCCGTGGACCGGCTGGTGAGCGAGACGAACGGGGCGGGAACCCGGGGGCTGGCGGCGCAGGCCATGGCGGCCGGGCCGGGCGGAACCGGCCCGGCGGCGGTTCCGACCCCGGTCCCGGCCCCGGTCCCGGCCGCCGCGAGCGCGGGTTCCGGCGGCCCGGGCCTTGCCCCCGCGCCGGCGCCCGCCGCGCCGATGCCCAGCCCGATGCCCACCCCCGTCCCCGCCCCGGCCGCCGGCATCGGCATGCCGCTCCCCGCCGCCGCGTCCGCCGTGCCGGCGGGCGCGGGCGGTGGGATGCCGATGCCGGCCGCGGCGCAGCTGCCGCAGCCGCACCCACAGCCGGTCCCGCAGATGCCGCAGCCGCAGGTGCCCCAGCCCATGGTGCCGCAGCCGGCTCCCCAGCCGGTGGCCGCGCCGTTCACCGGTCCCACGCCGCCCGGTGTTCCCGCGCGGGGTGGCCTGACGGCCGCGCAGGTGCGGGGCACGAACGGGCTGACACCGGCGCCGGCCACGGGGTGGCCCGCCGCGCAGAGCTGGCCCAACGCGGCGGGGATGGGGCAGGCGGGGTAGTCCGGCGGGTGCGGGGCCGTCGTGGCTGATCGCGCGGTTCCCCGCGCCCCCAGGGGCGGCGCTACACGGCCGTCAGCTTCCACTGCTGGCACGCGTTGCTCAGCCATGACCACTGGCGTACGTCCGCCCCGTCCGCCGTCCCGCAGTTCGCCACGTCGGCGACCTTGCCCGTCGCCTGGTTGGTGATGCGGACGAAGCCGCCGTCCGTGGCCACGAAGCGGAACCGCTGGCAGGTGTTGTTCAGCCACGACCACTGGCGCAGGTCGGCGCCGTCGGCGGAGGAGCACTCGGCGGTGTCGAGGACCTTGCCGGTGGCGACGTTCACCAGGCGGTGGGTGTCGTCGCCGAGGTCCTCCAGGTGCCAGCGCTGGTTGGCGTTGCCGTTGCAGGTGTACTGCGCGACATTGGCGCCGTCCGCCGTGGAACCACCCGTCACGTCCAGGCACTTGCCGCTGTTGCGGTTGGTGACCGTGTACGTGGTGGAGGCGCTGGACGGCTCCCCGGAAGGCCCGGGGAGAGAGGCGCCGAGCCGCACCGGCGTGCCGAGGTTCGGCGTGCCGTCGGCGTTCCAGGTGAACTTCTGCGCGCGGGTCGTACGGCCGTTGTCGCAGCCCTCGGAGGCCGCGTCGTTGGCGTGGTAGACGATCCAGTCCTCACGGCCGTCGGGTGAGGTGAAGAAGCCGTTGTGGCCGGGCCCGTACACCCCGTTGGCATCACTGCGCTGGAAGACGGGTGTGGACTTCTTCGTCCAGGAGGACGCGGACAGCGGGTCGGAGCCGGTCAGTTCCAGTTGCCCGAGTTTGTAGTCGGGCGTCCAGCAGCCGCTCGCGGAGTAGATCAGGAAGGTCCGGCCGCCCCGCTGGAGCACCTCCGCGCCCTCGTTGACCGTGCCGCCCTGCCGTTCCCAGGCGTACGTCGGTGTCGAGATGGTCGAGTAGGCGCCGCTGACGGTGTACGGGTTGGACATCGGCGCCACGACGAGGTTCTGGGTCCCGCCCGTGATGGCGCTGCCCAGCATGTAGAGCCGGCCGTTCACGTTCAGCACGCTCGGGTCGAGCATCCACCCGCTGCTGAGCTGCCCCTTGTAGGTGTACGGCCCCATGGGGTCGGAGCCGGCGCTCTCCAGCACGTGGCTGCGCTGGGTGGGGTTGTAGTCGGACACGTTCTGTCCGGCGACGTAGTACAGGTACCAGCGGCCATTGAGGAAGTGCAGCTCGGGCGCCCAGATGTTGCAGCAGCGGGAGGCGGCGTCGCCCTTCCACACCTGGACGCTGGGGGCGGTGGCGAGCCCGGCGAGGGTGGTGGACTTGCGGATGGTGATGACGTCGGTCCAACTGGTCGTCACCAGGTAGTAGTTGCCGTCGTGGTACGAGATCCAGGGGTCGGCGCCCTTGACGGACTTGACGGGGTTCGTGAAGGAGGCGGCACTCGCGGAGGGCTGGTGGACGGACAGCGCCAGCAGCAGGGCCGCCAGCAGGGTCAGTAGGCGACGGGCCATCCGCTGCTCCAGTTCAGGAGGTTGATGCCGAGCTTGGGCGTGCCGTTGTCGTTGCCGTCGTAGTAGTGGTAGACGATCAGGTCGCCGTCGGTGTCCTTCAGGATCGACTGGCCGCCGGGGCCGATGACGCTGCCGTGCGATTCGAGGACGGGGGTGCCGCCGTTGTTCATCAGCGAGACGCCGTTCCTGTCGACGTAGGGTCCGGTGACGCTGGTGGCGCGCCCGACCTTCACCTTGTACGTGGAGCTGGTGCCGGCGCAGCAGGTGTCGTAGGAGGCGAAGAGGTAGTAGTAGCCGCCCCGCTTCACGATGAAGGGCGCCTCGACGGCCTTGGTCCCGGTGGGGCGGGAGGCGAGCGAGTACCGGGTGGTGTTGGAGCCGAGCTGCTTCCCGGTGGCGGGATTGATCTGGATCATCTTGATCCCGGTCCACCAACTGCCGAACGACAGCCACCACTTGCCGTCGTCGTTCACGAAGAGGTTCGGGTCGATGGCGTTGAAGTCGCTGGCGGAGTTCGAGGTGTAGACGGTGCCCTGGTCGGTCCAGCTGCCCGGCTGGCCGGTGGTGGAGGTCGCCAGTCCGATGGCGGAGGTGTTCGAGCCGAACTTCGAGACGGAGTAGTACATCAGGTACGTGCCGCCCTGGTACGAGATGTCCGGCGCCCAGGCCTCGGGGACGGAGGAGTAGTTCCGCCACCAGCTCGGCCTGCTGGAGAAGGCGTCGGCTCCGTTGCGGAAGGCGGTGCGGTCGCCGCTGGTCTTGTGGGCGATGCCGCCGCCGGTGGCGTAGAGCAGGTACTGGCCGGACGAGGTGCGGATCATCGACGGGTCGTGCGTGACGACGTCGCCGGTGACACGGCCCGGGCCCGGGTAGGCCGACGCCGTGCTCGGGATCAGGGCCAGAAGGGCGGCGGCCGGGAGGGCGAGCAGGGCGGTGCGCCTGCGCAGGGGGGTGCGGCTCATACGGGGGTCCTCCTTGCGGTGGGGTGTTACAACTGGTCGATATATCGAACAGTGCTCGCAAGTTCGAACGGGAACGTAGAATCGAACCCCTTGCGCGTCAATGGTTCGCGCAGCAACAACCGGGGCGCCCCGCCCCGGAGAGGTGCCCGGTCATTTCGCGGCACTGCGGCAGATCCACTTCGGCAGGTCGACCTCCGCACGCACGGTCTTGCCGGGCGGCTCACGGTCGAGCACCTCCCAGCGGTCGGCGAGCGCGTCGACGAGGACGTACCCACGGCCGTGCTCGTCGAGGGGCCGGGGCGGTCGTACGGCACCGGGCGCGGGCGGACGCGGCGGCCCGCTGCGGGAATCGGTCACCTCGACCTGGACACGGCCCGGCACGAGCGCCAGCCGCAGCGCGAAGTCCCGCCCGGGCACGCGCCCGTGCGTCACGGCGTTGGCCGCCAGCTCGGCCACGATCGCCCCGACCACGTCGGAGACGTCCGAGCCGTAGGGGATGCCCCAGGAGTGCAGCTGGTTCAGCGTGAGGCGGCGGGCGAGACGGGCGCCGCGCGGGGTGGAGCTGAGGCGTTGCGTGAACACACGTACGGTGACCGGAGGTTGGGCGGTGCTGCGGTTGATCGGCGCTGTCATGCGCCCAATGTGACGTGCGGGAACGGCGATTCTCCAGGCCGGAGCCGCGTACGCTGCGGCAGCGTACGCGGTCACGGACTGGACAGTACCGGTGACGTCCCGTAACCATGCTGCGGGAGGTGACCGACCGTGGTCGATGGCATGGTGGGGACGGGTGGCGAGCCGGAGTCGTCGGACAGTCTGCGGACGTTCGGGGCGGTGGTCCAGGGCTTGCGCGAACACGCCGGGCTGAGCCGGGAGGAGTTCGGGGAACTCGTGCGGTTCTCCAAACACACGGTGGCTTCGGTGGAGTTGGGGAGGCGGATGCCGGATCCCGAGTTCGTGCAGCGCGCGGAGGAGGTGTTCGGCAGGACGGGGGCGTTGCAACGGGCCGCGGGGTGCCTGGAGCGGCAGCCGGGGTTGGCGGCTTGGTTTCGGCGGTGGGCTCGGCTGGAGCAGGTGGCCATCACGCTGTACACGTACGAGTGCCGTCTGATCCCCGGCTTGTTGCAGACCGAGGCGTACGCGCGGACGCTGTTCAGGAACCAGTTGCCGCCATTGGACGACGAGCAGATCGAGGCTCAGTGGGTGGCGCGGGCAGAGCGGCAGCGTCTGCTCAGGGACCGGCCCAACACTGCGTTCTGCTTCCTGCTGGAGGAGCATCTGTTCCGGCGACGCCACGGTGGGGTGGACGTCACCCGAGGGCTCATCAACCATGTGCTGGAGGTCAGCGAGCTGCGGAACGTCGAGATCCAGATCATGCCGACAGAGCAGGAAGCGCACGCCGGGCTGGACGGCCCCATGCAACTGCTGGAGACCCCGGAGAACAAGTGGTTCGCCTACTGCGAGGGGCAGGAAAGCGGGCAGTTCATCGCTGACCGAAAGGTGGTCAGCATGCTCCAGATGCGGTATGCCAGGATGCGCTCACAGGCTCTCACTCTCACGGACTCCATGAGCCTGCTGCAGCGGATGCGAGGGGACCTATGAGCACAAGCGAACTTGCCTGGTTCAAAAGCAGCTACAGCAGCGGTGGCTCGGGCGACTGCGTAGAAGTCGCCCTCGCCTGGCGCAAGTCCAGCCACAGCAGCAGCGCTTCGGGCGACTGCCTGGAAGTCGCCACCTGCCCCGACACCATCCACATCCGGGACTCCAAGAACCGCCAGGGCCCCGAACTCCGCGTCTCCCCCACCGCCTGGTCCGCCTTCCTCACGCACGCCGGCGAGTAACCCTCACCTCCGCCCCCCGAACTCCCACGCGTGCACCTCGACCTCGGCGTACGCGTCCCGGGTCAGCGCCGCGCCCGCCGCCTCCGCGTCCACGGCCCGGACCAGTGCCGCCGTACCCACCCACACGGCACCGTCGTCGGACAGCAGCGGCCCGTACGCGATCAGGTCGTCCCGCACGGCCGCCGGGACGTCGAGATCCACACCCGGCCCCGCGCCGAAGCCGAGCACGAGGTAGCGGTTTCCGCCCGACCGGCCGCCGGGGAACTCCCACATGGTCCGCCCGAGCACGTTCCGCCACCGCCGCAGCAGGACGTCCCGGTACACCCCGGCCTGCTGGTTGGGCTCGTCGAAGGCGAACGCCCGGGCCGCGGCCGGATCCGGCAGGTCGACGATGTGGACGCTGCCCGTCGGCGTCTCGCCGTCCGCCGCGAAGGTCGGGCCACGGGCGATCAGCTCCGCCTCGTAGGCGTCCATGTAGGCCCAGTGCGCTTCTCCCAGCGCCACCCGCAGCGGCAGGGAACCGGGCCGGTCACGGTGGTAGCAGAAGAACTCCATGCCTCATCCAACCGCGAACTGCCCGGATCGCGCGCGTCGCGATGAGTTCCGCCTCGCCCGGCGGTCGTAAGGTCGGATCCGTCAACCAGGAGGACTTCGATGCGCAGCGTGACCTACTCGATGAACGTCTCGCTCGACGGCTACATCGTCGGGCCCGACGGCGATTTCAACTGGTCGGAGCCCCTCCCGGACGTCTTCCGCTACTGGATCGACGACATCCGGCAGGTCGGCGTCCACGTGATGGGGCGGCGGCTGTACGAGACGATGCTGTACTGGGAGACCGCCGAGCAGGAGACCACCCCGGACGAGGCGGAGCTGGAATGGATCGGGTTGTGGAACCCGCTTCCCAAGGTGGTGTTCTCCACCACCCTGTCGGAGGTGCGCGGCGCCGCCCGCCTGGCCTCCGGCAGCCTGGCGGAGGAGATCGAGCGGCTGCGGGCCGAGCCGGGAGAGGGCGAGATCGCCATCGGCGGCGCCACGCTCGCCGCGCAGGCGGCCGAGCTGGACCTGATCGACGAGTACCGGGCCATGGTCTACCCCGTCCTGGTCGGCGGCGGCATTCCCTTCTTCCCCCGTAGTGAGCGCCGGGTGGATCTCGAACTCGTCGAGACCCGCAGGTTCAGCTCGCACGTCGTCCTGCTGCGCCACCGCGTGAAGCGCTAGACGGCCGGCCTCGCCGGGGGCCGGCTCCTGCTCCGGCCCCCGGCCTCCTACCGGCCCGGACACTCCTTCCACGCCATGTGGTACACCGTGCTGATGTCCCCGTCCGTCGAGTCCATCGTCATGAAGCTGACCTTGTCGGCCGCCTGGGTACCGGCGTTGACCCGGATCTCGGTGTTGATGTTGAAGTTGCGCTGGACACCGCAGGGGGCGTAGACGAGCTGGGCCCAGTCCGTCTCGTCGGTGGCCTGCCAGTTGTCGTTGTACGGGCCGCTGAAGGGGTGGCTCCGGTGCGCCGTGCTCGGGGAGCCCTGGAAGTAGTACGAGGCCCGCTGGGTGGCGCTCGCTCCGCGCTGCAGTGAGGCGAAGCCCCGGTAGTCGGCGCTGGCGATGGCGTACGTGAAGCCCTGGGGGACGTGGACGATCAGGCTGAGCTGGCAGTTCTTGCGGAACGCGGTGGGGTCGGAGTTCCCGCCCGCCTGCGCGAGGTAGTCGCTGTAGGTCACCGTGAAGGCGGTGTTGTCCTCGGAGACGGCGACCGCCGCCGTGCCCTGGGGACAGCCGGAGCCGTTCACGGTGGCGACCTTGATGACGATCTTGTCCGGGGGCGGGTCGACGAACCCGGAGGACGGGGATTGCGCGGGAAGTGCGCTGGTGAGCAGCGCGGCGATCGCGCCGCTCAGGAGCAGGCCACCGGCCATGGTTCTCCCATCCGTTCGTGGGGGGTGGATCAAGATAGACATGAGCATGCCAAGACGACAGCGCATGTGCGCCCGGCCTGTGTCCGTGCGATGGAGGAGCTGTGAAGGCCGGGAGCGGTCGCATCGTACGCAGGGCCACCGGGGGCGGCCAGGGCGGTCACCGGCCATTCACAGGGCGGCATTTCACAGCCGTTCCGCATCCGCCGAGGTGGGGCGGGGCCCGCAGCGTGTCCGCCGCCGCCCCGGAACCGCGGCCGTGCCGCCGGGCGCATAAGGTGCGTTACCGATGCGTCGACCGAGGCCACCGAGGACGCGATGAGGATCACCCACCACCCCGGACCCCGCCGCCCGCTCAGCGGCGGGCGCGGCCCGTCACGGGTTCTCCCAGGCCGCCGGTTCGGCCGCGAGCCGCTCCACCGGCTCGGGCAGCGCCCCGGCCGCGAGGTCGGCGATCGTCACGCCCTCCAGGATCCGGCGCACATTGGCCCGCAGCGCGATCCACAGCGGCAGCAGCGGCTCGGCAGTGCCGGTGTAGGCGAGGCCGGTCGGCCGCTCGCCGCGCACCGACACGATCGGGCCGTCCACGGCCCGGATCACGTCCGCGACGGTGATCCGGTCCGCCTCCCGGGCCAGTCGGTAACCGCCGCCCCCGCCGCGCCGGCTGTCGACCACACCGCCGCGCCGCAGATCGCCGAGGATCCCCTCCAGGAACTTGTGGGGAATGTCCTGCGCGGTGGCGACGGCCTCCGCCTTGACCGGCCCCTGGCCCTGCCGGACGGCCAGTTCCACGACCGCTCTCACCGCGTAGTCCGCACGTGCCGAGATCCTCATAGGACCATTGTCGCGGTCACCCTGTAGACATTGAGCACGCACACCACGCACCCGGCATGACGCACCACGCAAGGCATGGCACAACAGGAGGCGCTCCCTTGGAGCTCAGCAGGCGTACCTTCCACGCTCTCGCCGGCACGGCGGCGCTCGGCTTCGCGCTGACCGGCAGCGGGTCGCCGACCTCCGCCAACCCGGCACGGACCGCCCCGACGGGCCCGCCGCCCCCGGTGCCGCGCGCGGACGGCCGGCGGCACGAGGTGGGCTTCGACCGGTACTCCCTGCTGATCGACGGCCGCCGCCTGGTCCTGTGGTCGGGCGAGATGCACCCCTTCCGGCTGCCGAGCCCGTCGCTGTGGCGGGACGTGCTGGAGAAGATGCGCGCCCACGGCTACAACGCGGTCAGCGTGTACGTCGCCTGGAACCACCACTCCCCCGCGCCCGGCCGTTACGACTTCACCGGGGTGCGCGACCTGGACCTGTTCCTGCGCACGGCCGCCGAGACGGGGCTGTACGTGATCGTGCGGCCCGGCCCGTACATCAACGCCGAGGTCGACGCCGGCGGTTTCCCCGGCTGGCTGACCGCCACCGACGGCACGGCCCGCACGTCCGACCCGGCGTATCTGCGCTACGTCGACGAGTGGCTGACCGCCGTCAACGCCGTCGTCGCCAAGCGCCTGTTCACCCGGGGCACGGGCACGGTGCTGCTCTACCAGATCGAGAACGAGTACGACGCGCACGTCGACGAGCCGGCCGGGCGCGCCTACATGTCGTACCTGTACGAGAAGGTCCGCGCCGACGGCATCGACGTGCCGCTGTTCCACAACGACAAGGGCAGGAACGGCCACTGGACGCCCGGGTCGTTCGGCACCGGCGGGGAGAAGGGGCGTTGGCTGTACGGGTTCGACGGCTACCCCGAGCCGGACGAGGTGCCGCCCGACTGGGGGCACTTCGGGCCCGGCGGCGCCAAGGGCGGGGCCACGGCCAGTGCGCGCACGCCCGGGTTCGTGCCCGAGTTCGGCGGGGGCTGGTTCGACCCGTGGGGCGGGTCCTGGTTCGGCGGCAAGGGCTACGCCGAGTCGCGCCGGATCCGGGACGCGGCCTACGAGCGGCGCTTCCACCTGACCAACCTCGCCAACGGCATCACGCTGCACAACGTCTACATGACCTACGGCGGCACCTCGTGGGGGTGGCTGCCCGCACCGGTGGTCTACACGTCGTACGACTACGGGGCCGCCTTCGACGAGGCCCGCAACGCCACCCCGAAGCTCGCCCCGATGCACCAGATCGGGCAGTTGCTGCGCCACGTGCCCGACCTCGCCAAGCTGGACCCGGCGAAGCGGGTGCGCGCCACCGACGAGCGGATCAGGGTGTACCACCTGACCAACCCCGACACCGGCGCCCACGTCTACGTCCTGCGCAACGACACCGGCGAGGCCGTGTCCACGACGCTGCCGGACGCGGGGATCGACGTGCCGGTCACCGTGGGGGCCCGCGACGCCAAGCTGCTCGCGGCCGGGCTGCGGCTCGGACGGCGCACGCTGGTGCACTCCACGGTGCAGCCCATGCTGAGCCTGACCGCCGGGCGGCAGGACATCGCCGTGTTCACCGGCCGGCGGGGCGAGATGGCGCAGGTCGTGCTGGAGTGCGCGGACGAGCCGACGCCCATGCGGCTGGACGCGGAGCCGGCCTGGGCGTACAACCTCGGCAAGCTGAACATCACGGCCCCGCTCGGCGCCGGCGGGCTGAGCCGGGTGCGGGTCGAGGGCGACGGCGTGGACACGCCGATGCTGGTGCTGTTCGCCGACGACGCGACCGCCCTGCGCCTGTGGCCCTACGAGACGCCGTCCGGCCCGCTCCTCGTCTACGGCCCGGCCCTGCTGCGCTCGGCCGAGCTGCGCGGCTCCACCGTGCACCTCACCGGCGACACCATCGGCGCGACCGGTCTGGAGGTGTGGGGCCCGCGCGGCATCACCCACGTGACGTGGAACGGGCGTGCGGTGCCCACGCGGATCAGCGCCTCCGGCAGCCTGCTGGCGCTGCGCCCGCTGCCCGGGGTGACCCGGCCGGCCCTGCCCGCCCTGGACGGCTGGCGGCGACGGACCGAGAACCCGGAGGCGGAGCCGGACTTCGACGACTCGGACTGGACGACGGCCGACCGGACGACGACCTTCAGCACCACGCCCGTGCCCGACGGGCAGCCCGTCCTCTTCGCCGACGACTACGGCTTCCACTACGGCGACGTCTGGTACCGGGGCACGTGGAGGGGCGCGGGCGGCGTCGAGTCGGTGTCCCTCGCCTACAGCACGGGCACCCAGGGCCTGCTGATGGCCTGGCTGGACGGGGAACCGCTGGGCACGCACCGCATGCCCGTGCCGGACCGGCGCCGGGCCCGGCAGGGGACGTGGACGGCGAAGGCCTCCTTCGGCCTGCCGGAGGAACTGCGCGAGCGGCTGCGGGAGGAGGAGCCCGGGACCCGCCACGTGCTGTCCGTGCTCGTGCGGCCGATGCAGCACGACATGGACGGCAGGGCGCGCGACACGCACAAGGCCGCGCGCGGGCTGACCGCCGTCACCTTCGAGGGCGCCGCACCGGAGGTGACCTGGCGGATCCAGGGCGCCGCCGCGCCCGACCCGGTACGCGGCCCGATGAACAACGGCGGGCTGTACGGGGAGCGCGAGGGCTGGCACCTGCCGGAGCACGACGACGGGGAGTGGAAGGAGACGGCCCTGCCGCGGGCCGAGCGGCGGCAGGGCGTCACCTGGTACCGCACGGGTTTCCGGCTGGACGTCGACCCGGGCGTGGACGCCTCGATCGGCCTCGTCCTCGACGACGACCCGGGCCGGGCCTACCGCGTGCAGATCTTCCTCAACGGCTGGAACCTCGGCCAGTACATCAACGACGTGGGACCGCAGCACACGTTCGTGCTGCCGAACGGGATCCTGCGCACCCGTGGTGCCAACACACTGGCGCTGGCGGTGCTGTCCGACGGGACCACACCCTCCGGACCGGGGCGGGTACGGCTGACCCTGCTGGGTGCCGCGGCCGGAGGGGTGCCGGTCAAGCCGGTGTGACCGGGCGCCGTCACGCCAGCCGGATCACGTTCCAGGACAGCGGCTCCAGGACGGTGGTCAGTGTGCCGTCCTGGAGGGTCGTGCCGTCGACGGTGTGCGGGGTGACCCGCTCGGGGTCGTCGAGGGTGTTGCGGGCGTCGGGGTCGGCGTCCGCGAGGGCGCTGTGCTCGACGACCGACGACAGGTCGAGCCCGTTCAGCGCGACCTCCAGGGGCAGTTCCTCGGTGCGGCTGCGGTTGACGGCGAAGACGGTGACCGTGCCGTCCTCGCCGCGCACGGCGGTGGCGTGCAGCAGGTCGGTCTCGCCGTACTTCCGCGTCTCGTACGTCGGGGAGTCCACGCGGACGTCGAGGACCCGGCCGCGGCCGTGCCGCGCGGCCTGCGCGAAGGGGAAGAACGTGGTCTGCCGCCAGGCCGGGCCGCCCGGCTCGGTCATGATCGGCGCGATGACGTTGACGAGCTGGGCGAGGCAGGCGACGGTGACCCGGTCGGCGTGCCGGAGCAGGGCGATGAGGAGCGAGCCGAAGACGACGGCGTCGGTGACGCTGTAGTTGTCCTCCAGCAGGCGCGGCGCCTCGGGCCAGTCGTGCTGCTCGAAGGTCTTGGCGCGGGCCTCCCACTCGGGCAGGTACCAGACGTTCCACTCGTCGAAGGAGAGGTTGATCTTCTTCTTCGACTTGAGTCTCGCGCCCACGTGGTCGGCGGTCGCGACGACGTTGTCGATGAAGGACTCCATGTCGACGGCGGAGGCGAGGAAGGAGTCGAGGTCGCCGTCCTCGGGCCAGTAGTAGGCGTGCAGGGAGATGTAGTCGACGAGGTCGTACGTCTCCTTGAGGACCGTCGCCTCCCACTCGGCGAAGGTCGGCATGGACTGGCTGGAGGAGCCGCAGGCGACGAGTTCGACGCCGGGGTCCTGCTGGCGCATGGCCCGGGCCGTCTCGGCGGCGAGGCGGCCGTACTCCTCGGCCGTCTTGTGGCCGGTCTGCCAGGGGCCGTCCATCTCGTTGCCGAGGCACCACAGCCGGATGCCGAAGGGGTCCTTGTCGCCGTGCGAGACGCGCAGGTCGGACAGGGCGGTGCCCTCGGGGTGGTTGGCGTACTCCTGGAGCTCCAGTGCTTCGGCGACGCCGCGGGTGCCGAGGTTGACGGCCATCATCGGCTCGGCCTGAGGGCCGATCTTGCGCAGGAAGTCGATGTACTCGGACAGGCCGAAGCGGTTGGTCTCGGTGGAGTGCCAGGCCAGGTCGAGGCGGCGGGGGCGGTTCTCGGCGGGGCCGACCGAGTCCTCCCACCTGTAGCCGGAGACGAAGTTGCCGCCGGGGTAGCGGACGGCGGTCACGCCGAGTTCGCGGACGAGGGCGAGGACGTCCTGACGCAGGCCCTGGCCGTCGGCGGTGGGGTGGCCGGGTTCGAAGACGCCGGTGTAGACGCAGCGGCCGAGGTGTTCGACGAAGCTGCCGAAGAGGCGGGGGTTCACTTCGCCGACGGTGAAGGCGGGGTCGAGGGTGAAGCGGGCGGTGTGCATGGTCGCCTTTCGGAGTTCGGTTTCGTCTGCAGGTGGTGTGTGGCTGGTCGCGCAGTTCCCCGCGCCCCTGAGCGCGTCGTTCTACTGCCCTGCCAGGCCCGTGTGGGCCACGCCCGCCACGATCTGCCGCTGGAAGAAGACGAAGACGATGATCAGGGGCAGGCCCGCCATCAGGCCGCCGGCCATCAGCTGGGCCCACTGGATGCCGTAGGAGTTCATGACGGTCGCGATGCCGTTCGGCATGGTCATCAGGTCGGGGTTGTTGGTCACCATGTACGGCCAGAGGAAGTTGTTCCAGGAGGCGATGAAGGTGAAGATGCCGACCGCGGCCAGGGAAGGGCGCGAGAGCGGCAGGACGATGGTGAAGAAGACCCGCCAGCGGCCCGCGCCGTCGATGAAGGCGGCCTCCTCCAGTTCGCGCGGGATGCCCTGGAAGAACTTGTAGAGGATGTAGACCATCGCGGCGGGCGCGCACTGCGGCAGGATCATGCCCCAGTAGGTGTCGACCATGCCCATCTGCTGGACGGTCGTGAACAGCGGGACGCCGAGCACCGCCGGCGAGATCATCAGGCCGGCCATCACCAGGCCCAGCAGGGCGTTCCTGCCGCGGAACTCGGTGCGTGCGAAGCCGTATCCGGCCAGGGCGCTGACCAGGAGCACGACCGCGGTCACGCAGACCGATACGACCACGGAGTTCACGAACCAGTCGGTGAGGATGCCGGCCTCGAACAGGGCCTGCCAGGCCTGGCCCGTGGAGTCCTCGGGGAGCCAGTGCGGGGGGACCTCGACGGCCTCGGTCTCCGACTTGAGGGAGGTGAACAGGGCCCAGGCGAAGGGGGCCAGGAAGACGACCGAGACGGCCGTCCCGAGGAGGGTCAGGACGATCTGGGCGGGGCTCCACGCCTTGGTGGTCATCGGGCGCTCTCCTCACGGTTGCGCAGCAGCCACATCCGGGCGAGGGCGACGGCCGCGATGATCACGAAGAAGATGACGGAGATGGCGGAGGCATAGCCCACGCGGTAGCTGGTGAAGCCCTCTTCGAGGGTGAACTGGACGAAGGTCCGGGTCGACTCCTCGGGGCCGGGGCCGAAGTCCTGCATCACCACGGCCTGGTCGAAGACCTGGAGCGAGGCGAGGATCTGCAGGGCGATGACGAGGCCGGTGATGTTGCGCAGCATCGGCAGGGTGATGTGGACCATGCGGTGCCAGGCGTTCGCGCCGTCCAGCCTGGCCGCTTCGTAAAGGTGGCCGGGGATGCCCTGGAGTGCGGCGAGGTAGAGCAGGAAGCTGAAGCCGACGGTCCACCACAGGGTCATGACGACGATGGCGAGCATCGCGTACGACTTGTCGGTCAGCCACGGGGTCTGAAGGCCGAGGACGTGGTTGACCATGCCGGTGCCGGGGTTGAACAGCCACTGCCACAGGTTGCCCGCGACGGTGGACGGCAGCAGGAACGGGGCGAAGAAGCACAGCCGCCACAGCCACTTCCCGCGCTCGATGTGGTGGGCGAGCATCGCGAGGAGGAAGGCGAGGACGGTGATGCAGGGCACGACCAGGGCCGTGAAGTAGGCGCTGTGGCCGAGGGAGTCCCACATCAGGGGGTCCCGCAGGGCCTCGCGGTAGTTGTCGAGGCCGACGAAGCTCGCGCCCTCGCCCGTGATGTTGGCGTCCGTGAAGCTGAGGTAGACGCCCCGCAGGAGCGGCCAGATCACGAACAGGGCGAACAGGGCCAGGAAGGGGGCGACGAACCAGCCGCCGTGCTGGAAGCCCTGCCCGCGGCGGAGGGTGGCGCCCGCGGCGGCGGTGCGGGCGCGGGCGGGTGCGGCGAGGGTCTGGGCGCTGGTCGCCATCACGTGGCCGCACCTCCTTCGGCGGCGGTCCTGCCGTCCATGGGGTTCCTGGTGGCGAGCAGTGCGGTGAGCGCGCTCCTCATGCGGCGGGCGGCGGTCTCCGGCGCGGCGGAACCCGTCGTGGAGGAGACCACGATCGGGCCGACGCGCTGGGCGAGGATGCCGGTGGATCCCGCGAACCACACCTTGGGCTCGTTGGCCTGGTGGTCCATGGCGGAGACGTACTCGCTCTGCGGGTTCAGCTTCCGGTAGGCGGGCGTGGACAGGGTGGGGGTGTACGCGGGGATGTGGCCGCCGGCCGCCCACTGCCGGGCGTGCCGGACGACGTAGGCGGCGAGCCGGTGGGCGGCCTCGTTCGGGGCGCCGCCGCGGCCGGACTGGTGCGGCAGGACGAAGGCGTGGGACTCGGCGTGGGTGGCCGGCCTGCCGAAGACGGGCGGCAGCGGGGTCGCGCCGTAGTCGAGCTTCGCCCCCGAGAAGACCGGCACCGACCAGTTGCCCTCCCAGACGAAGGGCGAGCCGTTGAGGAACTGCTCGGCGCCGGCGCCGCCCCCGAAGCCCGGGTCGGCGTATCCGTCGGTGACGTGCCGGCGCAGGAACTCCAGGACCTGCACGGCCTTGCCGGTGTCGAAGGTGACCTCGGTGTTGGCGGCGTCGAACCAGGTGCCGCCGAGCTGGGTGTAGAAGGCGACGAAGAACCACCACTGGAAGTTCTGGTCGTTGTGCCAGAAGCCGATGGTCTGCAGCCCTTTCCTGGTGGCCTTCCTGGCCTCCTTGAGGACGCCGAACCACTCGTCGGTGGAGGTGACCGGCACGATCCGGCCGTCGGCGCCGAGCAGGCCCGCCTTCTTCAGCACGTCCTTGCGGTAGAAGCAGAGCTGGACGTGGATGTCGAGCGGGAGGGCGTAGAGCCTGCCGTCGACGACGGCCCGTTTCCACAGGTCGGGGTTGAAGTCCTGTTCCCGCACGCCGTACTCGGCGAGCAGGCCGGTGTCCCAGGGGTCTAGGAGGCGGCCGGGCGCGAAGCCTGGCACTCGGCCCAGGTGCATGACGCCGAGCTCGGGGGCGCGGTTGCCCGCGGCCGCCATGGCGAGTTTGGTGTAGAAGGGGTTGCCCCACTGGAGGGTGGAGTCCTTCACCGCGATGTCGGGGTCGGCCCGGCGGAAGGCGTCCAGCATCGCGATCATGTTGGCGCCGTCGCCGCCGCTGAAGAGGTTCCAGTACCGCACGCGTGTGTGCGCGTCGGAGGCGAGTGCGTCGGCTCCGGTGCCGAGTGCGGCGAAGCCGAAGCTGCCGGCGACGGAGAGTCCGCCGAGCGCGCCGAGTAGCTGCCTGCGATTCAGGCCAGGTCGTCCCATGCCCTGCCCTTACGATCGGTGTCCACGGTCCGTTCGGTATTTCGAAAGTTGCTCGCTACTTCGAACGGGACCGTAAGTTCGCAGCGCCCCCGCGTCAATGGTCCGGTCACACATTGGGGGTGACTCCGTGAGCACGAACGGTCGTTCTCCGCTGCACATCGGACGCCGGATCGCATGACGCGCACACTTTCGGGCGCGTAGTCTCGGACGGGCTGCCGAAGCCGTCGGCCGGTGGTGAGAAGGGGGAGCGATGGACATCGCGGGCGCGCGGACGATGGCCGCCCGAGTCAGCGCCGCGCTCGGGCGCTCGCGCCGTGGCGCGGCCATGCGCGGCCTGGCCGCCGACCTCACCGCCGCAGTCCGCGCCAGACCCCAGGCGCCCGGCGACGTACGGTCGTTGTGCCGGGCGCTGTGCGAGGAGATGAGCGCGCGGCGCGACGGGCGGCCCGTGGAGCTGCGCTTCGAGCGCTTCCCGGACGAGATCGAAGTGACCGGCCTGTGGGTGGAGTTCCAGGACTTCGACCTGGTCATCGTGGAGGAACGGGCCGAGGCGGTACAGCAGTTGGTCATCCTCGGACACGAGTTGTGGCATCTGCACGCGGGGCACGGGCATCACCACGGGGCGGGTGCGGCGGCGGCCCACGCGTTCGCCGACCGGCCGGGGTGGGACGACATCGCGCTGGCGGTGGCCGCCCGCGACGGCTCCCGGGAGCGGGACGAGGCCGACGCCGACGCCTTCGGGCACCGGCTGGCGGCCGGGTGCCGGGCACTGCTGCCGGGTGGGCGCGGACCCGACGTGCCCCTCGAACCCGTGCAGCGGTCGCTGTACTACCGGGGGCCGCGAGGAGGTGCGGCGCCGTGAGCACGGTGGCGCTGACCCCGGTCGAGTTCGTCAACCAGTTCTATCCGAACTTCTGGTGGATCCCCGCGGGGGTCCTGGCCGCCGCCCTGGCCATCAAGCTGCCGAGCATCATCCGGCTCTGGCAGGACCCGATGCTGCGCGCGGTCGGCGGGCTGCTGCTGCTCGCCTGCGCGGTGTTCGTCTTCGTGGCGCCGTCGACGATCGCCCGGGTCAACCGGCTCACCGGGGTGGCGAACTTCTCCGGACCCTGGGTCTACTCGCTGCTCACCGCGTTCTGCGCCTTCTGCCTGCTGCTGATCATCGCCTGGCGCAACGGCCTGTCCGACCGCTCGGCGCGCACCCGGCGCGCGATGCGCGGGGTCGTGGCGGTCTACTCGGGTGTGATCGTCGCGATGTGGGTGCTCTTCGCGCTCGCGGACGTGCCGGAAGAGCGCCTGCGGGATCTCGACACGTACTACGCGAACACCCCGTACATGCGCGAAGTGATCGTGCTCTACCTGCTCGCGCACACCGCGGCGGCCCTGGTCACCAATGGGCTGATCTGGAACTGGGTCCGCACGGACGGGCTGGACTCGCTGCTGCGCTGGGGGCTGAAGTTCCTCGGCTTCGGCTACGCGGCGCAGTTGCTCTTCGACGCCGCCAAGATCAGCGCCGTGGTGGCCCGTTGGTCCGGGCGGAACGTGGACTGGCTGAGCACGGCCGTCGCCCCGCCGTTCGCCTGTCTGTCCGCCGTGCTCATCGCGATCGGCTTCATCCTCCCGCACGCCGGGCAGTACCTGCACGGCCGCTGGCACGTCCGGCTCGCCCACCACGAACTGCGGCCGCTCTACCTGCTGATGAGGACCGTCAACGGCGACGGGGTGCCGTTCCTGCTGCGGGCCACGCCGGAGCTGCGGCTGGTCCGCCGGGAGACGTTCATCCGCGACGTGCTGCTGCCGCTCGCCCGGCACATCGACGAGGACCGGCGCGAGCGGTTCCACGACGCCGCCCGCGCCCTCGGCCACCCGCCCGACCGGGCCAAGGTGCTCGCCGCCACCGCGGCGATCCTGGACGCGGCCGAGGCCCGGAACCGGGCCCGGGAGGACGACGGCACCGGCGCCCGCGACACCACGGAGCTGCTGCGCGAGATCGGCGCCGTGTCCCGGGCCCTGCGCCGCACGGAGGACCTCCGCGCGATCCGCGCCCTGGCGCGTGACCACACGGAGGGCAGGTCGCTCACCGGCTGACCCGCCCCCCGGGCCGTCCCGGCGGCCGCGCGTCGCGTGCCCGGCCGGATGCGCGGACGGGGTCCGTACGCGGGGCCCGTACGCGGGGCCCGTACGCGGGGGCCGCGCGCACGGTGCGTGAAGGTACGGTGAGAGCCGTCCGGGACGAGGCCCGCATGGCTCGAAAGCCGGTGCCGGCGAACGGTGTTGTGCGCCGCACGGCCGTGGCCGGACGTCGGGGAATGCCCGCGGGGCGAAGGAGCCGTCATGGCTGAGTGCGAGGAGTCGCATGTCGCGTAGAGCTGTCGTCATCGGTGCGGGGCTGGCCGGCATGCTGGCCGCGGCGGCGCTGTCCGCCGTCGCGGACGAGGTGGTCGTGCTCGACCGCGACGATCTGCCCGAGGGGCCGGAGCACCGCAAGGGCCTGCCGCAGGGACGTCACGCGCATCTCCTCATGGCCGGCGGACTCGCCCCCATGGAGGACCTGGTGCCGGGCGTGAGCATGCGCAAGCACCTGCTCGCCGCCGGTGCGCACGAGATACCGCTCGGCTCGGGCATGGTCGCCCTCACGCCCGAGGGCTGGCTGAGGCGCTGGCGCCACCCCGGCCCGCGGATGCTGACCTGCACCCGGGCCCTGCTCGACTGGGCGGTGCGGGGCGCCGTACTGGACAGCACCGGGGTGGTGATCCGCAAGGCCCGGGTGCTGGAGCTGACGGGGTCGCGGCAGCGGGTGACCGGGGTCCGCATCTCGGCCGAGGCCGGGGAGGAGGAACTCGCCGCCGACTTCGTGGTGGACGCGAGCGGACGCGGCTCGCGGATCGTGACCTGGCTGGCGGGGCTGGGCGTCGACGACGTGCGCGAGAAGACGGTGGACGCCGGCCTGGTCAACGCCACCCGTCTCTACCGCACTCCCGAGGGCGCCGGACGCTTCCCGCTGACCATGGTGCAGGCCGATCCGTACCAGGGGCGGCCCGGCCGCAGCGGCATGGTGCTGCCGATCGAGGGCGACCGCTGGATGGTCAGCCTCGCCGGCACCCGGGGCGGCGGCGAACCGCCGTCCGACCCGGACGCGTTCCTGCGGTACACCCTGGACCTGCCCGACCCCATCGTGGGCCGGCTGATCTCCGGCGCGCAGCCGCTCACCGAGGTCCACGTCAGCCGCAGCACCAGCAACCACCGGCGTTACCTGGAGAAGACGCGCTCCTGGCCCGAGCGCCTCGTCGTCCTCGGTGACGCGCTGGCCACGTTCAACCCCGCCTACGGACAGGGCATGTCGGTGGCCGCGCTGGGCGCCCGGGAGCTGGACCGCGAGCTGCGGCGGTCCGGCCTCGACGCGCCCGGGCTCGCCCGGCGGGTGCAACGGCGGGCGGCGCGGCCGGTCCAGTCCGCGTGGACGATGGCGGTGAGCCAGGACGTCTGGTACCCCGGGACGCGCGGGGGCTCCCCCGGGGTCGCCGACCGTCTGGTCACGGCCTACACCCGCCGCATGATCCGCACGGCGACCGGCTCGTACCCGGCGGCGTCCGCACTCTGGGACGTGATGAGCATGACGACGGGGCCCACGCGGCTGCTGCGGCCCTCGACGGTGCTGGCGACGCTGAGCGGGCCGCCGTTGCCGGCGGCGGTGGGGGCGCCGCTGACGGAGGACGAGCGGGCCATCCTGCGACGGCTGGACCGGACGGGAGGCTGAGGCGGGGGCGGTCCGGTCCGCGCTCCCGGCCGCCCCGCCCCTCGTCAGCCGGCGAACGCGGGCTGCGCCACTCCCTTGCCCGCCCCGGGCACCACGAACAGCGATCCCGCCAGGGCGGGCGGCTCGGTCAGCCCCGTGCGGGCCGTGGTGATGTACAGGTCGGTCAGCCCGTCCCCGCCGAAGGCGCAGGCCGTCACCAGGGGCACCGGCAGCTCGATCACCCGGTCCAGCCGGCCGTCGGGCGTGTACCGCCGCACCGCCGCGCCCTCCCACAGGGCCACCCACACGCACCCGTCGGCGTCCACGGTCAGCCCGTCGGGGAAACCGGCGCCCTCCTCGATCTCGGCGAGGGTGCGCCGGCCGGACACCCGCCCGTCGGCGTGGTCGAAGACGTCGACGCGCCGGGTGGGGGTGTCGATGTAGTACATGAGCCGCCCGTCGGGGCTCCACCCGGTGCCGTTGCTGACGGTCACGTCGTCGAGCACGACCTCGGCCGATCCGTCCCCGGTGACGCGGGACAGCGTCGCGCCTCCCGGCGCCTCGTCGTAGCGCATGGTGCCGGCCCACAGCGCGCCGTCGGGGGCGACCGCGGCGTCGTTGGCGCGGCGGCCCGGCACCGGCTCGCGGCGCAGCCAGCGGAAGCCGCCGTCGGGGTCGAGGAGCCCGACCCCGTCGCGCAGGTTGAGCACCAGACCGCCTCCGGCGCGCGGTTTGACGGCGCCGATGTGCTGTTCCGTGCGGCGGACGGTCCGCCGTCCGGTGGCCGGGTCGTAGGTGTGCAGACGCGAGCCGAGGATGTCGATCCACAGCAGCCGGCCGGCCGCCGCGTCCCAGGTCGGGCCCTCGCCCAGCTCGGCCTCGGCGCGCACGGCGACCTCGTACGGCGTCGTCATGCCACGCTCCGGTGACCGAGGTGCTCGGACAGCTCGGCGGCGCCCTTCGCGGCGAGCTGCTCCAGCTCGGCCCGGCGCTCCTCGCTCCAGCGGATCATGGGCACGGAGATCGACAGGGCGGCGACGACCTGCCCGGTGCGGTCGCGCACCGGAGCGGCCACGCAGCTGACGTCCGGGTTGGACTCGCGGCTCTCCACGGCGAGGCCCCGCTCACGGATCTCGGCCAGGGCCTCGCGCAGGGCGGCCGGGTCGGTGATGCTGTTGGGGGTCATCGCGACCAGCTCGGCGCCGTCGGGGATCCGCGCGGCGAGCTCGTGCTCGGGAAGGGAGGCCAGCAGCATCTTGCCGACGGAGGTGCAGTGCGCGGGGAGCCGGCGGCCGGCGGCGGACACCATCCGCACGGCGTGCGTGGAGTCGACCTTGGCGATGTAGATGACGTCCGTGTCCTCCAGGATCGCCACGTGCACGGTCTCGTCGCAGGTCTCGGCGACGGACCGGGCGACCTGCTGGCCCTCGGCGGCGAGGTCGAGCTGCTCGGCGTAGCGGGCGCCGAGCTGGTACGGGCGCACGCCGAGCCGGTAGCGTCCCGGCTGGCCGGGTACCGGGACGATGTACTTCCGGGCGGCGAGCGTGGTCACCAGCTCGTGCACGGTGGTGCGCGGCAGCTGCAGCCTGCGCACGATGTCGGGGGCGGAGAGCGTCCCGTCCCCGTCGAGAAAGAGCTCGAGAATGTCGAGAGCCCGGGTCACGGCTGGTACGAGTCGTCCCACGACCGGCCCCCTCCCTAATGTGTTCTCAGCGCCCGCGTTCGAGATTTCAACAGGCGATCGGCATGACGAACACAGGCTAGCCATAGAGGTATGCCCGGGCAATGGGCAGGCCCGCAGCGGGCGGAAACCGACGAGCACCCCACGAGCACGTTGCGTGCACATTAAAGTGCCGATGTGCGGCACGTCACAGGTGCCGCAGAGGTGGGGGATTCTTCTGTGCGTGACATGACCATGGGATCGAACGTGTCCCTGTCGGCCCTGAGCGAGCACGTCGGCTCCGCGATCGTGAGCCTGGGCTGGTCCAGCCCGAGCGGGGAGGGCGACGCCGACGTGTCCGTCCTGCTGCTGGACGGCAACGGCAAGGTGCGCAGCGACGCCGACTTCTACTTCTACAACAACCCGGTGGCCGCCGACGGCAGCGTGCAACTGCTCGGCAAGGAGCCCACCCGCGACGGCAGCGAGGACCGGATCAGCTTCGACCTGACCGCGGTCCCGGCCGAGGTGGAGCGGATCGTCGTGGCCGCCAGCCGCTACGAGGGCGCGCGCTTCGGCGAACTGCACGACGTGCGCGTGACGCTGGCCGACGCGGTGGGCGAGAACCTCCTCCGGTTCGTCATCGAGGACCCCGGCCAGGTGAGCGCCATCATCTTCGGTGAGCTGTACCGGCGGGGCGAGGAATGGAAGTTCCGGGCGGTCGGACAGGGCTACGAGAGCGGCCTGGCGGGACTGGCGACGGACTTCGGCGTCGACATCGAGGACGACGAGGCGGAATCCGCGACGCCGGTCGCGGAGGAACCCGCCGCGGCCCCCGCCTCCGGCGCCCCGCCGCGGGCGACGCTGGAGGCTGTCCCGGCACCGCGTCCGCCGGCGGACGAGGAGGCCGCTCCGAAGAAGCGGACGGCCCGGCCCCGGACCGCTAAGAAGAAGGCCACCCCGCCCGGGGCGCCCGTGAAGAGCCTGGCGGAGAACGACTCCTGGAAGCAGGCCCGGCTCTTTCCGGTCTCGACGCTCAAGAGCGACCGGGACCGGGAGACGCGCGCCACCTCGGTGCTGTTGTCGGTGATGGCCCAGGTGCCCCGGTTCGGCCGGCGCATCACCGCCCCGTTCGGTGCGCCGTCCGGCCGGATGGAGACCTTCACCGAGGTCTCCCTGCCGCACGGGGACACACCCCGGCGCCCCGACGGGGTCATCCGCGTCGAGCGCGCCGGGAAGCTGTGGACGGCGCTCGTCGAGACCAAGACCAACGGCAACCCGCTGAAGTCCGACCAGGTGCAGGCCTACATGGACATCGCCGCCCGGCGGGGCTACGAGGCCGTGATCACCCTGTCGAACGACGTGGCGCTGGAAGGCAGCCCGCTGGTCGACGTCAAGATCGACCGGCGGCGCAAGCACCAGGTGGCGCTCTGGCACCTGTCCTGGGCCGAGGTGGCCCACCAGGCGCAGATGCTGATCCGCCACGAGGGCGTCGGCAACGCGGCACGCACCTGGCTCCTCCAGGACCTGCTCCACTACCTCCAGCACGACAACTCCGGCTGCCACGGCTTCCAGAACATGGGCGCCGCCTGGGTGCCGGTGCGCAACGGCATCAGCGACGAGACCCTCTGCCAGGGAGACCCGCGAGCCCTGGAGGTCGTCGAGAGCTGGGAGCGGCTCATCCGCCAGGTGTGCCTGCGGCTCGGCGGCGAACTCGGGCAGAAGGTGCTGCCCGCCCAGCGCACCAGGCGCGGCACCGACCCCGGGGCCCGCCGCGCCCGCCTGGCGGACCGGTTGTGCGAGGAGGGCAGGCTCCAGGCGGAGCTGCGGGTCGAGGGCGCGCCCGGCCTGCTCGGCGTCACCGCGGACCTGCGCACCGCCAAGCTGCGGACGTCCGTGGAGATCCCGGCTCCGGAGCAGGGCTATCCCCTGACCTGGGCCAAGCGTCTGATTCGCCGTCTCGCCGACGCTCCGGCGGATCTGCACGTCGAGACGCTGGTGGAGGGCGGGACGGGCGGTCCGCGGGGCACGTTGGAGCGGCTGCGCCCGGAACCGGCCGATCTGCTCCCGAAGGACGGCGCCACGCGCATCACCGGCTTCCGCCTGTCGTTGTTCAAGGGCATGGGCAGCGGCCGGGGCAGCGCGGAGTCCGGCTTCATCCGCAGCGTCGACGACGCCGTGCACCGCTTCTACACGTCGGTGGTGGTCCACCTGGACGCTCCGGTGTCCGGGCGGGCCGCGGTGAAGGAACGCGCCACGGTGTGACGGTGCGGCGGCGGTGGGCTCCCGCCGAGTGCACCGGCCCGCCTCACCGCCGCCCCCGCACCACCCCCAGCTCCCCCCGCAACCGCTGCGCCCGCAGGACCAGTTCCAGTTCGAAGCGGCGGTCCGGGTCGTCTATCTCGTCGCCCCACAGTTCGCGGATCTGGCGCAGGCGGTAGCGGACCGTCTGGGGGTGGACGCCCAGGCGGGCGGCGACCTCGGGGGCGCCGCCGCGGGTTTCCAGCCAGGCCAGGAGGGTCTCGGCGAGGCGGCGGCCGTGGGTGGGGCCGCAGTGGGTCAGGGGGGCCAGACAGCGCAGGGCCAGGTCGTCGATCAGTTCCTCGGGCTGGAGGAGGACCAGGGCCTCGGTGTGCTCGGTGCAGTGCAGGACCTCGCCGCCGGGCAGGAGGTCGCGTTCCATGAGGCGGACCGCCGCCTCCGCCCAGCGCAGCGACTTCGCCGCGTCGGCCAGCGGGACGGGCGGGCCGATCGCGCCGGACCAGCCGGTCAGGGCCCGGTGCAGCAGCTCGTGGCGGCCGGCCGCGTCCGGTTCGGGAACGACCATGCGGGGCTGTTCGTACTCCATGTCGAGCAGGACGCCCTGGCCGACGGCCGGCGCCATCGCCTCGCGCGCCGGGCGCAGCAGGACGCCGACGGCGACCTTCTCCGGCAGCGGCCAGCCGATGCGGGCGGCGCGTTCGGTGAAGGCCTCGGTGGGGTCGCCGCGGTGGTGCTCGGCCAGCAGGAGTTCCATCAGGCGGCGCTGCAGGCGCAGGCGTTCACCGGCCTGGCGGGCCGCCGCCTCGGCGTAGCCGCGCACGGACTGGTCGACCAGGCCGTCCAGGTACTCGTAGCCCGCGTCGACGAGTTCGTACATCGCCGGGGGCGGGATCTCCACGCGCTGGCCGATGTCGGCGAAGCGGCGCCAGGCCAGGCGTACGCCCATGCGGTAGATGGCCTGGAGGGAGTCGAGGGAGCGGCCGTTGAGGCCCTCGCCGCGGCCGAAGTCCTGGAAGACGCCGGGCGGGACGGTCGGGCGCCCCTCCGAGTTCTCCAGGTGCTGCACGAAGACCTCGATGGCGCGGCGGATGCCGACCAGGGCCATCGGCTCGCCGGAGTCGTCGAGGACCACGGGCAGGTGCGGGTACTCGCGCTGGATCTCGCGGAGGATCTCCTCGGCGAGCTCGGGGGCCTCGGCCATGGCGATGGCGGCGAACCGGCGCACCTGGAAGCGCGGTACGTCGTGCCAGGCCGAGCGGGTGGTGACGGTTCCGGTGCGGGCGGCCGTCATCCGTCAACTCCCCTGACCGGCCTGCTCGTAGGTGATCAGGGGCGTGTTCGGCTGGTCGGGTGTGGCTTCGAGCAGCGCGACCACGCCGAGCGCGGCCCCCAGGGCGAGGGCGGCGGCGAGCGCTACGGTCAGCGCGGCAGCGAGCAGTCTGGACATCGCAGGGTCAGCCTCTCTGTCCGGATTCGTCCGGAGATGGTCCGGAGGTTGCCCCACCTCGGCACCCCGTCCCTGCCTGTCGCGCCCAGTCTCGACAAGCATTGACACCCCGTCAAGAGCCGCCTACGGTTCCCGGCCCGGCCGCACGCGCGCATTCCGCCGCCGTGCCGGTCCTCTCGTACGTCGAGCCGCCCCAAGCCACTGGAGTGCCCGGATGCGCCGTACAACCTCTCCCTTTTCCCTGGTCCTGCTGGGTCTCGGTACGTTCTTGCTGGTGCTGGCGCCCCTGCTCGCCTGGTACGTGCAGCCGCGGGCCGCGGTGAACCCGATCGACATCGACACGACCGCCGTCTACACCGGCCGCGGCAGCGTCTTCGACACTAACCGGATCGAGACGGTGCCCGACCGCAGGATCACCGTCACCCAGCGGGTCCGGGGCAACGTCGAGGACAGCGAACGCAGCGGCAACGCCGTCTGGGACGTGACGACCACGGTCGACACCGACAAGTCGCTGCCGGCGGCCGATCCGCACGACGCGCTGGACTTCGTGCCGCACCGCTGGGTGATGGACCGGCAGACCACCCGGCCGGTGCACTGCTGCGGCGAGAAGCCCCACATCGAGGGCGAGGCGTACCTGAAGTTCCCCTTCGACGTGCAGAAACGCTCCTACCAGTGGTGGGACAACACCCTCGGCGACACGGTCGTGCTGCGCTACCGGGGCACCGACAAGGTGCAGGGCTACACCGGCTACAAGTTCACCGGCTCGGTGCCGCCGACCCGCACGGGCACGCGGATGGTGCCCGGCACCCTCGTCGGCCAGCCGGACCGGCCCCAGGTGCTGGCCGAGGAGTGGTACGCCAACCACGGCTTCGTGCTGATCGTCGACCAGGCCACGGGCCGGGTGCTGTACGCGCAGACCGGGCCGAAGCGGACCCTGCGGGCGCCGGGCGCGAAGAAGGACGCGGCGGTGCTGCTGGACAGCGAGAAGGTCGCCTTCACGACCGCGACGCAGAAGGAGGCGGTGCGGCAGGCGGAGAACGACAGCGGCCGGCTGCGGCTCGTCGGGACGACCCTGCCGGCCGGCGCGGGGATCGCCGGACTGGTACTCGCCGTGGCGGGCGGCGTTCTGGTGGCCCGTGGGCGGAAGGAGCCGGAGCAGCCCACTCCGTCCGATAAGCCGGGTACGCCCCAGCCGACCCTCACGATGTGATGTGACGTCAGCTCTGACAAAGCCAGAAATTGTCACGTCGGTGAGTAGCCGTGGAGAAGGTCCGGGCGAAAACTGTCCAACCCCACCCGAGCACACCCCGTCCACACTCCCCTCCCAGGAAGAACTCAGGCCCCCCACAGGCCGACCCTCCCTCCCCGACGACCCCACCCCCACGTTCTCCCCCACCGGGTTCCGCACCCCGAGACGAGTTGGAGCACCCATGCCCCAGCACGTACCGTCCACGCTGCGCACCGCGTCCTCCAACGCGCCGCAGCACCTTCCGGCGCTCCCCCCACATCCGCGCCGGATCGTGTTCCTCGCCCATCGTGATCTGGACAATCCCTCCGCCGGCGGCTCCGAGCTGCTGGTCGACAGACTCGCCGACGGACTGAGCCGGCTGGGTCACCAGGTGACCCTGCTGTGCGGCGGCCCCGCGTCCTTCCGCGACTACCGGGTCGTGTCGGCGGGCGGCCCGTACGGGCACTACCTGCGCGCCCGGTCCGCCTTCGCCCGCCAGGTCGGCGACTGCGATCTGCTGGTCGAGGTGTGCAACGGCATGCCGTACCTGGCGCCGCTGTGGCACCGGGGACCGACCCTGTGCCTGGTCAACCACGTCCACACGGACCTGTGGAGGATGCGCTTCGGCGGCCCGCTGGCCCCGGCGGCGCGGATCGGCCGGAGACTCGAACACTGGGCGCTGACCGGTGCGCAGCAGCGCAACCTGCTGGTCGCCGTGTCGTCCTCGACCGCCCACGCCCTGCGCGCGATCGGCGTCGAGCGGGAGCGGATCCGGGTCGTGCACAACGGCGTCGAGGAGCCCGGGCCGCGCGCCGAGCGCTCGCCCGAGCCGCTGTTCGTCGCCGTCGGGCGGCTCGTCGAGTACAAGCGCATCGATCTGCTGCTGCGGTTGTGGGAGCGGGTCCGGCCGGTGACCGGCGGGCGGTTGGTGATCGCCGGGGACGGGCCGGAGCGCGAGCGGCTGGAACGGCTGGCCGGACCCGGTGTGGAATTCGCCGGGTACGTCTCGGAAGCCGAGAAGCACCGGTTGCTGTGTGCGGCCTGGCTGTTGCTGCACCCTTCCGCGGTGGAGGGGTGGGGGCTGGTCGTGACGGAGGCGGCGGCCCGGGAGACACCGAGCGTGGCCTTCGACGTGCCCGGGCTCAAGGACTCCGTCGTCGACGGTGAGACCGGGGTCCTCGCCCGGGGCGAGTCGTCGTTCGCCGCGGCCTGGTGCGCGCTGGCGCTGTCGGCGGAGCGGCGCGAGCTGATGGGCAAGGCGGCCCGGGAGCGGGCCGCGCAGTTCCGGTGGGACCGGACCGTGCGGCAGTTCCGGGTGGTGGCCGCGGAGGCGGTGAGGGGCTGGGGGCCGTGACCTCGCCCCTGCGCCGTGCGGGTGACGCCGTGTCCCGGGTGCGGGTCGCGCGTGGCTGGTCGCGTCCACGTGGCGGAGCCGCGTCTGTCCCCGCCCCGCGCCCCTCGGGAACGACCCCGTGGAGGGACCCCTCGTTCCGGCGCTCCCTGGCCCTGTTCCGTGCCTTCCGCCACGAGCAGGACGACCCCGAGGCCTGCTACACCCTGCTCGCCCGGGACGCCGTCGACCAGGTCGAGGCCTACGACGGGCCCGTGGCCGGGCGTACCGTCCTGGATGTCGGCGGGGGCGGCGGGTACTTCACCGCGGAGTTCCGGCGACGCGGGGCGAACGCCTTCCTGTTCGAGCCGGACGTCGCCGAACTCGGCGAGAAGCCGCCCGACTCGGCCGTCGTCGCCGACGGCTACCTGCTGCCCCTGCGGGACGGCGTCGCGGACGTCACCTTCTCCTCCAACGTGCTGGAGCACGTCTGGGACCCCGAGACGTTCCTCAGCGAGCTGGCCCGGGTCACCCGGCCCGGCGGGCTGATCTACGTGTCGTTCACCAACTGGCTGTCGCCGTGGGGCGGGCACGAGTGGGCCCCGTGGCACTACCTCGGTGCCGAGCGGGCCCGGGCCCGTTACACCCGGCGGACCGGCAGGCCCGCCAAGCACACGCTCGGCGAGAACCTGTTCGCGGTGCACATCGGCTCCACCCTGCGGCAGGTGCGGGCCCGGGACGACGTCACGGTCGTCTCGGCGCGCTCCCGCTACTGGCCCTTCCTCGCGGAGGCCGTCGTCAAGGCGCCCGGGATCCGCGAGTTCGCCACCTGGAACCTCCTCCTCATCCTGCGGCGGTGTCCTACATGACAACCACGGTCCAGGCTCCTCCCCCGGCAGCCGTCCCCACCACCGCGACCGCGTCGGGCCCGCCCGAGGGTCCCCGGTCGCGGCGCTGGCTGCTGGGTTTCTGGGCCGTGGTGTTCGTGCTGTTCCTGGCGGTGCAGCCGGGGCGGCAGACGTTCGACACCAAGCTGGGGGTGACCACCGATCCCGGCCGGTTCCTCGCCGATCTCGGGCAGCTGTGGCACGACCGCGCCGGGTTCGGCGGCATCCAGGACCAGTACGCCGGCTATCTGTGGCCGATGCTGCCGTTCTACTGGGTGGCCGACCTCGTGCGGCTGCCGGTGTGGCTGGCGGAGCGGCTGTGGCTGTCGGTGATCGTGTCCGTCGCCTTCTGGGGGGCGTTGCGGCTGGCGGAGCGGCTGCGGGTGGGCAGCCCGGCGTCCCGGCTGCTGGGGGCCGTCGCGTACGCGCTGTGGCCGCTGTTCACGACCGTCGTCGGCTCCACGTCGGCCGCCGCGCTGCCCGGCGCGTTCCTGCCGTGGGTGCTGCTGCCGCTGGCCGACGAGCGGTACGCGGCCCGGGTCGCCGCCCTGCGCTCGGCGCTGCTCGTGCCGTTCATGGGCGGGGTGAACGCCTCGGCGATGCTGGCGTCCCTGCTGCCGGTGGGGCTGTACCTGCTGTCCCGGCCGCCGGGGCCGCGGATGCGCAAGCTGATCGCCTGGTGGGCCCCGGCGGTGATCGTGGTGACGGCCTGGTGGTGGGTGCCGCTGCTGCTGCTCGGCGTCTACGGCGAGAACTTCCTCCCCTACATCGAGACCGCGCGGACGACGACGGACACCATGTCGGCGACCGAGGCGCTGCGCGGGGCCGGGAACTGGGTCGCCTATCTGCACTTCGGTGAGGCCTGGCTGCCGGCCGGCTGGACCGTGGTCTCCTCCGTGCTGGTGGTGGTGTGCTCGGCGCTGGCGGCGGGGCTGGGGCTGGCCGGGCTCGCCCGGCGGGACCTGCCCGAGCGGCGCTGGCTGGTGCTGACGGTGCTGGTGACCGCGCTGGTGCTGCTCGCCGGGTACGGCGGGGCGTTCGGGGCGCCGTTCCACGGTGTGACGCAGGGCTGGCTGGACGGGTGGCTGTCGCCGTTCCGCAACGTCTACAAGTTCCAGACGGGGCTGGCGCTCGCGCTCGTGCTGGGCCTGGCCCATCTGGTGGGGGTGGCCGCCGAGCGGCGCCGGCCCCGGCCGGTGCGCGGCCGGCGTCTCGCGCCGCTCGTCGCGGCCGTGCTGATCCTGCCCGGTCTGCTGTGGCCGTACCTCAACGGCTCGATCCTGAACCCCGGTTCCTTCCGGCAGCTGCCCACCTACTGGCAGGCCACGGCCGACTGGCTGGAGAAGTACTCGCCGGACTCGCGCGCCCTGGTCGTCCCGGCCACCGCACACGGCGTGTACACCTGGGGCTCCCCCATCGACCAGCCGCTCGACGTGCTCGCCGAGTCGCGCTGGGCGCAGCGCGACTACGTCCCGTTCGGCACGCCCGGCAACCGGCGCGCCATGGACGCGGTCGAGCAGGCGCTGCTGTCCGGCGCCGAAGTGCCGGGACTCGCCGACTACTTGAGCCGGGCCGGGCTGTACTACGTCGTCGTGCGCAACGACCTCGACCCCGACCAGATCGGCGCGGTGCCGACCGCGACCGTCAAGCGCACCCTGGAGCAGTCCGGGTACGAGCGGGTCACGGGGCTCGGCCCGGTGATGACCGGTGGCCGCATCGCCCGGGACGCCCCGCTCCAGGTCGAGGGGCTCTACCCGCGGCAGCGGGCCGTGGAGATCTACCGTCCGGCGGGCGGGGACGTCGTCCGGCCCGGGCAGGCCGGGCTCGCCCCGGTGGCCGACACGGCCGTGGTGTCCGGCGGGCCCGAGGCGCTGCTGCCGCTGGCGTCCGAACTGCGCGGGCGGGCCACCGTCCTGACCGGGGACGACCACCCGGGGCTCGGCACCCCGGCCGTGCAGGTGGTGGGCGACGGACTGCGCCGGGCCGACACCCGGTTCGGGCTGGTCAACGCGAACACCTCGTACACGTACACGCGCGACGAGCGCAACGCGTCCGGCGCGCAGCAGGACCCGGGCGAGAAGCCGCGCCAGATCCTGCCGACCGAGGGGGTCGAGCACCAGACGGTGGCCGAACTGCGCGGCGCGTCCTCGGTGTCGGCGTCCTCGTACGGCAACTGGCTGTTCCACCTGCCGCAGTACGACCCGGTGAACGCCTTCGACGGCAACCCGGACACCGCCTGGGCGGAGGGCGCGCCGGACACGCCGGACGGGCAGTGGCTGCGCATCGGCTTCACCGGCCCCTACGACATGCCGTCCTCCTTCGAGGTCACGCCGCTGCCGCAGCAGAGCGTGCGGGCGGCGGCGACCAAGGTGCGGGTGGAGACCGAGAAGGGCGAGCGGACCGGCTTCCTCCAGCCGAACGGCAAGACGCAGCGGGTCAGGGCGCCCGAGGGCGCGACACGGTGGATGAAGCTGACGATCGTGGACTCGGTGGAGCGGCGGGCCGGTCTCACGGGCGCGGGCTTCTCCGAGATCGACCTGCCGGACGTGCGGGTGACGCGGCTGCTGCGGCTGCCGTCCGACGCGGACGAGGCCACCGCGACCGCCACCGTCGTCTCCCTGCACCGTGCCTCCGACCCGACCGGGCTGTCCCCGACCGGCACCGAGGCGGGCCTGCACCGCCGCTTCACCACCCCGGCCGCCGGGACGTACGAGGTGAAGGCGCGTGCGGTGCCGGTGCCGGGCGCGGCACTCGACGAGCTGCTGTACGAGGTCGCGCCCGGGCAGCAGGCGCGGATCGTCGCCACCGCCGACTCCACGGCACGGCTCGGCGCGGGCATCGGGGCGCGCAACCTCACCGACGGCGACCTGACGACGGCCTGGATCGCGGGCGACCGGCCGACGATCCACCTGCGCTGGGAGGGCAAGCAGCCGGTCGGTGAGCTGGTGCTGGCCCCCGCGGGCGGCCTGTCCACGCGGGCCTTTGAGGTGCACATCAGCTCCCCGGACGGCGCGGCCGTCGCCGGCGTCGACGAGAACGGCTGGGTCCGTTTCCCGCCGATCACCACCGACCGGCTCGACGTCACGATCACCGAGACCGCCCCGCTGACCCTGCACAACCCGGTCGCCGACGAGGACCTGCGCCTGCCGGTGGGGCTCACCGAGGCCTACATCCCCTCCCTCGACCAGTACCGCACCCCGCAGCCGGACGGCACCCGCGCGTTCTCCCTGCCCTGTGGCAAGGGCCCGGACGTGGCGCTGGACGGCGAGCTGTACCAGACGCGGGTGAAGGGCACCGTGCGCGATCTGGTGGAGCGGCGGGGCGTGGAGGTGACGCTCTGCCAGGAGGGCCGGGGGGACACCGAGGTGCGGCTGCCGGCTGGCGCGCACCGGCTGGAGGGCGGTGACGCGGGCCCGCTGGCGCTCACGGACGTGACCCTGACACGCGGCACGGTGCCCGGGGCCGCCGCGGCCGGGCGCGAGCTGCGGATCCGGGACTGGCTGGGCGACCGGCGCGAGGTCACGGTCGGCTCGGGGGCGGCCTCGTACCTCACGACGTACGAGAACTTCAACGACGGCTGGCGGGCCACGCTGGACGGCAAGGAGCTGACCCCGGTCCGGCTGGACGGCTGGCAGCAGGGCTGGCGGATCCCGGCCGGGGCGGGCGGCGCGGTGAAGCTGTCGTACGAACCGGCCACCACCTACGACATCGGGCTGATCGGCAGCGGCGTCGGCATCGCCGCCCTGCTCGGTCTGGCCGTCTGGCGCCGCCGCGCACCGAACCCCGACGCGCCGCAGCCCGCCCCGCCGCCGCCCGGCCTGTGGCTCGGCACGGTGGCGCTGACCCTGGTCGGGGTGGTGATCGCCGGGTGGCTGGCACTGCTGGTCCCGGCGCTGGCGCTGCTCGCCGCGCGGCGGCACGCGCTGCTGGTGCCGATCGCGTTCGCCGCCCTGGCCGCAGCGGGGATCGCCGCGGCCTTCGGGGCCGGGGAGCCGGTGGGCGCGGGGGAGGGCGCGTTCGGGCACCTGGGCCAACTGCTGGCGCTGATCGGCCTGTTCGCGGGACTCGTGAGCCTGCGCGAGCAACCGCGGTCACCGGCGCCGACGCGGCCGCTGCCGAGGACGGATGACGGGGAGGGCAAGTCCGTATGACGACACCGGTCCGCATCCCGTTCCCGGTGGTGGACGAGGTCTCCCGGCACTGCCTGCAGGAGGAGGAGCCGGAGACGGTCCACATCGAGGTCCACCTGCCGGGCCCCCTCGACCGGGCGCGCCTGCGCAAGGCGTTCGTGGAGGCGCTGCACCGGCATCCGCGCGTGCTCATGCGGGAGGCCCGGGGCCCGTGGTACCGGCGGCGCTACGAGTGGGAGCTGACCCGCGAACCCGACGTGGAGGTGGTGAGCTTCGCCCCGTCGGGCCCTGGCGCCCTGCAGGACGCCAGGGCCCGGGCGCTGGCGCAGGCTCCGCCGCTGTCGCAGTCCCCGCCGGTCCGCCTCGACGTGGTGGACTCGGTCCTGGTCCTCACCATCAACCACACCGCCCTGGACGGCCCGGCCTGCCTGCGGGTCCTGGCCACGGCCGCGGAGCTCTACGGCGGCAGGGACAACTCCCCCGCCGCGCCCCCGGTCCGTCCCGCCGAACCGCACCAGGAACCCCCGGACACCCCGGCGAACTGGACGCCGCCCGCCCGGGTCGCGCCGGGCACCCCCGACCCCTCGCCCGGGAACGGCCTGCTGGTCACCGAGCTGTCCCTGCCGCACCGCCCCAAGGGCTCCCCCTACACCGTCAACGACCAGCTCATGGTCGCCACGGCGCTGACCATCGCCCACTGGAACCGGGAGCACGGCGCCCGGCCCCGCCCCCTGCGCATCACCATGCCCGTGGACGACCGCCCACGGGACACCTCGATGCCCATCGGCAACGGCACGCGCCTGGTGGAGGTCCCCTTCGCGCCGCGGGAGCTGCGCGACCCGCAGCTGCCGACCCTGCTGCGCCGCACCGCGGAACGCACCCGTGCGCTGAAGTCCCTGCCCCGCCCCCAGCTCGGCCACGGCGCCACCCTGCTCACCGCCCCGTGGGCGCCGGTCGCCGCCCGGGCCGCCCTGACCCGCACCCTGCGCCGGGCCGCCGCGCCCTGGACGTCGACGACCCTGCTCAGCAACATCGGCCGGATCCCCTACCCGCTGGACTTCGGCGAGGAGGCGGGCCGCGCGCACGCGGTCTGGTTCTCCGCCCCGGCCCGGATGCCGCGCGGCCTGACCGTGACGACCGCGTCCACGGCCGGGCGCCTCCACCTCGCCCTGCGCTGGTCCCGCGCCCTGCTCGGCCATGGCGACGGGGCCCACCTGCGCGACCTGTTCGAGCACTACCTGCACACCACGGAGGCCACGTCATGACGGCCGTACCGGCCACCGCGCCCCGCCCGGGGGACCTGCGCGACTTCTACGAGAACCCGGCCGTCCCCGTCGCCTCCGGCACCCCGCGCAGCCTGCGCCAGGCGCGCATGCTGGCCCGGGCGCTCGGCCCGGCCGCCGGCCGCCCGGCGACCGTCCTGGACATCGGCTGCGGCGACGGCACCGCCGCGGCCACCGCCGCGCCCCTGCTGCCGGGTCACCGCATCGTCGGCGTCGACTGGTCCCAGGACGCGCTGCGCCGCGCCCGCACCCGCGTCCCCCACGCGGTCCGCGGCGAACTCACCGGCGGCGGGTTGCCGTTCGCGTCCGGGTCGGCCGACGCCGTGCTGTTCAGCGAGGTGATCGAGCACCTCGTCGACCCGGACGCGGCGCTGGACGAGATCCGCCGCGTGCTGCGCCCCGGGGGCCATCTGATGCTGTCCACGCCGAACCTGGCCGCCTGGTACAACCGGGCCCTGCTGCTCGCGGGGGTGCAGCCCGTCTTCTCCGAGGTCAGCCTGCGCGGCATCCACGGCCGCCCGGGCCGGGAGGTCGTCGGGCACCTGCGGCTGTACACCCCGCGCGCCCTGCGGGAGTTCGTCGCCGCCTCGGGCTTCTCGGTGGTACGGCTCGAAGGCGCTCCCTTCCACGGTGTGCCGCGCCCGCTGCGGCCGCTGGACCGGCTGGCCTGTGCCCGGCCGCAGCTCGCGTCGATCCTGCTGCTGCACGCCCGGAGGACGTAGCCCATGTGGTGGGGAGTGGCCGCGGCCCTGCTGGCGAACACCCTGTACAGCCTGGGGTTCGTGCTGGAGAAGCGGGCGCTCACCTCGCTCCCGGAGGTGAGCATCCGGCAACCGGCCCGGCTGCTGCGCCTGGTCCTCGGCAGCCCCCTGTGGATCGGCGGCTCCCTCGCCCTCGCCGCCGGCTTCGCCGCCCAGCTCGTCGTCTACCGCACCCTGCCGATCGCCGCCGCGCAGGGCATCTTCGTCTCCGGCCTGGTGCTGCTCGTGCTGCTGTCGGCCCGGCTGCTCGGCGAGGAGACGACCGGCCGGGAAAGGTACGCGCTCGGTGCGATCCTGCTCGCGCTGCTGATGGTCGTGCTGTCGCTGCGCGAGGGCGCCGACAGCGTCGGCCGGGACGCGCCCTACCCACTGGTCCTGCTGGTGTGCGTGCCGTCGCTGGCGGCCGGGGTGTGGCTGTACGGCTCCGCCGAGCGGCGCGCCCGCAACCGGCACCGGCGCCCGACGACCGGCGTCGAGTACGGCGTGGCGGTGGGCCTGCTGTACGGCGTCAGCTCGCTGGCCATCAAGGGCGTCTCCGGCCACCTGACGACCGACGGGATCGGCGGGGCGGTCCTGGACCTGCTGAGCTCCCCGTATCCGTATCTGCTGCTGTTCACCGGCGTGTTCGGCCTGGTGATGTCGCAGGCGGCGCTGCAGCGCTGCCGTGCCTCGCTGATCGTGCCGGTGTGCACGACCGTGACCAGTCTGTTCACGGCGGTGCTCGGCACGCCGGCGTTCGGCGAGGCCCTGCCGCACGACCCGCTGCGGCTCGCGCTGCGGGTGGCGGGCACGGCCCTCGCGGTCGCCGTGCTGCTGACCATGCCGAAGCACGACTCCGCTCCCCAACCCACCGCACCTGCCGAGGAGTTGGCATCCCCATGAAGCCCGACGACCCGCTGCTGAAGATCCTGGCGTGCCCGCTCGACAAGGGTCCGCTGCATCTGCTGCCCGAGGAGGCCGGGCACGAGGAGGCGCTGTACAACCCGCGCCTGCACCGCCGTTACCCGATCGTCGACGGCATTCCGCAGCTGCTGCCGTCCTCGGGCGAGCAGGTCCCGGACGACGTGCACGAGGAACTCCTCAGGAGGATGGCACCGTGACCAGCCTGGCGGCGCGCCTCGCGCCCTTCCTGCCCACCCGGCTGGTGGCCGCGACGGCCCGGGCGCTGTATCCGCGCTTCGAGCCGGAGCTGGCCCGGCTCGCCGAGCTGTGCCCGCCGGACTGCGGGACGGCGGTGGACGTCGGCGGCTGGTACGGGCCCTGGACGCACCGGCTGGCCGGCCACGCCGAGCACGTGGTGACGATCGAGCCGGTGCCCCACCTGGCCAGGCTGCTGGCGGCCGCCGCCCCGCCGAACGTCCGGGTGGTCCGCGCGGCGGCCTCGGACCGCCCGGGCATCGCCCGCCTGTGGCTGCCGCCGGACGACTCGGGCGACCGGGGCGTCTCCTCGCTGGTGCGGCGCGACATCCACGGCCGGGCGCTGGACGTGCCCAGCGTCACCCTGGACGAGCTGGGACTGCGCGACGTCGGCTTCATAAAGATCGACGTGGACGGCAACGAGCCGGCGGTGCTGCGCGGCGCGACCGGGCTGCTGGCCCGCGACCGGCCCGCCCTCTTCGTCGAACTGGAGTCCCGCATCCAGCCGATCGCGCCCGTGGTGACGTATCTGACCCTGCTGGGCTACGAGGGCTGGGTGCTGCCCGGCGCCACCTGGGTGCCACTGGCGAGGTTCCCGCTGGAGGACCACCAGGCCCGTGTCTCCTACGTCGTCTCCCACGGCCTGCTCCGCCGCGTCCTTCCCTCCCCGCTCCGGCGCGGCCCGCGCTACGTCAACTCGGTGCTGTTCCTGCCCGACGGCCGCCGCCCCGGCACCGCCCCGGTGGGCGACGATGGGTCCCATGCCCTCCGGAAAGCGCCCCGCTAGCCCCTTCGGTCCGCTCGACTTCCAGCTGGTGCTGCTGCGCCGCATGGCCGACCACAACCCCGGCCTGGTCGAGGACGCCCGGCACCGGCTGGGCGTGTCCATCGCCGGCATGCGGGAGGCCAACAAGCGCTGGCAGGCGATGGTCCGCTCCCCGCGCTCCCGCGCGCCCCTGTCCCGGTACCGCTCCGTGCTGGGCGAACCCGAATCGCGCACGCCGCGCCGGATCGGCGACCTGGACTGCGAGGCCTGGCTCTGGCCGGTGCCCCTCTGGCCGGACCTGCGCTTCGAGGTGCTGACCGCCCCGAACGGCGCGGTGTGGAACGAGTGGCTGGTCCGCGCCCCGGGCGCGCCGGGACCTGGGCTGCGCACGCTGGACGACCTCGCCCCCTGGTCCTGCACCGTCGACGAGGCGGCCCGTGCCTTCGCCCCGGCCCGCCCTCTGCAGGGCTCGGCACCGACCCGGTGGGGACTGGCGTTCACCGCGCCGGACGCCCGGGGCGTACGGCGGGAGGCCGTCGCCGAGTTCACTTGGGGCCTGCTGCAGCGGGTGGCCGTCACGGGCACTCAGGGCTGAGGCGCGCCGGTCCGGTCGAGGGCGGGCAGGAACTGGTCGTAGAAGGCGGTCTTCAGGCGCAGGGCCTGTTCCTCGGTCTCCCGGAAGGCGTCGGCGGAGCCGTGCCGGGCGAGCAGTTCGCTGATGCGGGTGGCCAGCCGGTCGGAGTGGGTGGCCGACAGCAGGGAGACGGCGGTGAGGGGGTGGGCCTTGGCGTCGTGCACGTAGTGCGGGTAGTAGAAGCGGGAGCGGTTGCGGCCGCCGGCGGCCAGCACGGGTGCCATGCGCTGCCACAGGTGCTCGTACTCGACGGAGACCAGGACCTCGCCCCAGAACCGCAGGAAGGTCAGCAGCCGCAGGTCGGCGTCGTCGTGGCCGCCCGCCTCGGAGATCAGCGCGAAGGCCCCGTCGATGGCGTTCCGGGTGGCCTGAGTGGGCCGGGAGGCGACCAGTTCGGCGCGGGGGATGCCCAGCTGGAGCAGGTCCTCCTTCATGTCCTCCCGGTGCGAGCGGGTGTGGCCGCGCCCGTCCGGGTACTCCTCGCGCAGGATGGCCCGGGCGATCCGCAGGCCGGCCTCGTCGGACAGCAGGTCGATGGCCAGGTCGTACGAGGGGGTGAAGGCCAGGGAGACGAAGCGCCGCTGGAGCAGCAGGGCGGCGAAGTCGGCGTCCGCGAGGCGTGCGGTGTTCGCCAGCACGGGGTGCCCGCGGAACCGGTCGATCAGCGCGTCTTCGAACGCGTCCAGGTCTGTCATGTGCGTACCCCTTCCCGGGTCACTGGGTGGTGTCCACCGACCTGCGCCAGTCGTCCAGGTCCACGTCGCGGCCGATGCTCCACAGCGTGTCCAGTTCCTGCTGGATCTCCCGGCCCATCACGGTGCCGCTGCCCTCGATCTCCAGCTGGGTGGAGTCGATGGCGAGCCGGCCGTGCAGGAAGGAGCTGACCAGGTAGTGCTCGTCGGCCTTGTAGACGGCGATGGACGGCAGGGCCTGGTAGACGCGCACCTGGAGGCGTGCCCGGTCGCCGGCGCGCACGCTCTGGAAGAGGGAGGCGAAGGTCGACAGACAGCGGGCGACACCCGCCTGGACGTCCTCCTCCAGGGCCGGGTCGCGCAGGCCGCGCAGGGCCTCGTTGCGCAGGTCGGCGACGGGTGAGGACGGGTGCAGCAGCAGGATCCGCACCCGGACCCGGCGGTCGACGATGGCCTGTTTCAGCGCGGACTCGAACCGGTGCACGTTCGGGATCCACGTCTGCAGGATGGTCACCTCGCGCCCGGCGCCGTTGAGGTAGCCCTCGAAGACCTCCTCGGGGAAGCGCCGGTGCACACGCACCACACCGCCGTAGTGGTCGTGCCGCAGGTCGCGGGCGAGGGCGTCGATGTCCAGCCTGGACAGCTGGGTGTTGATGTTGTCCAGCGCCTTCAGCCGGTCGATCTCGAACAGCAGGAACAGCGTGACCGTGCTGAGGGTCAGCAGCGTGAGCTTGGGGACGGTGTCGGCCGCCAGTCCGTCGAGCAGGTCCACCTGGTCGGCGAGGGTCACGGCGATGCCGACGGTGGCGGTCAGGCCCAGGACGATGCGCTCGGCCCAGTAGCGGAAACTGCTCCCCATGCCCACTCCAGCGTGCGGCTCGACGGCGTGCGGCTCGACGGCGTCGGCGAAGACCGTACAACGTGACTTTGCGTCAAGTGACGGATATCCGCCAGGAGTTCGTCCGGATACGTGAGTCGGCCCGGAGTTCCGGACCGGCAGCACGGGACGTGTGCCCCACCCGTGGCGCTCAGCCTGCGGCGGCCAGCACCGCCTGCACGACCCGGGGCACGGAGTCCGGGTGGACGTCCAGGAACAGGTTCGGCTCGATCAGCTCCAGCTCCATCACCACGGGCTGCCCGTCCGGCCCGGTGACGAGGTCCACGCGCGCGTACAGCAGCTCGGGATCCCCGGGCACGGCCGCCAGAGCCCGTTCGGCGACGTCGAGTTCCGCGGCGGTCGGCTTCCAGCGCCGCACGTCGGGGTGGGCGACCTTGTCCGCGTCGTACGGCGTGCCCGGGGTGAGGACGGCGCCCTTGACGCCGGCGTGCAGCAGCCGGCCGCCGAAGAACTGCAGGGCCCGTTCGCCGTGCGTGTCGACGGCGGTCAGATACGGCTGCACCATCGCGGTGTACCCCTCGGCGTGCATCCGCTCCACCTGCCGCACGGCGGCGTCCCGCTCCCCGGCCGGGTGGCGGGCGGCGTACCGGGCCCCCGCACCGGAGGTGGGCTTCACCACGTACTCGTAGCCGGTGGGCAGCTCGACGGGGTCGCCGGGCGCGAGGTAGCGGGTGGGCACGGCGGGCACCCCGGCCCGCACGAGCTGCCCGAGGTAGCGCTTGTCGGCGTTCCACCGCACCACCTCGACCGGGTTGGCGAGCCGGGTCGCCCGGGCGCAGCGCTCCGCCCAGGCCGTGAACTCGGCGGCGCGCCGGCTGTAGTCCCAGGTGGAGCGGATGAGGGCGAGGTCGAAGGCCGCCCAGTCGGCGGAGGGGTCGTCCCAGGGGACGGCGACGGCGTCGGCCCCGGCGTCGCGCAGCGCGTCGGTCAGCACCGGCAGGTCCCGGTCCTTGTGCTCCTCGTCACCGGGGTCGTAGGTGACGAGCGCGATGCGCGGGGTGCCGGCCACGGCGACTCCCTCCTCGGGCGGACGATCGGTCGTCGGCTTCCGCCGCAGGCTAACAACCGCCCTGCGGAACCGGGACGCCGCGTTCGACCTTCACCTTCGGTGAAGCCCCAGCATCGGTGGCGGAACGGACGAGCGCGAGGAGCGCGGGAGCCGCGGGAGGCCGTATGGGCATGCCGGGACACGGCCTCCTCGGCGGTCAGACGACCCTCGTCGATCATCGGCTGGACCACGGTGTGGTCGTGGGTGATGCGGAACGGCCCCGCCCGCGCCGGCGTACCGGACAACGTCAGCTGCGTGGTGGCGGACGTGGTGGAGGGCGGGGACCGGGCGGGCGTCTGGGTGCCGTCGGGTTCCCCGTCCAGCGGCCGCGCCTTCGCCACCGTGCGCCGGGGACGTTTCCTCCGGCGGCTGATGGTGTACGGAGGGATCGTGGTGGCCGTCGCACCGGCGGCCTGCGGTGACCCCGCCGCCCACCGGCAACGGCAACCGGCGCAAACAGCCCAAGGAGATGTGACGCGTGCCCCCTCTCTTCCCGGCCCTGACCGAACACCCGGCCGACCGGCCCGCCCTCCGGTTCGGCGAGCGCTCCCTGACCTACGCGCAGCTCGCCGCCGCGGCCGGAGCGCTCACGGACCGCTTCGGCGGGGCCGCGCGGGTCGCCGTCTGGGCGACGCCCACGCTGGAGACGGCCGTCGCCGTCGTCGCCGCACTGCTGGCCGGTGTGCCCGCCGTGCCGCTCAACCCGAGGTCGGGCGAGAAGGAGCTCGGCCACATCCTGGCCGACAGCGAGCCCGCCCTGGTGCTCACGGCCCCGGACGACCAGCTCCCCGCACCCCTGCGAGACCTCCCCCGCGTCGACGTCGACGTGCACGACAGCGGCCCCGTCCCCGAGGACCGCGGCGAGACGGAGGACCCGGCCCTGATCGTCTACACCTCCGGCACCACCGGCCCGCCCAAGGGCGCCGTCATCCCGCGCCGGGCGATCGCCGCCACCCTGGACGCCCTGGCCGACGCCTGGCAGTGGACCGGCGACGACGTGCTGGTCCACGCCCTGCCGCTGTTCCACGTCCACGGCCTGGTCCTCGGCACCCTCGGCCCGCTGCGCCGCGGCGGCTCGGTACGGCACCTGGGCCGGTTCAGCACCCAGGGCGTCGCCCGCGAGCTGAACGCCGGCGCGACCATGCTGTTCGGCGTGCCGACGATGTACCACCGGCTCGCCGAGGCCGTGACGGGCGAGCCGGAGCTGGTGAAGGCGCTGACCGGGGCGCGGCTGCTGGTCTCCGGCTCCGCCGCGCTGCCCGTGCACGACCACGGGCGGATCGCGACGGCGACCGGGCGGCGGGTGATCGAGCGGTACGGCATGACGGAGACGCTGATGAACACCAGCGTCCGCGCCGACGGCGAGGCCCGCCCGGGCACGGTCGGCGTGCCGCTGCCCGGCGTGGAGCTGCGGCTGGTCGAGGACGACGGCTCGGAGGTCACCGCGTACGACGGGGAGACGGTGGGCGAGATCCAGGTGCGCGGCCCGAACCTGTTCACGGAATACCTCAACCGGCCGGACGCCACCGCCGCCGCGTTCACCGCCGACGGCTGGTTCCGCACCGGCGACATGGCGGTGCGCGACCCCGACGGCTACGTCCGGATCGTGGGCCGCAAGGCCACCGACCTGATCAAGAGCGGCGGTTACAAGATCGGGGCCGGTGAGATCGAGAACGCGCTGCTCGAACACCCGGGGGTGCGGGAGGCCGCCGTCACCGGGGAGCCGGACCCCGACCTCGGCGAGCGGATCGTGGCGTGGATCGTGCCGGACGATCCCCAGGCGCCCCCGGCGCTGGACGAGCTGGCCGACCATGTGGCCCGGCGCCTGGCCCCGCACAAGCGGCCGCGGGTGGTCCACCACCTCGACGCCCTGCCCCGCAACGACATGGGGAAGATCCTGAAGCGGGCGCTGACCCATGGCTGAGCGCCTCCCCGCCCGTGCGGTCGTCACCGCCCTCGCCGACGAGGCCACCTTCGACGAACTGCCCGCTCCCGTCCGGAAGTCGCCGCCCGACGGCCCGCTGGCCTGGCCGGGCTATGACGCCGCCCGCGCCCGGGCCGCCGCGCGCACCGGCGAGGAGGAGTCCGTGGTGTGCGGCACCGCCCGGGTCGGCGGCACCCGGGCCGTGCTGATCGCGTTCGAGTTCGGCTTCCTCGGCGGCTCCCTGGGCGAGCGCACCGGCGACCGGCTGGAGGCGGCCCACGCGTACGCCCGGGAGCGCCGCCTGCCGGTCGTGCCGCTGGTCGCCACCGGGGGCAGCCGGATGCAGGAGGGCATGCGGGCCCTGGCCCAACTCCAGCGAGTGGCGCGGCAGTCGGCACTCACCCGGCAGGCCGGGCTCGCCCAGGTGGCCGTCCTGCGCGACCCGACGACCGGGGGCGGCTGGGCGACGCTCGGCGCGGGCGCCGACGTGGTCCTCGCGCTGCCCGGGGCGCAGGTCGGCTTCGCCGGCTCCCGGGTACGGCCGGCGGACGCGGACCCGGCGGCGTACACGGCGCAGGCGCAGGTCGCCGCCGGCGCGGCGGACGCGGTCGTGACGCCGGCCGAGCTGCGCGCGACGCTGGCGCGGTGGCTGCGGCTGCTGACCTGTCCCTCCACCACGCCCGCCCCGCCGCCCGAGCCGCTCGGCGAGACCGCGGTGCTGCCCGCCACCGGCTGGGACGCGGTCCGGCGCGCCCGATCACCGCTGCGCCCGCGCGCCGCGGCCTATCTGGACGCCTACTTCGCCGACCGGGTCGCGATCAGCGGGGACCGCTGCGGCGGGACCGACCCGGACGGCATGCTGTGCGGCTTCGGCACCCACGACGGCCGGACCGTCGCCTACGCCGCGCAGACCGGGACCGCGACCCGCCCGGCCGGCTACCGCACCGCCGCCCGGCTGATCCGCCTCGCGGACCGGCTGGGCATCCCGGTGCTGACCCTGGTGGACACCCCGGGCGCCGCCAACGACGCCGAGGCGGAACGGCAGGGCGCGGGCGCCGCGATCGCCGACCTGTTCGGCGCGGTGGCGAGCGCCCGTACGCCACTGACGACGCTGGTGATCGGCGAGGGCGGCTCGGGCGGCGCGCTGGCCCTGGCCGCGCCCGGCAACACCTGGGCCACACCGGACAGTTACTTCTCGGTGATCGCCCCGGAGCTCGCGGCGGCCATCCTCAAGCGCCCGCCCCGCGAGGTGGAGGCGACGGCGGACCAACTGCGCATCCGCCCGCAGGATCTGGTGGAGCTGGGGGTGATCCGGGGGACGGTCGGCCCCTGAGGTACCGGTGGCTGTCCGCCACGCCTGCCCCTGGCCGGCATCCACGCCCGCGGCACGGACCTGACCCTGCTGACCCCGCACCCCGACTGCCTGCTGCGCGCGATGCGCTCCACCGGCGGCGGCGCCGCGACGGGCGTCCTCATCGGCTCCACGGTCCCCGAGCTGACCGCCGCCCAGCAGGCGGGCCTGCGCTTCGTCGGCCTCGCCCGCAACACCACCGCCGGCCGGCTGCTCGAGGAGGCGGGCTGTGAGACGACCGTCACCTCCCTGGCGCCGCTCCTGGAGGCCGCCCGCTCCCTGTAGCGCGGCCCGAACCCCCCGTTCGGCGGCGCCCCGCCCGGCCCCCTCCGAAAGGCGGCCCGGGGCCCTCCCGCGCACGATGCGAGGGAGGCCCGCCGCCCGGCGGCCTCACGTCCGCGAGGCCCGCCACCTGGCGGCCCCCCACGGTCTGTGCTCTCGGGAGGACCTGCCATGACCGCCAGTCTGGAGCAGCTGCGCCGCTGCCACTTCGCCGTCGATCTGGGGGCGGCCCGCACGCGGGTCTACGTCAAGGGCGCCGGGCTCGTCGTCGACCAGCCGTCCGCCGCCGCCGTGAACACCCGCACCGGGGCGCTGATCGCGGTCGGTGAGCTCGCGGAACAGATGATGGGCCGCACCCCCGACTACATCCGGGTCGTCCGGCCGGTCTCCGGCGGCACCGTCGTCGACATCGAGATGGCCCAGCGCATGCTGCGCCACCTGCTCGGCGACAAGATGCGCCGCGGCCTGCGCCGCAAGCCGATCCTGCGCGCCGCTGCCTGCACGCCGCACGACGCCGACCCGCTCGCCCAGCGGGCCGCGATCGAGACGCTGGTCGGCCTCGGGGCCCGGCGCGTGGAGCTGGTGGACACGCTGATCGCCGCGGCGGTCGGCTGCGGGCTGCCCGTGGAGCAGCCCGAGGCGACCATGATCATGGTGTGCGGGGCGGCGGCCACGCAGGTGGCGGTGCTGTCCCTCGGGGCGATCGTCACCGCCGAGCGCATCCCCGTGGGCGGCGAGGCCGTCGACCAGGCGATCGTGCAGCACCTGCGCCACGAGCACGAGCTGATTCTGCCGAGCCAGTCGGTCCGGCCGCTGCAGCTCGCCCTGTCGGGCAACGGCCTCACCCCGCACGGCCCGGCCTCGACCGAGATCCACGGGCGGGACGTCGCCACGGGTCTGGCCCGCTCCGTGCAGGTGGACACCGCGGCCGTGCGGGACGCCATCCAGACGCCGCTCACCGCCGTCCTGGACGGCATCGGCAAGGTGCTGCGGTCCTGCCCGCCCGACCTGGTCGCCGACCTGGCCGACCGGGGGATCATGATGGTCGGCGGCAGCGCCCTGCTGCCGGGCCTGGACCAGATGCTGCGGCAGGCGACGGGCATGCCCGTGAACATCGCGGAGCGCCCGGACGTGTGCGCCGTCCAGGGGCTGGGCGCCATGCTGGAGGGCAGGATCGCGCCACTGGCCCTGGACCCGCTGGGCAGCTGAGCGCCGGGGACCGCGGGAGGGTGAGCAGAAAGCGGGCTGAAGGCGGTCGCAGGACGCTCAGAGGGCGAACCAGCAGCGCACGGTCGTGCCGCTGTCGCCCCGGTGCACCCGCACCAGGTCGGCGATCAGGTTGACCAGCAGCATCCCGCGGCCCCCGCGCTGGTCCCGGGACACGGGCCGACGCCCGGCCAGGACGTCCGCGAGCCGCCCCTCGTCCCGCACCTCGCACACCACGTGCCCGTCCTCGCTCCACACCCGCAGGACGCCGGTACCGCCACCGTGCACCACGCTGTTGGTGGTGAGTTCCGCCATGGCGAGGGCCAGGTCGTCCCGCTTGACGCCGGTGAGGCCGAGCCGGGAGGCCTCCCCGACGGCGACGTGCCGGGCGTGGGAGAGCGACTCGGTGTCGAAGGCGAAGGCCAGCGCGTGCGCGACCGGGTCGAGGGGCTCGTTGTAGCGGTCGACGACGTCCCCGGGGGCGTAGGCGGCGCTGTCCTCCGCCGTCCTGGAGCCCTCGGGGATGACGACGGGGTGGGTCGCGTGGGCGTCGGCGAGCACGCGCTCGGGGAGCGTCCGGGTGTCGTACGGGCACAGGATGGTCGCCGTGCTGCCCTGGAAGGCGGCGTTGATGAGCGCCTCGTGCTGGGCGCAGGCGGGGTATTCGGTGTCGGACCGCCCGGCCCAGATGGGCTCGCCGATGATCCGCACCCGGCGGCCGGCCGGCTGGGCGTCGGCGAAGGCGCGCAGCACGCCGGGGATGATCCGCCCCGGGTTGCGTCCGGCCTCCTCCATGTCCAGCAGCCGCACCGCGCCGGCGTCGTCGCCCAGGGCGTCCCGGACGAGGGCGAGGTTCTTGCCGGGCACCGCGACCGCCACCGGCTCGCCGGCCGCCAGGCCGTCCCGTACGAAGGGCACCGTCACGTCGAGGTAGTCCTGCTCGTCCCGGTAGAAGAACGCGGGATGGACGAAGGGCTCGAGGGGCCCGAAGGGGTCCGCCACGGCAGTGGTCATGACACGGTCACCTCGATCCCCTCTTGGTCGGGCCACAGCAGGTCCAGCGTGCGCCGCAGCGCCGCCGGCGGCCGGCACACCACGAACCGCCGCCCGTCCCGCAGTCGCCCGGCGGCGGCCGCGAGCGCACCGGCGCCCGCCACGTCGACGAACGTCACGTCGGACAGCTCCAGGTGGTACACGTCCTCGCCTTCACGAACGGCTTGTTCGAGTACACCTTCCCAGATCGCCCGGGTGGTCAGTCCGACCTCCCCGGCCGCCCGGACTCCCCGACCGCCGGTCAGCGGGAACACCGCCAGGCCCGGCGAAGGCCCGTGGGCCTCGACGGCCGGTACCTGATACCGAGTGTTCACGCCCCTCTCCCCACACTCCTCGACCACAGCGCACGTACCCGCGCGCTGGAGGCTCATTCCCCCCAACCGCGTGTACTAAGCCGTGCGGCGGGCAGGCGCATCTCACACCGACGTCGACGGGGGCGAGTGGACGTGGTGCAGTCCGGCGAGACGGACCCGACCGACGAGGACCGACAAGGCGGTGACATGACCTCTGCGGCATCACCACATCTGACAGGAGGGCTGAACACCCTGGTCATCCGCGGCCGCGTCGACGCGGACCGTGCCGAGCTCACCCCGTGCGGCGAGCTCGTCCACGGCTGCGCCGACGTCCTGGCCCGGACGCTGGCCGAGCTGCCGGCGGGCATCACCCGGGTCGAGCTGGACATGGCGGACGTGCACTTCATGGACACGGCCGGGCTGCAGTTCCTGGACGTGCTGGGGGACTTCCGCCGCCGTCGGTCGCTGACCGTCACGGTGACGAACTGGAACGGCCAGCCGCGCCGCATCCTGGAGCTCGCGGGCCTGGACACGGCCGACCCGCTGGCCGGCCCGGACACCACGGGCACGGCCACCACGGGCACGGCCACCACAGGCACGGCCACCACCGGCCCGGCCCTGACGACCTCGGCGGTCGCCCAGGAACGCGCGGAGCGTCTGCACGTGCTGCAGGAGGAGGTCGAGCAGTTGCGCCAGGCCATCGCGTCCCGCCCGGTCATCGACCAGGCCCGCGGCATCCTCATGGCCACGCACGGCTGCACGTCCGACCAGGCCTGGCACATCCTGCGCGAGACGTCCCAGCTGTCGAACACGAAGCTGCGGGACGTGGCGGCGGCGGTGACGGCGAGCGCCGAGGGGGACGGCCCTGCCCCGCCGGCCGAGCTGCGTACGGCGCTGCAGCGGGCGATCGCGAGGCGGAACAGGGGCTGACGTCCGCCGACGCCCGGACGCGGTGCGGGCCGGACGCGGCCGGGGCGCGCGGTCCCCGCGCCCCCGAGGCCGGGCGGTTTCGCGGCGAGGGTGCCCGGGTACCCGGCGGCGGCCCGCTCCGCCCTCAGGCGAGGAGAACCCCATGGGTTTCAACCCCCTCGAGCACCAAGGCATCCCGCTGGACCGCCAGCTGCGCAGCTGGCGCGAGCTGGACGTCGAGCCGATCGACCCCGACCACGCCGATCCGTACACCCGCTGTCGCATCATCACGATGAACGGCATCGAGGTCGAGGCGATCCTCTTCAGCCACCAGCTCGCCCGCCGCTGCCCCGACCCGGACGTCAAACGGCAGCTGGCCGAGGTCCGCTACATCGAGCACCAGCAGCAGAAGGCGGTCAACTGGCTGCTGCCCGGCCTCGCTTCGGTCCTGGAGACCACGATCGCCTACGAGCAGGTGGCCGTGGACCTCACCGGCTGGGTGGCCCGCCACGAACCCGACCCGTACCTGAAGCAGGCCTACGAGTTCGGCGTCCTGGAGGACTTCGACCACCTGTACCGCTACGCCAACCTCTACGAGATGATCGAGCACCGCAAGGCGGAGTCGATCGTCGACGGACTGACCGAGGTGATGCCGGGCCGGCCCACCAAGTACCACCACCGCCACCCGGCCGACAACGTCCGGGAGCCGTACGACCGCTCGACCGTGAACCCGCTGTCCAAGCTGCACGCGCTGACGATCATGTCGGCGGAGCAGCAGACCATGAACTTCTACATGAACGTCGGCCCGCAGTACATGGAGCCGATCGCCCGTCAGCTCTACCAGGAGATCGGCCTGATCGAGGAGGAGCACGTCACCCACTACGAGTCCCTGGTCGACCCGGGCGAGACGTGGTGGGAGCAGCTGGTCAACCACGAGTACAACGAGTGCTACCTCTACCACTCCTTCATGGAGCAGGAACCGGACCCGAAGGTGCGGGCCATCTGGGAGCTGCACCTGAACATGGAGCTGGAACACCTGCGCATCGCCTGCGACCTGATGCGCCGTCACGACGGCCGGGAGCCGCAGGAGATCCTCGCGCCGGAGCTGCCGAACGTCCTGACGTTCGAGGAGAACAAGACGTTCGTGCGCAACCTGCTCGACACGCAGATCGACCTGACCACGCTCGGCACCGGCTACGTCCGGGACGCGCACGAGCGGTTCGAGAAGCTGCAGGAGCAGATCCACGGCGGCGAGGAGCCGCCCAGTGAGCGCGTGATGGTCCAGCACGACGAGATGTTCGGCCGCGAGTACCGCATGGAGACCGACGGCGAGCACCCGGACCCCGCCCTCCGGGAGGGGCACTGACATGGCAGGGATCGCAGCGAGTGACACCGACGTCGTGGCGCTGCTGATGCGCCAGCACGGCGACATCCGCAACCTGTTCGACGAGGTGGAGCGGACGGCCGGTGACGAGCGCCGCGCCGCGTTCCGCGATCTGGTCCGGCTGCTGGCCGTGCACGAGACGGCCGAGGAGGAGGTCGTGCGGCCCTTCACCCGGGCGAACGTGCCGGGCGGCGAGCAGGTCGTCGAGGACCGCCTGAACGAGGAGCGGGAGGCGAAGGAACTCCTGTCGCGGCTGGACGGCATGGACACCGACGACCCGAAGTTCCTGCCGGAGCTGCTCGCCCTGCGCCTGGACGTGATGGCGCACGCCCGGGCGGAGGAGCGCTACGAGTTCAACCACATCCGCCGCCACGCGGACCAGGGCCGCCTGGCGTCGATGGCCTCGGCCCTGAAGGCGGCCGAGGCCATGGCCCCGACCCGTCCGCACCCCGGTACGGAGTCCGCGGCGAAGAACCTCGCCGTCGGCCCCCTCGCGGCCCTGGTCGACCGCACCCGGGACGCCGTCCGCAAGGCCATGGGCAAGGACGGGTGACGTACCGCCGCTCGCTGGCCGGTGGGGCGCTGTCGGGAGTCGGCATCGCCGCGTTCGTCGACGAGGTCGTCTTCCACCAGCTGCTCCACTGGCACCACTTCTACGACAGGTCCACGCCCGACGTGGGACTGGTCTCCGACGGCCTGTTCCACGCCGGGGGGTGGCTCGCCATGGTGGCGGGCCTGTTCGTCTACGCGGACCTGCGCCGCAGGGGCGGCCCGCTGCGCCCGGCCTGGTGGTCCGGCGTCTGCCTGGGCCTGGGCGGCTTCCAGCTCTACGACGGCACCGTCCAGCACAAGCTGCTGCGCCTGCACCAGATCCGCTACGAGGTCGACCCGCGGCCGTACGACTGGACCTGGAACGTGGTCGCGGCCCTGTTCCTGCTGGCCGGTCTGCTGCTGTGGCGGCGGGCCCGGCGCGCAGCGCGCGGGGGACCGCGATGACGACCCCCGCTCCCCTGCCGGTCGCCGTCCTGCTGTGCTGCCTGCTGTACACGGCCGGCGCCGTCCGGCTGCGCCGCCGCGGGGACCGCTGGCCGGTGGGCCGGGACGCGGGGTGCTGGCTGGGCGGGGGCATGCTGGTGGCCGCGTTCGCGGTGCCGTGGCAGGAGTGGCTGCCCCCGTTCTCCGCGCACACGGCCGCACACGTCATGGCCGGCATGGCGGCTCCGCTGCCGCTGGTCCTCGCCCGGCCCGTCACCCTGGCCCTGCGCGCCCTCCCCCTGCCCGCCCGCCGCGCCCTGGTCCTGCTGACCCGCTCCCGCCTCGTCACGGCGCTGGTCTTCCCCCCGGTGGCCGCGGCCCTGGACATCGGCGGCCTGTGGCTCCTCTACCGGGGTCCCCTGCCGCCCTCCCTGCACCACCATCCCCTGCTGCTCCTGCACCTCTTCCTGGCCGGTCTGCTCCTCACGTTCGCCCTGCTCGCCGTGGACCCGGTGCGCCACCGGCCGGGCTTCGCCGTGCGGGCGGGCACCCTCCTGGCGGCCGCCGCGGCCCACGCCGTCCTGGCGAAGAGCCTGTGGGCGGCGGGCCCGCCCGGCACCGCCCACGCCCCCGCCGACCTGCACCTCGCCTCGCAGCTCATGTACTACGGCGGTGACGCGGTGGAGATCGCCCTGGCCCTGCTGCTGGCGTCCCAGTGGTACCGCGCACAGGGCCGATCACTCCGGCCCCACCGGGGTACCCGGCAGCCAGCACCGGCATAAGGAGACACACCATGACCGACCAGACCCCGTCCCAGGCCGAAGGCGACCGCGAGGACGACCAGGACACGCCCCCGACGCCGACCCCGACCCCGTCCCAGGCGGAGGGCGACCGCGACGACACGGAGCCCGAGGAGGACGACACGGCATGACGGACGCGGGCCCGGCCCCCGGGGCAGGCGGACACGCCGATGGGCTCCGCGAACCCGGCCCACGAGGCCGCCACGCGCTCCCGGCGTCCGGCGCGGCGGCGCCCGTCCGCCCGCCGAGGCCTCCCACCCCGTGCACCACCGCCGCTCCGGCCGCGGTGGTGAGCGCGTGAGCCGCCGCGGGGGACGGGCCGTGGTCCCGGCGGCGGACACCGTACGGCGCGGCCCCGCCCCGGGTGCTCGGACCACCGTACGGGCGGGACGTAATGTCCTCGGTGTGAGCGATGCGCCTGCCGACCCGGCCCTGCGGGCCGCCTACCGACTGTGCCGACGCCGGACGAGGACCCAGGACCCGGCGGAGTACGCACTCATCCAGCTGGTCCCCGCCCCCCTGCGCCCGGCGCTGCACGCCCTGTGGGCCGCGGCCAACGCCCTGGACGACCTCGGCGACGACCGCACCGCCCCGGCCGCCGAACGGGCCGCCCGCGTGGAGGCGTGGATCGCCGCCCTGCACCGGGAACTGCCCACCGGCTCCAGCCCGGACCCGATCCGCCACGCCCTGGTCGACACCGCCGGGCGCTGGCGCCTGGACCTGTCCGAACTGCAGGCCGCCATGACCCAGGTCCGGGACGACACCGACGGCCGGCGCTTCGCCGACTGGGCCGAGTGGCGTGCCTGGGGCCGGGAGAACCTGCTGCCCTGGTTCGCCCAGGTCCGCGCGGTCCTCGACCGCGCGGGCGTCCCCGTGGCCCTGCGCCTGGACACCCGGGAGTCCTACGAGGAGTTCCTCGACGGCGTCCGGCTCACGGACATCCTCACCGACCTGTCCGCCGACCTGGTTCAGGGCGACCTCCTGCTGCCCGAGGAGGCCCTCGACAGGCACCCGGGCTCGGCGGACGACCTGGCCCGGCTGCGCTGGAGCCCGGCCGTGTCGGCCCTGGTCACCGACCTGACGGGCCTGGCCCGCCGGTGGGTCGGCCAGGAGACCCTCACCCGCGGCATGCACCCCGGCCCCGCGACCGTCCTGCACACGATGGCCGCCCTGCTGCACGCCCAGCTCGACGCCGTCGACGCCGCCGGCCCGGCCCTGCTGCGCACCCGGCCCCGCCCCGCACTGCGCACCCGGGCCCGCATCCTCGCCCCGGCCCGCGCCCGCGCGGCCCTGGCCTGGTCCCTGACCCCCCTCACGCTGCCGCCGTCCCGGTCGCCGGGCGACCCGCAGCCGGTCCCCGCGCCCCTCCGGCCGGCCGCCGCCCGAGCCTTCCGCCGCCCGCCCCCGCACCCGAGCGGCGAGCGGCCCCCCGCCATCCCGGCCGCCCACCTCCCCACGCACGTCGCCGTGATCATGGACGGCAACGGCCGCTGGGCGCAGCAGCGCGGCCTGCCCCGGTACGAGGGACACCGGGCCGGGGCACGGGCGGTGCGCGAGGTGGTGCACGGCGCCTTGGAACTGGGGCTGCGGCACCTGACGCTGTACACGTTCTCCACCGAGAACTGGAGCCGCGACACGGAGGAGGTCGACGCGATCCTGGGCCTGCTGCGCGACGAGGTGGCCGAGAACCCCTTCCAGGACCTCGACGTCCACATGCGCTGGCACGGCCGCGCCGGGCGGCTGCCCCCCGACCTCACCGATCTGCTGCACCTGCGCGAGCGCACCACACGCGACCGGACCGGGCTGACACTGACGATGTGCGTCGACTACGGCGGCCGGGACGAGATCACCCGTACCGCGGCCGCGCTGGCCCGCCGGGCGCGGGCGGGGCAGCTGGACCCCGACCGGATCACGGACGAGGACTTCGCCCGCCATCTGCCCCACCCGGACATGCCCGACGTGGACCTGCTCTGGCGCACCGGCAACGAGCAGCGCACGTCCAACTTCCTGCCCTGGCACTCGGCCTACGCGGAGCTGCACTTCACGCCCGGGCTGTGGCCCGACACCGACCGCCGTCACCTGTGGCAGGCCGTCACGGCCTACACCCACCGCCAGCGCCGCCTGGGCGCCGAGAGCCCGAACCCGCTGTCCCTGTAGGCGCCTCGCCCACCGGCGGGGCAGGCGGTGTCACACCGTCCCGCCCCGCCGGCCCGGCCCGCAGCCGGAACTCCGGCGGCCGGCGACGACGACCACCGGCCCCCCGAGGGCTGCCCCTGGGCAACCGCGCACCGCCGCTGCCGCGAGGCCCCCGGGGGAGCCGGGTCAGCCGGTGAACCCGCCCTCGCTCAGCGCCTCGTCGATGCGGGCACGGTCGTCGGCCTCCCATGCGTCGAGGGATTCCTCGGTCTCGTCGGCCAGCTTCGCGCGGGCCGCCGTGAGGATCTCCTCCTGGCGGGCGGCGGGGGTGACGACGATGCCCTCCTCGTCGGCGACCGCGATGTCGCCGGGGTGGACCAGCACCCCGCCGACCCGGGCCGGTTCACCGAGCGCGCCGATATTCTTCCTGGTGCCGGGGGTCGGGATTTGACCGCACCCGGTTCGGCCCGGTAGATGGCGGCGTGCAGCATCAGGTTGTCGCCGGGCTCGCACCGCACGGTGTAGGCGGGACCCGCGACGCGCGGCGAGTTCCGCAGCGGGCGGATGCCGGTGTCCATGACCGTCGTCCATTGCTTCCTCTGTCTGGGGGTCGAGGTGTCCCGGTCACGGATCGCTCAACGGCCCCTTCAAGATGGCACCTCCGTCGGAGGCCGACTGTACGGTCCGGCTCGAGTCCGGCGAGGGCCGTACCCACGGGCGGCGTTGGCGGTGCATCGGCGGGCACGCTGGAACGCCTGGGGGGTACGGTGGGCACGGCGTGCCGGGGAGGGCAGAAGTCCGTTGTCCACGTGGCGAGTTACGCGCTGACCGGGGCCGACGATCAGGAGGCCGCGCGCCTCCGACTGACAGCGGACCGAACCAGCGGGGAGCCGGGAGCCACATGCGCTACATCGTCATCGGGTCGGGAGCGGTCGGCGGTTCGATGGGGGGCCGGCTGCACGGGAGCGGCCGGCCGGTCGTCCTGGTCGCCCGCGGCGCGCACGCCGACGCGCTGCGCGCCGAGGGGCTGCGGCTCACGGTCCCCACCGGCACGCTCACCCTCGACGTGCCCGTCGCGTCCGGCCCTGAGGACGTCGAACTGCGCGAGGACGACGTGCTCCTCCTCGCGGTGAAGACCCAGGACAGCGTGGCCGCCCTGGACGCCTGGGCCGCACGGCCGGTGGCGGGCGGCGGCACGGCGGGCGAGCGCCTGCCCGTGGTGTGCGCGCAGAACGGCGTGGAGAACGAGCGCCTGGCCCTGCGCCGCTTCGGCGAGGTGTACGGCATGTGCGTCGTCCTGCCCAGCAGTCATCTGACCCCGGGTGAGGTCGTGGCGCCCTGCGGCCCGTACACCGGCGCCCTGGTCCTCGGCCGGTACGGGACGGGCGCGGACGACAAGGCCCGGCGTATCGCCGAGGACCTGGAGAAGTCCTGCTTCCTGGCCCCGGTGGTGACGGACGTGATGCGCTGGAAGTACGGCAAGCTCCTCGGCAACCTCGCCAACGCCGTCGAGGCCGTGTGCGGCTCCGCCGCGGACGCCGCCGCCGGGGACCTGATCGCCCGGGCGAAGGCCGAGGGCACCGCCGTCCTGGACGCCGCGGGCATCGCGTACGCGAGCGGGGCGGAGATCACCGAGCTGCGCAGCGGCACGGTCGACGTGCAGCCGCTCCCCGGCGAGCCCACACGCAGCTCGACCTGGCAGAGCCTGGCGCGGGGCGCGGGCTCGATCGAGACGGACTACCTCAACGGCGAGATCGTCCTGCTCGGCCGTGCGCACGGCGTGCCCACGCCGGTGAACGCGGCCCTGGTGGCCGCCGCGCGGGAGAGTGTGCTGCTGCGCCGGGAACCGGGCGGCCTGACGGCCGAGGACCTGATCCGGCGCATCGACACGGCCGCCACCGCCTGAGCGACGGCTGGAAACGGTTCTGCGCGGGAAGCGCGCAGTGGGGCGGGTGGGACTCGAACCCACGGCCGACGGATTATGAGTCCGCTGCTCTAACCGGCTGAGCTACCGCCCCATAACGGCGTGTCGCGTACACGTGTGCGCGCCGTCTGCCGCAGCATAGCCGCTCATACGATCTCCTGCTTCGGATGGTCGGCTCGGCCACGGCGTTCGTGACCTTGATGACTCCGCCCCGGGCCGGACGGTTCCACCGGACATGAAAAAGGACCCCTGAGGGGCCCTCGTTCACCGTGCTCCCCCGACTGGACTCGAACCAGTAACCTGCCGGTTAACAGCCGGCTGCTCTGCCAATTGAGCTACGGAGGACCGAGCTCCCCGGACTGGACTCGAACCAGTAACCTGCCGGTTAACAGCCGGCTGCTCTGCCAATTGAGCTACCGAGGAAGGTCTCGTTGCATCGAACGTACCTACCTGGGTATTCGCCAGGGGGCGCGCGCTCGCTGCGACACATACATTAGCGCAAGCAGGGGGGTGCTCCGCCAATCGGTACTCCCCGGCGCCGACGCCGCACCGGAGACTCACGCAAGAGAAGGGTGGCAGCCATGCGTTACCGGCTCACGTTCGTCGCCGGAGTCGTCCTGGGTTACGTGCTGGGCACGAGGGCCGGACGCGAGCGCTACGAACAGCTGAAGAAGTCAGCCCGGCAGTTCGCGCAGAACCCCGCCGTCCGCAACACCGCGGAGTCGGCGGCCCAGCAGGGGCGCGAGTTCGCGGGCAAGGCCTACCACGTGGTCAGCGACAAGGTCGGCGACCGCGTCCCGGACTCGGTCGCCGACCGCGTCCGCCAGCTCAAGGAGCGCGCCACCCACAACGGCGGCCAGGACGACTGGGGCACGAGCAATACCTGAGCGGTTCTTCCTGAGGCCGGTGCGGCCCCGCCCTCAGGGGCGCGGGGAACTGCGCGACCGGCCACGACGAGACCCGCAGTCCCCACCCGGCACTGACCCCTACGGCGCCCATGGCCCAGCCCGGCGCAGCCGTACGGCAGAATTTTGGCCATGGGGATAGTCGCCGGGTTGGACAGTTCACCCGATTTCACTCGCATCGTCGTCTGCGACGGGGACACCGGAGCCGTGCTCAGGCAGGGGTATGCGCCCCATCCGGTGGAGAGCCCCGACGGCGGCCGGCCGTCCGACGTCGACCCGCAGGCCTGGCTGCTGTCCCTGGGCGAGGCCGCGGGCGGCGGGCTGCTGGAGGGCGTGCAGGCGATCGGCGTCTCCGCGCAGCAGAACGCGCTCGTGCCACTGGACGCGCAGGGCAACACCGTGCGCCCGGCGATGGTCGGCGGCGACAAGCGCACCCAGGTCGCCGCGGCCGATCTGGTCGACGCGCTCGGGGGGCGCGAGGCGTGGGCGCAGGCCGTGGGCTGTGTTCCGCAGGCCCCGCAGCCGGTGACGAAGCTGCGCTGGCTGGCGCGGACCGAGCCGGAGAACGCGCAGCGCACGGCGATCCTGCTGCAGGCGCACGACTGGCTGGTCTGGCAGCTGCTGGGCCGGCCCGTCAGGAGGACGACCGACCGGGGCGGGGCGTCCGGCACCGGCTACTGGTCGGCCGCCACCGGCACCTACCGCACCGACCTGGTCGAGCTGGCGCTCGGGCACCAGGCGATGCTGCCGGAGGTGATCGGCCCGGCGGACGCGGCCGGGACCACGCCGGAGGGGCTGCTGATCTCCGTGGGCACGGGCGAGACCATGGCCGCGGCGTTCGGTCTGGGCATCGGCCTCGGGGACGCGGTCGTCTCGCTCGGGGCGTCCGGGTCCGTGATGGCCGTGCACCCCGAGGCGCTGGTCGACGGCTCGGGGATGATCACCGCGCTCGCCGACGCGACCGGCATGCACCTGCCCGTCGTCACCACGCTGAACGCCGTGCGGACGCTGCGCGGGACCGCGGAACTGCTGGGGCTGCCCGATCTGGAGAGCCTGTCCGACCTGGCGATGAAGTCGACGCCGGGGGCGCACGGGCTGGTGCTGCTGCCCTATCTGGAGGGCGAGCGGACGCCGAACCTGCCCCACGTCGCCGGGACCCTGGCGGGGCTGAGGCGGGAGTCGATGAAGGCGGAGCACCTGGCGCGGGCCGCGTTCGAGGGCATGCTGTGCGGGCTCGCGGACGCGCTGGACGTGCTGCGCGGCCGGGGCGTGGAGGTGCGGCGGGTCTTCCTGCTCGGACCGGCCGCCGAGCTGCCCGCCGTGCAGGCCGCGGCACCCATGCTGTTCGGGACGCAGGTCGTCGTGCCGCAGCCCGCGGACTACGCGGCGATCGGCGCCGCCCGGCAGGCGGCCTGGGCGCTCGGGGTGTCGCAGGGCACCCTCGACACCCGCATGCCGCCGCTGTGGCAGGGCGCGGTCGCGCAGGTGCTGGAGCCCGGGGAGGAGCTGGCCGTGGGGCAGGCGGTGCGGCAGCAGTTCGTGTCGGTGCGGGAGCAGGCGCACCCCGGGGCCTTCTGACGGCTTGACCGCCTGTTGGGTTAATTCGGTTGAGGTAACGCGGGTGGAGTGTTCGACGATAGGGGCCAGGGGCAACCAACCGCCCCGTCGACCACCCCGAGAGAAGCAGCGTGCTCATACGACTTCTGCGGACCTACCTCAGGCCCTACAAGAGACCCATCGTCCTGCTGGTGCTGCTGCAGTTCCTGCAGACCTGCGCCACGCTCTACCTGCCCACACTCAACGCGGACATCATCGACCAGGGCGTCGTCAACGGTGACACCGGCTACATCATGGGCTACGGCGCCCTGATGATCGGCATCTCCCTGATCCAGGTCGTGTGCAACATCGGCGCCGTCTACTACGGCGCCCGTACGGCGTCGGCGCTCGGACGGGACGTGCGGGCGGCCGTGTTCGACCGGGTGCAGTCGTTCTCCGCGCGTGAGGTGGGTCACTTCGGGGCGCCATCGCTGATCACGCGGACGACCAACGACGTCCAGCAGGTGCAGATGCTCGCGCTGATGACGTTCACGCTGATGGTGTCGGCGCCCATCATGTGCGTCGGCGGCATCGTGCTGGCGCTGGGCCTGGACGTGCCGTTGTCGGGCGTGCTGGTGGCGGTCGTGCCGGTGCTGGGCATCTGCGTGACGCTGATCGTGCGGCGGCTGCGGCCGCTGTTCCGGTCGATGCAGGAGCGCCTGGACACGGTCAACCGGGTGCTGCGCGAGCAGATCACCGGCAACCGCGTGATCCGGGCCTTCGTCCGGGACGAGTACGAGCAGCAGCGCTTCCGCAAGGCCAACGCCGACCTCACCGATGTCGCGCTGGGCACCGGCAACCTGCTCGCGCTGATGTTCCCGATCGTGATGACGGTGGTGAACCTGTCGTCGATCGCCGTGGTGTGGTTCGGCGCGCACCGCATCGACAGCGGCGGGATGCAGATCGGTGACCTGACCGCGTTCCTCGCCTACCTGATGCAGATCGTGATGTCCGTGATGATGGCCACCTTCATGTTCATGATGGTGCCGCGCGCGGAGGTGTGCGCCGAGCGCATCCAGGAGGTGCTGGACACCTCCTCCAGCGTGGTGCCGCCGGCGGCACCGGTGCGCGAGCTGCGCCGGCACGGGCATCTGGAGCTGCGCGGGGCGGGCTTCCGCTATCCGGGTGCCGAGGAGCCGGTGCTGCGGGCCGTGGACCTGGTGGCCCGGCCGGGCGAGACGACCGCCGTCATCGGCTCCACCGGCAGCGGCAAGTCGACCCTGCTGGGGCTGGTGCCGCGGCTGTTCGACGCGACCGAGGGGCAGGTGCTCGTCGACGGGGTCGAGGTGGCGGAGATCGACCCGCGATTGCTGGCGCGGACCGTCGGGCTGGTGCCGCAGAAGCCGTACCTGTTCGCGGGCACGGTGGCGACCAACCTGCGCTACGGCAATCCCGACGCCACCGACGAGGAACTGTGGCACGCGCTGGAGGTGGCGCAGGCCAGGGAGTTCGTGGAGCGGCTGGAGGGCGGGCTCGACTCCCCCATCGCGCAGGGCGGGACCAACGTCTCCGGCGGTCAGCGGCAGCGGCTCGCGATCGCCCGGACGCTGGTGCAGCGCCCGGAGATCTACCTCTTCGACGACTCCTTCTCCGCGCTCGACTACGCCACGGACGCCGCGCTGCGGGCCGCCCTGGCGCAGGAGACCGCCGAGGCGACCGTCGTGATCGTCGCCCAGCGGGTGGCGACCATCCGGGACGCCGACCGGATCGTCGTCCTCGACGAGGGCCGGGTCGTCGGCACCGGGCGGCACCACGAGCTGATGGCGGACAACGAGACCTACCGGGAGATCGTGCTCTCCCAGCTCACGGAAGCGGAGGCGGCCTGATGGCGGGGCCCATGGGGCGGATGATGGCCGGGGGCGGCCCCGACCAGCGCTCGCTGGACTTCAAGGGATCGGGCAAACGGCTCGTCGCCCGGTTCCGGCCCGAGCGCGGGACCATCTGGGTGCTGCTGCTGTGCGTGGTGCTCAGCGTCGGCCTCAACGTCGTCGGGCCGAAGATCCTCGGCAAGGCCACCGACCTGGTCTTCGCGGGCATCGTCGGACGGGACATGCCCGAGGGGGCCAGCAAGGAGCAGGTCCTGGAGCAGATGCGGCAGCGCGGGGACGGTGATGCCGCCGACATGCTGCGCAGCACCGACTTCACCCCGGGCGAGGGCATCGACTTCACGGCCGTCGGGCACGTGCTGCTGCTCGCGCTGGGCGTGTTCACGGTGGCCGGGCTGTTGATGGCGGTGGCGACACGGCTGGTGAACCGGGCCGTGAACCGGACGATGTTCCGGCTGCGCGAGGACGTGCAGACCAAGCTGTCGCGGCTGCCGCTGTCGTACTTCGACAAGCGCCAGCGCGGTGAGGTGCTCTCGCGGGCGACGAACGACATCGACAACATCGGGCAGACGCTGCAGCAGTCGATGGGGCAGCTCATCAACTCGGTGCTGACGATCATCGGCGTGCTCGCGATGATGTTCTACGTCTCCTGGATCCTGGCGCTGGTCGCGCTGGTGACGGTGCCGCTGTCTTTCGTGGTGGCCACGCGCGTGGGCAAGCGGTCGCAGCCGCACTTCGTGCAGCAGTGGCGCACCACGGGCACGCTCAACGCCCACATCGAGGAGATGTACACCGGGCACACCCTGGTGAAGGTGTTCGGGCGCCAGGACGAGTCGGCCGAGCAGTTCGCCGAGCAGAACGACGCGCTGTACGAGGCGGAGTTCCGGGCGCAGTTCAACAGCGGGGTCATGCAGCCGCTGATGATGTTCGTGTCGAACCTCAACTACGTGCTCGTCGCGGTCGTCGGCGGGCTGCGGGTCGCCTCCGGCTCGCTGTCCATCGGTGACGTGCAGGCGTTCATCCAGTACTCGCGGCAGTTCTCCATGCCGCTGACGCAGGTCGCGTCCATGGCGAACCTGGTGCAGTCGGGTGTGGCCTCGGCGGAGCGGGTCTTCGAACTGCTCGACGCCGAGGAGCAGGGCGCCGACCCGGTGCCGGGCGTACGGCCCGAGCGGCTGCGCGGGCAGGTGGCGCTGGAGCACGTGTCGTTCCGCTACGACCCCGACAAGCCGCTCATCGAGGACCTGTCGCTGAAGGTCGAGCCGGGGCAGACGGTGGCCATCGTCGGCCCGACCGGCGCGGGCAAGACGACCCTGGTCAACCTGCTCATGCGGTTCTACGAGGTCACCGGCGGGCGCATCACCCTCGACGGCGTGGACATCGCCCGGATGTCGCGGGACGAACTGCGGGCCGGCATCGGCATGGTGCTGCAGGACACCTGGCTGTTCGGCGGCACGATCGCGGAGAACATCGCCTACGGGGCGTCCCGGAAGGTGACCCGCGGGGAGATCGAGGAGGCGGCCCGGGCCGCGCACGCGGACCGGTTCATCCGGACGCTGCCGGACGGGTACGACACCGTGATCGACGACGAGGGCACGGGCGTCAGCGCCGGTGAGAAGCAGCTCGTCACCATCGCCCGGGCGTTCCTGTCCGACCCGGTGATCCTGGTGCTGGACGAGGCGACGAGCTCGGTCGACACGCGCACGGAGGTGCTCATCCAGAAGGCGATGGCCAAACTGGCGCACGGGCGGACCTCGTTCGTCATCGCGCACCGGCTCTCCACGATCCGGGACGCGGACACGATCCTCGTCATGGAGGACGGCTCGATCGTGGAGCAGGGCGCGCACAACGAGCTGCTGGCGGCCGGCGGGGCTTACGCGCGGCTGTACAAGGCGCAGTTCGCGCAGGCGGTGGCCGAGGTGGACTGAGTCGCGGTCCGGGGTGCCGAGTGAGGTCGCGGGGGGCTGCGGGCCGGTGGGGGGACGGTCTCGCAGTTCCCCGCGCCCCTGAGGGCGCCGGCCTGCGGACGGCATCAGTCCAGATAGCCCCTCAGCTGGTCCGCGAAGGCATGGTCCCGCAGCTTGTTGAGGGTCTTGGACTCGATCTGCCGTATCCGCTCCCGGGTCACGCCGAAGATGCGGCCGATCTCCTCCAGGGTGCGGGGGCGGCCGTCCGCCAGGCCGTAGCGCAGCTGGACCACCTTCCGCTCCCGCTCGCCCAGCGTCGACAACACCACTACCAGGTGCTCCTTGAGCAGCAGGAACGCGGCCGACTCCACCGGCGAGGTCGCGTCGCCGTCCTCGATGAGGTCGCCGAGGGCGACGTCGTCCTCCTCGCCCACGGGCGCGTGCAGCGACACCGGCTCCTGGGCGAGGCGCAGCACCTCGCCGACCCGCTCGGGCGGCAGGTCCAGGTGGGCCGCGACCTCCTCGGCCGTCGGCTCGTAGCCGCGCTCCTGGAGCATGCGGCGCTGGACCCGGACGACCCGGTTGATGAGCTCCACGACGTGCACCGGGACCCGTATCGTGCGGGCCTGGTCGGCCAGGGCTCGGGACATGGCCTGGCGGATCCACCAGGTCGCGTACGTGGAGAACTTGTAGCCGCGGGCGTAGTCGAACTTCTCGACGGCGCGGATGAGTCCGAGGTTGCCCTCCTGGACGAGGTCGAGCATGGTCAGGCCGCGGCCGACGTAGCGCTTGGCGACGGAGACGACGAGGCGCAGGTTGGCCTCGATGAGGCGGCGCTTGGCCATCCGCCCCATGACGACGAGCCGGTCCAGATCCAGTGCCAACCGGCTGTCCAGGTCAGGGGTGTTGCCCAGTTTCTCCTCGGCGAAGAGCCCGGCCTCGACGCGGCGGGCGAGTTCGACCTCCTCGGCCGCGGTCAGCAGGGGGATGCGGCCGATCTCCCGCAGGTACTGGCGGAACAGGTCCGAGGAGGGGCCGGCGCCGGTGTCGGCACGGGCCGGGGGCGGTTCGACGGCCTCGGCCGTCGCGATGACCTCGGCGGGCGGCTCCTCCGGCTCCGCCTCCGTCTCCGGCTCCGGGTGGTGCGCGACGCGGCTCTGCGCCGGGACCGCGGACCGGGCGTCGGTCTCCGCTTCCGGCGCCGCGCCGACGGCACCGAGGGCACCGCGGACGTCGGTCTGGGTGAGGGTCCGGGTCTGCACGGGGGCGACCTCCAGGATGATCGCTGCCAGGGGGGGCGGCAGCGGTACTTCGGGGGCGGAGTCGACGGCCTTGCCGCTTTCCGTCCCGTACGCGATGAGCGGAACCGCGGGGATCTGGGACCCGTCGGTGACGGACCGGCCGCGCTCCGAGGACTCAGGCACCGGAACCCAGTGTGGGGGAAGACACATCGTCGCCACGAGGGGCGTGCGGTGACTTTTTGCTTCCGGTCCGTGACCGCGCGCTCGCCCCTCGTCAGGAACCCGGACGCCTCACCCGCCACTGGTCTGCGACGACCGGCCGATGTCCGCCGATCTGTAGGAGTCGCACGTGACGGTCCGCTGCTCCGGCCCGATGAGTCGGCGCGGCAGGTCCGCTGGGCGGCCGCGGACGGGTTCAAGCTCACGCACATCGTGCTGGCCAGAGGCCGGATGCGGGACCAGCCGCCGACGAGGCGGCGCGGGTGCGGGAGGTGGCGGCGCGGCTGCGGGCGGACGGTCGGCCGGGTACGTGGAGTGGAACCACTTCGTCACCGAGTATCCGCAGTTCCGGGACGACGAGCGGGCGTCGCCGAGCGGCTGGTGCGGGCGGTGGCACCGGCCTTCGAGGAGGACTGAGCGACGTCAGAGCGCGGCGGCGCCGTGCTCGCGCAGGGCCTGGTCGTACTGCTGGAGCACCCACAGCTCGTTCTGGACGGCGGCCAACTGGGCCGGGTCGCCGTGGGTGCCCAGGCGGGTGAGCTGCCCGGTGATGTCACGGATGCGGCGCTCCACGGCCCGGCGGCGGACCGTGACCAGCTGGGCGCCCGCGTAGTTCTCGTCGACGCCCTTCACGCCCTTGTGCAGCATGATCGCCTCGACGGCCAGTTCCGTGACCATCGCGCGGACCGCGTCGTCGGGGGCGGCCTCGCGGACCCGGACCAGGTAGTCCTGGGGGTCCGCGACGCCCAGTGCGGCGCCGCCCGCGTCCAGGATGGCCTGGCGTACGGCGGCGTAGGGCGGGGCGGTGAACTCGTCGATGCCGTACGCGTCGAAGGCCGGGGAGACCAGCTCGGGGCGCTGCAGGGCGAGTTTGAGCAGCTCGCGTTCGGTGGCGTAGACGGGGTTGCGGAGGTTCAGGGCCGGGCCGCGGGGGGCGGCGGGCGGCTGGGCGGCGGTGTACTGCTGGGAGGTGTGCCGGTCGGGGGCGGGGCCTTTGCCGCCGCGGTCGCGGGCCCAGCGGGCGAGTTGGGCCACGCGCTTGACCACGAACTGGGTGTCGAGGATGCCGAGCATGCCGGCGAGCTGCACGGCGACCTCGTGCTGGGCGCCGCTGTTCTTGATGCGGGCGACGATCGGGGCGGCCTCGTCCAGGGCGGCGGCGCGGCCGGCCGGGGTGTCGAGGTCGTAGCGGCCGACGATCTGGCGCAGGGCGAACTCGAAGAGCGGGGTGCGGGGTTCGACCAGGTCGGCGACGGCCTCGTCGCCCTTGGCGAGGCGCAGGTCGCAGGGGTCCATGCCGTCGGGGGCGATGGCGATGTACGTCTCGGCGGCGAACTTCTGGTCGTCCTCGAAGGCACGCAGGGCGGCCTTCTGGCCGGCGGCGTCGCCGTCGAAGGTGAAGATGACGCGGGCCGAGCCGTTGTCCATGAGCAGCCGGCGGAGGATCTTGATGTGGTCGCCGCCGAAGGCGGTGCCGCAGGTGGCGATGGCGGTCGTCACACCGGCGAGGTGGCAGGCCATGACGTCGGTGTAGCCCTCGACGACGACCGCGCGGGACGCCTTGGCGATGTCCTTCTTCGCGAGGTCGATGCCGTAGAGCACCTGGGACTTGCGGTAGATCGCCGTGTCGGGCGTGTTGAGGTACTTGGGGCCGTTGTCCGCCTCGTAGAGCTTGCGGGCGCCGAAGCCGACGACGTCGCCGCCGATGTCGCGGATGGGCCACATCAGGCGGCCGCGGAAGCGGTCGATGGGGCCGCGGCGGCCCTCCTGGGAGAGCCCGGAGAGCAGCAGCTCCTTGTCGGTGAAGCCCTTGCCGCGCAGGTAGCGCGTGAGGTGGTCCCAGCCCTGGGGGCTGTAGCCGACGGAGAAGTGCTCGGCGGCGGCCTGGTCGAAGCCGCGCTCGGCGAGGAACTGACGGCCGGTGTCGGCCTCCGGGCTCGTCGCGAGCTGTTCCGCGTACCACTCGGCGGCGATCTTGTGGGCCTCGACCAGGCGGATCCGCTCGCCGCGCTGGTGGGAGGGGTTGTACCCGCCCTCCTCGTAGCGCAGGGTGATGCCCGCCTGGCCGGCCAGGCGCTCGACCGCCTCCGAGAAGGTGAGGTGGTCGATCTTCATCACGAACGTGATGGTGTCGCCGCCCTCCTGGCAGCCGAAGCAGTGGAACAGGCCCTTGGCGGGGCTGACCTGGAAGGAGGGAGACTTCTCGTCGTGGAACGGGCACAGGCCCTTGAGGTTGCCGCCGCCCGCGCTTCGCAGCTGGAGGTACTCGGACACCACGGCGTCGATCGGGACCGCGTCCCGTACCGCCTTCACGTCCTCGTCGTTGATCCGTCCTGCCACGCGTGAAGTCTACGGGGGTGGACTGACACTCAGGGTGCGAGGTTTTCGAGCGGAATGTGCGGGTCCGCGAGGTTCTCCGTGTTCACCCGGGCCTTGCCGCGGATCAGACGCTGGATCTTGTCCGTGACGTTCCACACGTTCACGTTCATCCCGGCCAGCACCCGGCCCTCCTTCACCCAGAAGGCGATGAACTCGCGCTTGCCCGCGTCGCCCCGGACGACCACCTGGTCGTAGCTGCCCGGCGGTGCCCAGCCCGAGTACTCCATGCCCAGGTCGTACTGGTCGGAGAAGAAGTAGGGCACCCGGTCGTACGTCACGTCCCGGCCCAGCATGGCGCGCGCCGCCGCCGGGCCGCCGTTGAGGGCGTTGGCCCAGTGCTCGACCCGCAGCCGGGTGTCGAACAGGCGGTGCGGGAAGGAGACGACGTCGCCGGCCGCGTGGATGTCCGGGTCGGAGGTGCGCAGCCGCTCGTCGACGACGATGCCGCCGCCGTGCGCCGGGTCGGCGATCTCCAGGCCGGCGGCCTCGGCGAGGTGGGTGCGGGGGGCCGCGCCGATCGCGGCCAGCACGTCGTGCGCCGGGTGCTCCTCGCCGTCGTCGGTGCGGGCGGCGAGGACCATGCCGTCCTGGCCGGTGATCTCGGTGAGCCGGGCGCCGAAGTGGAAGCGGACGCCGTGCTCGCGGTGCAGCTCGGTGAAGAGCTGACCCAGCTCGGGGCCGAGGACGGAGTGCAGCGGGGTGGGCCCGCGGTGGACCACGGTGACCTCCGCGCCGTACTCGCGGGCCGCCGCCGCCACCTCCAGGCCGATCCAGCCGGCGCCGGCGATCACGAGGTGGCCGTTGTCGCGGCCGAGGTTGGTCAGGACGTGCTTGAGCCGCTCGGCGTGGGCGAGGCGGCGCAGGTGGTGGACACCGGCCAGGTCCGTGCCCGGGATGTCGAGGCGGCGGGGCTCGGCGCCGGTGGCCAGGAGCAGCTTGTCGTAGCGGACGGCGGTTCCGTCGTCGCCGAAGCGGACCGTCTTCGCCGAGCGGTCGATCGCGTCGACCGTCTGGCCGAGGTGCAGCTCGATGTCGTTCGCCGCGTACCAGGACGGCTCGTGCACGAAGACGCTGTCGCGTTCCTCCTTGCCGAGGAGGTAACCCTTGGACAGGGGCGGACGCTCGTAGGGGTGGTCGCGTTCGTCGCAGATCAGTATCACCCGGCCGGTGAAGCCCTCCGCGCGGAGCGTCTCGGCCGCCTTGGCGCCGGCCAGGCCGCCTCCGACGATGACGAATGTCTGATCCGCGTCGACCACGTGATGCCTCCTCGTCCGGGTGTCGCCACTTGCGAGCGTCCCGCACGGAGCGTGATGCGGGAAGAGGGAGTGACCCGATCAGGCCACGGAGGGTCACATTCGGGCGTGCTGGAATCCCTGGTCTCCCGTCAGTCTCACGCGTGCCCCGTCAGACGGGCGTGGAGCGACCGGGCGGAGGTGTCGGTGAGGGAGGCGATCTGGTCGACGATCACCCGCTTGCGGGCGCGGTCGTCCGGCGCCTGGTCGAACAGCGCGCGGAACTGCGGGTCCAGGCCGTCGGGGGCGCGGGCGGTGAGCGCCTCGGCCAGTTCGGCGACGACGATCCGCTGGTCGGCGCGGAGCCGCTCCTGTTCGGCGCGCTGCATGACGTAGAGGTCGGCGACGGCCTTCAGGACGGCGCACTCCATGCGGGCCTCGCGCGGGACGACCAGTTCGGCGGTGTACCGGGTGAGCCGGCCGGTCCCCCAGGCGGCGCGGGTGGCGGTCTCGGCGGCCAGGCAGAAGCGGCCGATGAGCTGGCTGGTGGCGTCCTTCAGACGGGCCTGGGCCACGGCGGTGCCGTCGTAGCCGTGCGGCCACCACTCCTGGGCGAGGAGCCGGTCGAGGGCCTCGGCGAGTTCGGCGGGGTCGGTGCCGGGCGGCACGTAGCGGCCGACGGCGACCCGGAAGACGTCCTGCCGTTCGGGTTCGGCGTGCAGGCAGTTGGGGTCGATGTGCCCGGCGTGCAGGCCGTCCTCCACGTCGTGCACCGAGTAGGCCACGTCGTCGGACCAGTCCATGACCTGCGCCTCGAAGCAGGTGCGGGTGCCGGGGGCGTCCTTGCGGACCCAGTCGAAGACGGGGCGGTCGTCGTCGTAGACGCCGAACTTGGGCGAGGCCGGGTCGGTGGGGTGGGCGCCGCGGGGCCAGGGGTACTTGGTGGCGGCGTCGAGGGCGGCGCGGGTGAGGTTGAGGCCGACGGAACCCTCGGGGGTGAACCGTTTGGGCTCGATGCGGGTGAGGAGCCGGAGGGACTGGGCGTTGCCCTCGAAGCCGCCGCAGTCGGCCGCGAACTCGTTGAGGGCCTGTTCGCCGTTGTGGCCGAAGGGCGGGTGGCCGAGGTCGTGCGAGAGGCAGGCGGCTTCGACGAGGTCGGGGTCGCAGCCGAGGGCGGCGCCCAGCTCGCGGCCGACCTGGGCGCACTCCAGGGAGTGGGTGAGGCGGGTGCGGGGGCTGGCGTCCCAGGCGGGGCCGAGGGTGCCGGGCGTGACCACCTGGGTCTTGCCGGCGAGCCTGCGCAGGGCGGCGCTGTGCAGGACCCGGGCGCGGTCGCGCTGGAAGGCGGTGCGGCCGGGGCGCTTGTCGGGTTCGGGGGCCCAGCGTTCGGCTGACGTCGGGTCGTAGGCCGTGGGGTTCGTCGTGGTGCCTGGCATGGGTCGACAGTACGGGTAGGGGTGTGCGGCGTGCCTGAGCGTCTGCCGGGTGCGGTTGTCCGGCGGGTGCGGGACCGTCGTGGCTTGTCGCGCAGTCCCCGCGCCCCTGGGGCGTCAGGCCGAGGCCGGCAGCGGCAGCGAGGGCGACGTCCGCAGGGCCTCGTCGTAGCGGTGCAGGACGAGGTGGGCCGTCGACGGGTGCGTGCCGAGGGGGGCCGCCGCGATCCACGGCGCCGCCTGGGCGCACTCCGTGGCGAAGCGGCCGGGGGCCGTGAAGTAGGACGCCAGGGCGATGTGGTGGCGGCCCCTGGCGAGGAGGGTGCGCACGGCCTGCTGGACCGTCGGGGTCGCCGCCGAGGCGTAGGCGGGGAGGACCGGGACGCCGAGGCGGGCCGCCAGCAGGTGGGCGGTGCGGGCGGTGTCCGTCCTCGCGTCGGGGTCGCGGGAGCCCGCGGCGGCGAGGACGACGGCGCTGTCGCGGCGGGGGGTCGCGCCCCAGCCGGCCTCCGTGAGGCGGTCCTGGAGGGCGTCGACCAGCAGCGGGTGCGGGCCCAGGGGGGCGGCCACCCGGGTGCGGGCCGGGGAGGCGGCCGCCATCTCGGGGATGTCCCGCTTGACGTGGTAGCCGCGGCTGAGCAGGAGGGGGACCAGGACGGCCTCGGTGTCTGCCAGGGCGGCGAGGGTGCCGGGGAGCAGCGGCGCGTTGAGCTCGACGTGGCCCAGGTGCACCGGCACGTCGGGGCGCAGCGCGCGGACGCGGTCCAGGAGCGCGCGGACGGTGCTCAGCGCGCGCGGGTCGCGGCTGCCGTGGGCCACGACGACGAGGGCGGGCGGGGCCGGGCGGCGCGTGGCGGGCGGCGGGACGAGGCTGAGCTGACTGGGCATGCGTCGATGGTCGCGGCGCCACGTTGCCTCCCCGTTGCGGGGGCGTCACGGGTGTTTACCAGCGGTTCACGGTCCGGGGCAGGGGGTGTGTGAGCGGTCGTGACCTGCGGTTTCCATCGAGGGAGTGAAGCTGCTCACGCGCCGCGGCATGAACCGGGCGGTCCGGCGGGGCGTCCCTGACTGTCGAGGGCCGACCTGGGGAGGGACGTTCCATGCGTCGTACGACGTCGCGCAGACCGCGGTGGCCGCGTACCCGCCGGGGGCAGCGGCGGCTGGTGCAGGCCGTGATGGCCGGGTGTGTGCTCGCGCTGTCCCCGTCGGCCTGGATGTACACCGTCGCGGAGGACCGGCTGCGGACGGCGGCCGAGGTGCCGCGCACCGACGTGGCCGTGGTGTTCGGGGCCGGACTGTGGGACGGGGAGCCCTCGCCGTATCTCGCGCACCGGCTGGACGCGGCGGCGGAGCTGTACCGGCGGGGGCGGGTCGAGGTGGTGCTGGTCACCGGGGACAACAGCCGCGAGGACTACGACGAGCCGGACGCCATGCGCGGTTACCTGACCCGGCACGGGGTGCCCGACGGGCGGATCGTCAGTGACTACGCGGGGTTCGACACGTGGGACTCCTGCGTGCGGGCGAAGAAGATCTTCGGGGTGGACGAGGCGGTGCTGATCAGCCAGGGCTTCCACATCCGGCGGGCGGTGGCGCTGTGCCGGGCGGCGGGGGTCGAGTCGTACGGGGTCGGGGTAGACGCCGTGCACGACGCCACCTGGTACTACGGGGGCGCGCGGGAGATCCTCGCCGCCGGCAAGGCGGCCCTGGACGCGGTGTTCCGGCCCGACCCGCGGTTCCTCGGGCCGCGGGAGCCGGGAGTGGAGCGGGCGCTGGGCCGAGCCCGGTAACCGGTGCCTCACGGGGGCCGGGCGGCGGCGGGGAGGTCCCCGTCCCGGCCGTGTAACAGGGAGCCGTCCCGGGCGTAACACGGCCGAAGCACGCTGGACGGCATGCAGAACACCGCCACGCCCACGCACTGCCCGTACTGCGCCCTGCAGTGCGGGATGAACCTGACGCCCACACCGGACGGGACCGTCGAGGTGAGTGAGCGCGCGGACTTCCCGGTGAACCGGGGCGCGCTGTGCGGCAAGGGCCGCACCGCTCCCGCGGTGCTCGCCAGGAACGTCCGCCTGACCTCGCCGCTGGTGCGCGACGAGGGCGGCGCGCTGGTGCCCGCCTCCTGGGACGAGGCCCTGGACCGGATCGCCGGGGAGCTGCGCCGGACGCGTGAGGCGCACGGGCCGGACGCGGTCGGGGTGTTCGGCGGGGGCGGCCTGACGAACGAGAAGGCGTACACGCTCGGCAAGTTCGCCCGGGTCGTGCTCGGCACCTCCCAGATCGACTACAACGGCCGCTTCTGCATGTCGTCGGCGGCCGCCGCCGGCATCAAGGCGTTCGGGCTGGACCGCGGGCTGCCGTTCCCGCTGGAGGACATCCCGAAGTCGGGCTGTGTGATCCTCGTCGGCTCCAACCTGGCGGAGACCATGCCGCCGTCGCTGCGGTTCTTCACCGAGCTGAAGGAGAACGGCGGCACGCTGATCGTCATCGACCCGCGGCGCACCAGGACCGCCGAGCAGGCCGATCTGCACCTCGCGCCGCGCCCGGGCACGGACCTGGCCCTCGCCCTGGGCCTGCTGCACCTGGTGATCGCCGAGGGGCGGGTGGACGAGGAGTACGTCGGCGAGCGCACGTCCGGCTGGGAGGACGCCCGGGCCGCCGCGATGGCGCACTGGCCGGAGTACGTGGAGCGGATCACGGGGGTGTCCGTTCCCGAACTCCGGGAGACCGTGCGGCTGTTCTGTGAGCCGGAGTCGGCGATGGTCCTCACGGCGCGCGGTCCCGAGCAGCAGTCCAAGGGCACCGACACCGTCGGCGCCTGGATCAACCTGTGCCTGGCGACCGGCCGGGCGGGCCGCCCGCTGTCGGGCTACGGCTGCCTGACCGGGCAGGGCAACGGGCAGGGCGGGCGCGAGCACGGGCAGAAGGCCGACCAGCTGCCGGGCTACCGCAAGCTGGACGACCCGGCGGCGCGGGCGCACGTCGCCGAGGTGTGGGGCGTCGGCCCGGACAGCCTGCCCGGGCCGGGGCGCAGCGCGTACGAGCTGCTGGACGCGCTGGGCACGGACATCAGGTCGCTGCTGCTGATGGCGTCCAACCCGGTGGTGTCGGCGCCGCGTGCCGCGCACATCGAGGAGCGCATCAGGTCGCTGGACTTCCTGGCGGTGTGCGACGTGGTGCTGTCGGAGACGGCGGCGCTCGCGGACGTCGTCCTGCCGGTCACGCAGTGGGCGGAGGAGACGGGCACGACGACCAACCTGGAAGGCAGGGTCCTGCTGCGCCGCCGGGCGATCAGCCCGCCGGACGGGGTCCGCAGCGACCTGGAGGTCCTCCACGAACTCGCCGCCCGGCTGGGTGTGGAGAAGGGCTTCCCGACGGATCCGGAGGAGGTCTTCGAGGAACTGCGCCGGGCGAGCGCGGGCGGCCCGGCGGACTACTCGGGGATCACCTACCGCAGGCTGGCGGAGGAGAACGGGGTGTTCTGGCCCTGCCCGGCCGTGGAGGAGGCGGTGGAGCAGGCGGTGGAGGAGGGCGAGGACGCCCTGCTCGACGCGCCGCTGCCCGACGACCCCGCCCGGGAGACGCCCGCCGCGCGGACACCCGGCGCGCACCCGGGCACGCCCCGCCTCTTCCTCGACCGTTTCGCCACGCCCGACGGCCGCGCCCGGTTCGTGCCGGTCTCGCACCGGGCGATCGCCGAGGAGCCCGACGACGAGTACCCGGTGCTGCTCACCACCGGGCGGGTCGTGGCCCAGTACCAGTCCGGGGCGCAGACCAGGCGCGTGGCGGAGCTGAACGCCGCCGCGCCCGGGCCGTTCGTGGAGATCCACCCCCGGCTGGCGGCCCGGCTCGGGGCGTCCGAGGGCGATCCGGTGGCCGTGGTGTCCCGGCGGGGCCGGGCCGTGGCGCCCGCGAGGATCACCACCGCGATCCGGCCCGACACCGTGTTCATGCCGTTCCACTGGCCGGGCGAGGGCCGCGCCAACACGCTGACCAACCCCGCGCTCGACCCGACCTCGCGGATGCCGGAGTTCAAGGCGTGCGCGGTGCGGCTGGAGACGGTCGGACGGGAGCGGGCCGGCTGACGCCGGCCGCGCGCCAGGCCATGGCCGCGACCTGGCGTGTCCGCAGCCCGGCTGTGGAGGTGTGCGGGGGTGCAGAATCGGTCCTGTGACCCTGCCCTTCTTCGTCTACGGCACCCTGCGTCCCGGTGAGGTCAACCACGACCTCTTCCTGCGCGGCCGCGTCCGCTCCGAGGAACCCGGGGTGCTCGCGGACGCGGTGCTGTACGAGGGGCCGGGCTATCCGTACGCGGTGGAGGAGCCGGGCGGTGGCGTGGTGCGCGGGGAGCTGGTGACGGCGCTGCCTGAGGCGTACGGGGTGCTGCTCGCGGAGTTGGACCGGCTGGAGGAGTACGTGCCGGGGGATCCGCGCAGCCTGTACGTGCGGGTGGAGCGGAAGGTCCTCCGGGAGGCCGATGAGGCCGCTGTGCGGGCTTGGGTGTATGTCGCGGGGCAGGGGGTGGCCGCGCGGCTGAGGGATGCCGGGCGGCGGGTCGAGGGTGGGGAGTGGCGGGGGCGGCGGCCCGACCCGGGGTGAGGGCCGGGGGCGCGGATCGTGGGCCGGGTGCGGGTCCGTTGTGGTTGCTCGCGCCGTTCCCCGCGCCCCTGAAACCGCGCCGGCGCCGGGCTGACATCGGCTGCGGGCCGGTGGGGCGCGCTCGCGCAGTTCCCCGCGCCCCTGATCGGGCGCGGATCGTGGGCCGGGTGCTGGCCGGTGGTAGTTGCTCGCGCCGTTCCCCGCGCCCCTGAAACCGCGCCGGCGCCCGGCTGACATCGGCTGCGGGCCGGCGGGGCGCGCTCGCGCTCGCGCCGTTCCCCGCGCCCCTGATCGGGCGCGGATCGTGGGCCGGGTGCTGGCCGGTGGTGGTTGCTCGCGCCGTTCCCCGCGCCCCTGAAACCGCGCCGGCGCCCGGCTGACATCGGCTGCGGGCCGGCGGGGCGCGCTCGCGCCGTTCCCCGCGCCCCTGACGGGGCTTGTTGCCGTGCTCCGGCTTTCTGACCGGGGCCGGTCAGGGTGTGTACGGGCGTTTCGCCCTGGCCTCCTTCAAGGCGCGGCCCCACCACACCAGTTGGTCCAGCATGGTCTTCGCCGCCGCGTCCGGGCCGGACGGGTCGCGCAGGGTGCCGCGGTCGTCGAAGGACGCGCCGGCGTTGTGGAAGGAGACGGTGTCGCGGACCGTCACGGCGTGCAGTTCCGCGAAGACCTGGCGGAGGTGCTCCGCGGCCCGCAGGCCGCCGGCCAGCCCGCCGTAGGAGACGAGGGCGACCGGCTTGGCCCGCCACTCGCCGTAGTGCCAGTCGACGAGGTTCTTCAGGCCGGCCGGGAAGGAGTGGTTGTACTCGGGGGTGAGGACGACGAAGGCGTCCGCGCGGGCCAGCTTCGGGGTGATGCCGGACAGCACGGCGGTCGCCTCGGGCGTCGGTTCGAGGGACGTCGGCAGCTCGGCGTCGGCGACGTCGACGACCTCGGCGACCAGGTCGTCGCGGCCCCGCAGCCGGTCCAGGAGCCAGTCGGCGACGACCGGGCCGAAGCGGCCGTGGCGGTTGCTGCCGACGACCAGGGTCACCCGGAGGGCGTCGGTCTGCTCGGCGGTGGGTGCGTCAGCGGTTGTCTTCATACGGAACAGCCTCATACCTCAACCATGGTTCAGGTCAAGCACGGCCCCGCGCCCGCGGGTCACCCGTTCACCCGCGCCGGCCGCGAATTTCCGCCCCCGGTCGGCGCACGGCCCGTGACCTCGTGAAACTTCTCCTGACGGACCGTCGGGCCAGTCTCCCCGACACCCGTTCACCCCAATTCTGACGGGCTCTCAGAAAGCGCGCCGGCCGCGCCCGCCGTTACCTCGGAAGGGCAGGTGCACGACCGAACAGCTCGAAGGAGCACCGATGCGACGTACCGCCCGGCCGCTGACCGCCACCGCGCTCGCCGTCGCCGCCGCCGCGCTCGCCGCGGCCCCCGCGCACGGCGCCCCGGCCGGTGACCTCCGGGTCTCCCCCGCCTCGGTCGAACCCGGCGCGCACGTCACGGTGCGCACCTCCGCCTGCGGGCAGGCCGGCACGGCGGCGGGTGACGCCAGCGCGGTCGGGGCCGGCGCGTTCACGCTGGCGCCGGACCGGAACGAGACGGCGGCGAGCGGGCGGTTCAGGGTGCCGCCGAGCGCGCAGCCCGGGACGTACGAGATCACCGCGACGTGCGCCGGGAGCGGCCGGCGGGTCACCGGCGACCTGGTGGTCACGCTGACGGCCGGGCACGAGCAGGTGTATCCCCGGGGGAGTGTGAAGACGGGGGTCGGCGGCGCCCTGGGCCCCGATCCCGTGCAGACCGCGGCCGGTGTGGCGGCCCTCGCCGCCGCCGCCGCGGGCGGTACCTGGCTCCTGCATCGCCGGGCGAGAGGCGACGGGATGTGACGGACACCCTCCGCTGTCCGTCGCCGGTACCGCAGGTCCCCTCCCCCTCCGGGTCCGACGCCCCTCGCGGCCCGGAGGGGGGCACGGGGCGGGAGATCAGGAAAGGGTGGGTATGCGCAGGTTCCGCAGGTCCGGCGGCCCGGTGGGCAACCCGGCGAACGCTGCCATGGCGGCCGTGACGGTGTTCGCCCTGTGCTCCGGGGTGTGGCTGCTGCGCGACGGCGCCGGGACGCACGCCCCGCCGCAGCCGTCCGCCGCGCAGGCCCGTGCCGGACAGGACGGTCGGGCGGGCCAGGGCGGTCTGGACGGCCGGGCCGGCGAGTCCGGGCGGCCCGCCGCGCCGGCGCTGCCGCCCTCGCCGCCCGACCGCATCCGCATCCCGGCGATCCGGGTGGACGCGCCGCTGACCGGGCTCGGGCTGACCGAGAGCGGCAGCCTCGACGTACCACCGGCCGCGCACGAGAACCTCGCCGGCTGGTACGAGGCCGGCACCACCCCGGGCGAGCGGGGCACGGCGATCGTCGCGGGCCACGTCGACAACGCCGACGGCCCCGCCGTCTTCTACGGCCTCGGCGCCCTGAAGAAGGGCAGCACGATCGAGGTGGACCGGCGCGACGGCAGTGTCGCGGTGTTCACCGTGGACGCCGTCGAGGCGTACGCCGCGAAGGACTTCCCCGACGCGCGGGTCTACGGCGCCGCCCGCCGCCCCGAGCTGCGGGTCATCACCTGCGGGGGCGGCTACTCACGCGCCACCGGCTACCAGGGGAACGTCGTCGTCTTCGCGCACCTGACCGGGAGCCGGTGACCCGCCCAGGACATGGGCCTTGCCCCACGCACCGAGCGGTTCCAGCGCCTCGTTCAGGGACAGGCCCCGGGGCGTGAGGGAGTACTCCACGCGCGGCGGCACCTCGTCGTACGCCTCGCGGTGCACCAGCCCGTCGGCCTCCATCTCGCGCAGATGCGAGGCGAGCACCTTCTCGGTGATGCCCGGCAGCTCCCGGCGCAGCTCGCCGAAGCGGCACGGCCGCTCGTGCAGCGCCCACAGCACGAGCACCTTCCACTTGCCGCCGATCACGTCCATCGCGGCGTCGATCCCGCACACGTACGCCCCCGGCCGCCGTCCCGTCGTGCCCATACCCGCGCTCCTCCCGGTGCCGCTGCCTGGATCCTTCCCACCGGGTAACCACCCACTTCCAAGTGCGTACTTGAGCAGGCGGTTCCCCGCGACGAGCCTAAACGCCATGACCGACAGCACCGTTGCCTCCCGTACCCCCGTCACCCTTCTCGGCGCCGGCGCCATGGGCACCGCCCTGGCCCGGGCCTGGCTCGCCGCCGGGCATCCGGTGACCGTCTGGAACCGCACCCCCGCCCGGGCCGAGGCCCTCGCCGCCGAGGGCGCGGTCGTCGCCCCGAGCGCCGCCGCGGCCGTCGCCGCCGGCCGGCTGGTGATCGCCTGCCTGCTGGACGACGCCTCGGTGGGCGAGGCCCTCGACGGGGCCGACCTCACCGGGCGGGACCTGGTGAACCTGACCACCGGCACCCCGGGCGAGGGCCGTGCGCGCGCCGCCTGGGCCGAGGCGCGCGGCGCGCGGTTCGTGGACGGCGGGATCATGGCCGTACCGCCGATGATCGGGGTGCCGGAGTCCGGCGGCTACGTCTTCTACAGCGGTTCGCGCGCCCTGTTCGACGAGCACCGCGACACCCTGGCCGTCCCGGCCGGCACCCGCTGGGTCGGGACCGACCCGGGATTCGCCGCCCTGCACGACGTGGCGCTGCTGAGCGCCATGAACGGCATGTTCGCCGGCATGCTGCACGCCTTCGCCCTGGTCCGCCCGGAGGACATCGCCCCGAACGACTTCGCGCCCCTGCTCGCCGACTGGCTGACCGCGATGGCCCCGGCCGTCCACCAGACCGCCGAGCAGTTGCACAGCGGCGACTACACCAAGGGCGTCGTGTCCAGCCTGGCGATGCAGGCGGCGGGCGTCCCCACGTTCCTGCGCACGGCCGAGGAACAGCGTGTCAGCCCCGAGCTGCTGACGCCGTACCTGGAGCTGATGCGCAGGCGGGTGGCGCAGGGGCACGGGAACGAGGACGGGACGGGGATGATCGAGCTGCTGGACCTGCGCAGGCGTGGCTAGGCGAGCCACTGCTCGTACGCGAGGTTCGCCACCAGCGCGAACACCACCGTCAGCAGCACGACCCGGACGAAGCCGCTGCCCTTCTTCAGGGCCGTGCGGGCGCCGAGGGTGCCGCCCGCGAGGTTGAAGACCGCCATCAGGGCGGCCAGCTGCCACAGGACCGCCCCCTGCCAGGCGAAGGTGGCCAGGGCGCCGGCGTTGGTGCAGCAGTTGACGATCTTGGCCGTGGCGGAGGCGGTGACCAGGTCGAGGTGGAGGACGGCGGTGAGGGCGAGGACCAGGAACGTGCCGGTGCCGGGGCCGATGAGGCCGTCGTAGAAGCCGATGCCGAGGCCCGCCAGGCCGATCGCGGCGAGGATCTGGCGGCGGGTGGCCGGGCCGGTGGCGGGGGCCGTGCCGAAGGCGGGCCGCAGGATCACGAACGCGGCGACGCCGAGCAGCACCACCATGATCACCGGCTTGAGGACGTCGGTGCTCATCCCGGCGGCGAAGAACGCCCCGCCCGAGGAGCCGGCCAGGGCCGCCAGTCCGATGCGCACGGCGGTCCCCACGTCGACCGGGGCCTTGCGGGCGTACGTCACCGCCGCGCCCGTCGTGCCGACGATGGCGACCGCCTTGTTCGTGCCCAGCGCGTGCGCGGCGGGCGTGTGCGACGGCAGGCCGAGCAGCAGCACCGGCAGCAGCAACAGGCCCCCGCCGCCGACCACGGCGTCGATCCAGCCGGCGGCGAGGGCCGCCAGACAGAGCAGGACGATCATGGTCAGCGATATGTCGGGCATGATCGGGACCTTATGCGAAGCGCCCCTCACAGTCCCCGGCCGCCCGCATCCCGGAACCCTCACACCCACCCCCCGCACCCGCTGAGGGCAGCGTTCCCCGTGGGAAACAGAGGTGATGCTGCCGGGTAACACCGGCATCGCACGCTCGATGACATGACCTCGAATGAGCGTGTGGTGGTGATCGGCACCGGCCTCGCGGGCGTACGGCTCGCCCGGCGGCTCGGTGAGCTCGGCACGCCCGCGACCCTGATCGGCGAGGAGGAGCACCGGCCGTACAACCGGGTGCTGCTCGCCGAGGTGCTGGCCGGACGGTACAGCCCCGAGGTGATCGCCCTGCCGGCGCCCGCGCAGGTGGTGCGCGCACGGGTCACCGGCATCGACCGCGAGCGGCGCAGCGTCGCCTGCGCGGACGGTTCGGTGATCGCATACGACCGGCTGGTCCTGGCGACCGGCTCCAACCCGGTGCTGCCGCCGCTGCGCGGGCTGTTCACCGAGGACCGCGAGCTGCCCGAGGGCGTCCACGCGTTCCGCACCATGGACGACTGCCTGGGCCTGTCCAAGGCGGTCCGGCCGGGTGTGAAGGCGGTCGTCATCGGCGGGGGGCTGCTCGGGGTCTCCGCGGCCCGGGCGCTCGCCCTGCGCGGCGCCCAGGTGGTGCTCGCCCAGCAGTCCGAGCGGCTGATGGAGCGCCAGCTCGACCCGGCCGCCTCGCGGCTGGTGAAGCGGCACCTGACCGACCTCGGCGTGGAGGTGCACACCGAGTGCCGGGTGCGGGACGTGCGCTGCGTCGGCGGCGCGGTCCGCTCCGTGGAGCTGGCCGACGGGTACGCCCTCGACGCCGACCTGGTGGTCGTCGCCTGCGGGGTCCACCCCCGGGCCGGTCTCGCGCAGGCCGCCGGCCTGGAGGTCCGCAAGGGCGTGGTCGTCGACGACGAACTGCGCACCTCCGACCCGTACATCCACGCGATCGGCGACTGCGCCCAGCACGAGGGCGTCCTGTACGGGCTCGCCACCCCCGCGCTGGAACAGGCCGACGCCCTCGCGGAACTGCTCGCCGGCGACGCGAGCGCCCGCTACACCGGCACCCGCTCCCTGACCCGGCTCACGCTGAACGGGCACGACAGTCCCTTCGACCTCGCCGCGTTCGGCGAGACCGAGGCGCTCCCGGGCGACGACGTCGTGCAGCTCGCCGACGCCACCCGCGGCACCTACCGCAAGGTCGTCGTCCGCGACGACCGCCTGGTCGGCGGGGTCCTCGTCGGCGAACTCGGCACCGTCGGCGCGCTCGCCCGCGCCTGGGAGGGAGCAGAGCCGCTCCCCTCCGACGGCGGCCCGCTGCTCCACCTGCTCACCAACGATGGAGGCTCCTGATGACGGCCACCCCCGGGGCTACCCCCACGATCGTGCTCGTCGGCCACGGCATGGTCGGCCAGCGCTTCCTCGAAGCGCTCGCCGAGCGCGGCCTGACCGCCACGCACCGCGTGGTCGTGCTCTGTGAGGAGCCGCGTCCGGCCTACGACCGGGTCCAGCTCACCTCGTACTTCTCGGGCCGGACCCCGGAGGACCTGTCCATGACGGACCTGAGGTTCATCGAGGACCACGCCATCGAGCTGCACATCGGCGACCCGGCCGAGACGATCGACCGGGAGGCCCGGCGGGTCACCTCCCGCAACGGGCTGGTCGTCGACTACGACGTGCTGGTCCTGGCCACCGGCTCCTACCCGTTCGTGCCGCCGGTGCCGAACAAGGACGCCGAGGGCTGCTTCGTCTACCGCACGATCGAGGACCTGCTCGCGATCGAGGAGTACGCCGCGAGCCGGGCCACCACCGGTGCCGTGGTCGGCGGCGGTCTGCTCGGCCTGGAGGCCGCGGGGGCGCTGAAGGGACTCGGACTCGACGCGCACATCGTGGAGTTCGCACCCCGGCTGATGCCCGTCCAGGTGGACGAGGGCGGTGGCGCGGCGCTGCTGCGCACCATCGAGGAGATGGGCCTGAGCGTCCACACCGGCGTCGGCACGCAGGAGATCGTGGTCGGCGAGGACGGCGCCGTCACCGGCATGAAGCTGTCCGACGGCTCCGAACTCGCCACCGACATGGTGGTGTTCTCCGCCGGTGTCCGCCCCCGCGACCAGCTGGCCCGCGACTGCGGTCTGACCGTCGGCGAGCGCGGCGGCATCGCGGTCGACGCGCAGTGCCGCACGGTCTGCGACCCGCACGTGTTCGCGATCGGCGAGTGCGCGCTGGCGGCGGACGGCCGGGTGTACGGCCTGGTCGCGCCCGGCTACGAGCAGGCGGAGACCGCCGCCGCGACGATCGCCCGGGACGAGGCGGAGTTCACCGGCGCGGACCTGTCCACCAAGCTGAAGCTGCTCGGCGTGGACGTGGCGTCCTTCGGTGACGCGCACGGCACCGCCGAGGACTGCCTGGACGTCGTCTACTCCGACTCCCGCGCCGGCCTGTACAAGAAGCTGGTCATCGGCCGCGACGGCACGCTGCTCGGCGGCATCCTGGTCGGTGACGCGGAGGCCTACGGCACGCTGAAGGCGTTCACCGGCTCCGTCCCGCCCGTCTCCCCCGAGTCGCTGGTGCTGCCCGCCGGCGCCGGCGCCCCGGCCCAGCTCGGCCCCACCGCGCTGCCGGACGACGCGATCATCTGCTCCTGCAACAACGTCACCAAGGGCACGATCCGCGGCGCGGTCACCGAGCACAGGTGCACCACCGTGCCCGAGGTGAAGAAGTGCACCAAGGCCGGCACCACTTGCGGCAGTTGCGTCAAGGTCCTCGGCCAGCTGGTCACCGCCGAGCTGGAGGCGTCCGGCGTCGAGGTCGACAAGGGCCTGTGCGGCTGCTTCTCCCAGACCCGCGAGGAGCTGTACGAGATCGTCCTGGCGCTGCGCATCGCCTCCTACCAGGACCTGCTGGACCGGCACGGCCGTGAGGAGGCCCGGGGCGGCGACGGCTGCGAGGTCTGCAAGCCGACCGTCGGCTCGATCATCGCCTCCCTCGCCCCGACGATCGGCGCGAGCGGCTACGTCCTGGACGGCGAGCAGGCCGCGCTGCAGGACACCAACGACCACTTCCTGGCCAACCTGCAGAAGAACGGCTCGTACTCGGTCGTGCCCCGGATCCCCGGCGGCGAGATCGCCCCGGAGAAGCTGATCGTGATCGGTGAGATCGCCCGCGACTTCGGCCTCTACACGAAGATCACCGGCGGTCAGCGGATCGACATGTTCGGCGCGCGCGTCGAGCAGCTGCCGCTGATCTGGGCCCGTCTGGTGGACGCCGGCTTCGAGTCCGGCCACGCCTACGGCAAGTCGCTGCGCACGGTGAAGTCCTGCGTCGGCTCCACCTGGTGCCGCTACGGTGTCCAGGACTCGGTGAAGATGGCGATCGACCTGGAGCTGCGCTACCGGGGCCTGCGCTCCCCGCACAAGCTGAAGTCGGCCGTCTCCGGCTGCCAGCGCGAGTGCGCCGAGGCCCAGTCGAAGGACTTCGGCGTGATCGCCACGGCCAACGGCTGGAACCTGTACGTCGGCGGCAACGGCGGCGCGACCCCGCGCCACGCCGACCTGCTCGCGCAGGACCTGTCGGACGCCGAACTGGTCCGCCTGATCGACCGGTTCCTGATGTTCTACATCCGTACGGCCGACCGCCTGGAGCGCACCTCGACCTGGCTGGAGCGGATCCCGGGCGGCCTGGACCACGTGCGGGACGTCGTCGTGCACGACTCGCTCGGCATCTGCGACGAGCTGGAGCAGCTGATGCGGGCGCATGTCGCGCACTACCGCGACGAGTGGTCCGAGACGATCAACGACCCCGAGAAGCTCGCCCGGTTCGTGTCGTTCGTGAACGCGCCGGACACCCCCGACCCGGTCGTCGCGTTCGTGCCCGAGCGCGACCAGATGAAGCCCGACCTGCCGCTGCTGTCCATCGGCATGCGACCCGCCGACGTTCTGGAAGGAAGCGCCCAGCGATGACCCTGGCACCCGAGACCACCGACCTGAAGGTCCAGCTCTCCCTGGACGGCGACTGGTTCACGGTCTGCGACCTGAGCGCGCTGCTCCCCGGCCGCGGGGTGGCGGCCCTGCTGCCCGACGGCCGGCAGGCCGCGATCTTCCGCGACCGCACCGGCGAGCTGTTCGCCGTCGACAACCGCGACCCCTTCACCGGCGCGGCCGTCCTCTCCCGCGGCCTGACGGGCACCCACCGGGGCCGCCCCTTCGTCGCCTCCCCCCTGCTGAAGCAGCGCTTCGACCTGGCCTCCGGCCAGTGCCTGGACGACGAGACGGTACGGGTGACGGCGTACGAGGTGCGGACCGCGTAGCGGCCGGGGCCGACTCGTCGCGCACGCTGTCGAGTTGCTGTCGAGTTCCGCCGACCCGGTCCGCCTCCGGGGGTGCGTCGCGTTTCATCGGATGCGTCGCGTCACACCCCCACCTTCCACGGAGGCACGACCATGACCCGGAACCACCCCCGGCCGTCCCGGCGTACCGTGCTCGGCGGCGCCGTCGCCGCGCTCGCCACGGCCGCCGGCACCGCGCAGGCCGCTCACGGGAGCGGCTGGCCCACCGAGTTCCCGCTGCCCGACGGCTGGCTGCCCGAGGGCATCACGATCGGCGGCAGGCCCTACGCGTATCTGGGCTCCCGCGCGAACGGCGCCGTGTACCGCGCCGACCTGCGCACCGGCCGGGGCGAGGTGCTGCACGCGGGCGGCACCGGGCTCGCGTCCATCGGGCTGAAGCTGGACCGCGACGGGCTGCTGTACGTGGCCGGGGGTGGCGGCGGCACCGCGCGGATCGTCGACGCGCGCACCGGCGAGCTGCTCGCCACCCACCGGCTCACCGACGACGCCGCGCCCTTCGTCAACGACGTGGTGCTGCACGAGGACCGCGCCTGGTTCACCGACTCCCGCGCCGCGGTCCTGCACGGCGTCCCGCGCGGGCGCGCGGGCCGGGTCCGCGCCCTGCCGATCGGCGGCGAGTGGGTGCAGGCGCCCGCCGGGACCAACAGCGCCAACGGGCTGGTCGCCGCCCCCGACGGGAGCGCGCTGATCGTCGTCAACGCGGGCCGTCTGTACCGCGTGTCCCTCCGGACCGGCCACGCCACCGTGATCGCGCTGGAGGGGGCGGCCGACGTGACCAACGGCGACGGCCTGGTCCGCGTCGGCCGCACGCTGTACGTCGTGCAGAACCGCCTGAACAAGGTCACCGTCTGGAGCCTCGACCGGCACGCCACCACCGCCACGCTCACCCGGACGATCACCGACCCGCGTTTCGACGTGCCGACGACGGCCGCCCGCTGGGGTGACCGCCTCTACCTCGTCAACGCCCGCTTCACCAGCCCGCAGGCACCCGAGACTACGTTCAACGCGGTGGCCGTGCCCCGGTAGGCCACCGCGGTTCTCCCTCCCCCGGAGGCACCGGCACCTCACGCGGCCACGGGCGGCTCACAGCATGCCGCCCCCCGGCCACTGGTTGTCCATGCTCCGTCAACTTGGCTCCTCTAGCGTCCCGTTCCGCCTCCCCCCACGCACGACCCTGCCGTCGACCGGCGGCAGGGCGGTACGGCACCTCTGGAGTGAGAGTGGAACGTCGTAGCCTCCTGCGTGCGGCCGTCCTCGGCGGTACGTCCGCCGCGCTGGGCGGAACCCTGTGGCGCGGCGCCGCGTACGCGGCCCCGGCCCAGCCCGGCGCAGGCCCCTACGGGGCGCTGGGCGCCCCGGACGCCAACGGCATCAGACTCCCCGGCGGCTTCACGAGCCGGGTGATCGCCCGCTCCGGCCAGCGGGTCGGCAGCACGTCGTACATCTGGCACGACGCCCCGGACGGCGGCGCCTGTTACGCCGACGGCACCGGCTGGATCTATGTCTCCAACTCCGAGATCAACCCCTCGGGCGGCGCGAGCGCGGTGAAGTTCTCGTCGACCGGCGCGATCACCGGCGCGTACCGCATCCTGTCGAACACCCGCACCAACTGCGCGGGCGGCAAGACCCCGTGGAACACCTGGCTGTCCTGCGAGGAGGTCGACCGCGGCTACGTCTACGAGACGGACCCCTGGGGCGTGAAGGCGGCCGTGCGCCGTGACGCGATGGGCCGCTTCAAGCACGAGGCGGCGGCCGCCGACCCGGTGCGCCGGGTCGTCTACCTGACCGAGGACGTCACCGACGGCTGCTTCTACCGCTTCCGGCCCACGACCTGGGGCGACCTCTCCTCCGGCACCCTGGAGGTGATGGTGGCGGGCAGCGGCACGAGCGGCCCGGTCACCTGGGCGCGCGTGCCCGACCCGACCGGCGCCACCGCCACCCGCAACCAGGTCTCCGGCGCCAAGCGCTTCAACGGCGGTGAGGGCTGCTACTACGCCGACGACACCTGCTGGTTCACCACCAAGGGCGACAACCGCGTCTGGCAGTACAACGCCGCCGCGCAGACCATCGAACTCGCCTATGACGACTCCCTGGTCACGTCCGGCACGGCCCCGCTCACCGGCGTGGACAACGTCACCGGCTCGGCCTCCGGCGACCTCTTCGTCGCCGAGGACGGCGGCACCATGGAGATCTGCGTCATCACCCCCACCGACGTGGTCGCCCCCTTCCTGCGCGTCGACGGCCAGTCCGGCTCGGAGATCACGGGCCCGGCCTTCTCCCCGGACGGCACCCGCCTGTACTTCTCCAGCCAGCGGGGCACCAGCGGCAGTTCCTCGGGCGGCATCACGTACGAGGTTCGGGGCCCGTTCCGCGCGTAACCCCACCCCACCCGGCTTCACATGGCCATCACAGAATGGTCACCTCTCCCTCATCCCGGGCCACCCGGCCCTACGGTCGTCCCCTCACGTACCACCACTGGGGGGACGACCATGACCCATCCGTACACCGGCCCGCCGCAGGGCGGTCCGCACCCCGCTCCGCGGCCGGGCCGGCCGGCGCCCCGCTGGGCCCGCCGGCGCTATGTGCTGCCCGCCCTCGCCCTGGCCCTGTTCGCGGGCGTCGGGATCGGCGCCGGCGACGGGGAGAGCGGCACGGCCGCGAAACCCGCGTCGGCGCCGCCGCGGCCGGCCGTCACGGTCACCGCTACGGCCACGGCCACCGTGACCCCGCCCGCCGGGAAGCCGGAGGCCGCCCCCACCGTCACCGCGACGAAGACCGTCCGGGCCACCACCACCGTCACCGCCCGCCCGGCGGCCGGCGGCTCCGACGACGGCGGGAGCGACGCCGACGCGGGCGGCGGCGCGGACGTGTACTACGCCAACTGCGGCGAGGTCCGGGCCGCCGGCGCCGCTCCCATCCGCAGGGGCGAGCCGGGCTACGCCTCCCACCTGGACCGGGACGGCGACGGGGTCGCCTGCGACACCTGAGCCGGACGCGCCGGTGACCATCGGCGGGTTCGGCCGTTCCTCCGTTTGGGCAGCTCGTCCGGGCTGTCCTGCCGACGGAAGGGACATCACCGTGGACACGACCGCGCCCGCCACCGACGTACCGCGTGTGCTGCCGCGCGCCGAGTGGATCAAGACGCTGCCGCAGACCGTCGTCGCGTCCTGCGTCCTGCTGCTCGACCCGGAGGACCGGATCCTGCTGCTGCGCTACGCCGCCGGCCAGCCCGGTGCCGGACTCTGGGGACTGCCGGGCGGCATGCTCGACCACGGCGAGGACCCGCTCGGCGCCGCCTGCCGGGAGGTGCACGAGGAGACCGGGATCGTGCTGGACGGCACCCCCCGGCTCATCGGCTACGACCACCGGGCCGACGTGAAGGGCACCGGGCCGGTGATCGACTTCTACTACTACGGCGGCCGCCTCCCCGCCGCCCCCGCCGTCCGGCGCAGCGGCGAGCACGACGACCACGGCCTGTTCGCCCTCGACGAGCTCGGCTGCACCGCCCTGCTGCCCCCGCTGCCCTCCCTCACCGCCCTGCACACCGCGGCCCTGACCGGCACCGTCGTGCAGCTGCGGGAAGGCACGCCGCGGTGACTCCCGTGCGCCGCCTCGCGGCCGCCCTGGCGGCCCTCGCGCTGTCCCTCACCCTCGACCCGCCGTCGTCGGCGGGCACACGCGGAAGTCGTGCGAGCCGTGCGTCGCCTCCCCCGTCCCCACCACGACGGCGTCCCGGACGCCCCCGCCGACCGGGCCCAGGTCACGTGCGTCCCCGCCAGGCTCGGCGGTGCGCAGCGGATGCGCGGCGCGTTCCAATGCCGTGACGACCGGATCGCCCGGCGTGCGGTGGGGAACCCACGCCCACCCGAACGGAACGCGAGAGCGGGCCCCACCTCCGCACCAGGTGGGACCCGCTCCCTTCGTGGACCGGAGCCGCCGCGATCGGTGAGGGTCGGGGACCGTCGGCGGCTCCGGGTCGGTGCCCCGGGCTAGCGGTGGTCGCTGCCCTGGGACTGGACGGCCGCCCGGCCCGCTTCCAGGCGGGCGACCGGGATGCGGAACGGGGAGCAGGAGACGTAGTCGAGCCCGACCTCGTGGAAGAAGTGGACCGACTCCGGGTCGCCGCCGTGCTCTCCGCAGACGCCGAGCTTGAGGTCGGGCCGGGTCTCGCGGCCGGCCTTGGCGGCCAGCTTCACCAGGGAGCCGACGCCGTCCTTGTCGATCGTCTCGAACGGGGAGACACCGAAGATGCCCTTCTCCAGGTAGGCGGTGAAGAAGCTCGCCTCGACGTCGTCGCGGGAGAAGCCCCACACCGTCTGGGTGAGGTCGTTCGTGCCGAAGGAGAAGAACTCGGCCGCCTCGGCGATCTGACCGGCGGTCAGCGCGGCGCGCGGCAGTTCGATCATCGTGCCGATGGACAGCTTCAGCTCGGCGCCCGAGGCCGCCTCGACCTCGGCGATGACCTTGTCGGCCTCCTCGCGGACGATCTCCAGCTCCTGGACCGTGCCGACGAGCGGGATCATGATCTCGGCGCGCGGGTCGCCCTTGGCGGCCTTGCGCTCGGCCGCGGCCTCGGCGATCGCGCGGACCTGCATGGTGAACAGGCCGGGGATGACCAGGCCGAGGCGGACACCGCGCAGGCCGAGCATCGGGTTCTGCTCGTGCAGCCGGTGCACGGCCTGGAGCAGGCGCAGCTCGTTCTCGTGCGGCTCCTGGCGGGACTCGGCCAGGGCCACGCGGACGGACAGCTCGGTGATGTCCGGCAGGAACTCGTGCAGCGGCGGGTCCAGGAGGCGGACGGTGACCGGCAGGCCGTCCATCGACTCGAAGAGCTGCACGAAGTCCTGCTTCTGCAGCGGCAGCAGCTGCTTGAGGGACTCCTCGCGCTCGGCGTCCGTGTCGGCCAGGATCAGCCGCTCCACCAGCTCGCGCCGGTCCCCGAGGAACATGTGCTCGGTACGGCACAGGCCGATGCCCTGGGCGCCGAAGCGGCGGGCGCGCAGCGCGTCCTCGGCGTTGTCGGCGTTGGCGCGCACGCGCAGGCGGCGCTTGCGGTCGGCGAAGGCCATCATGCGGTGCACGGCCTCGACCAGCTCGTCGGCGTCGTCGGCGCCCGGGTGCATCCGGCCCTCGAAGTACTCCACGACCGGGGAGGGCACGACCGGTACCTCGCCGAGGTAGACCTTGCCGGTGGAGCCGTCGATGGAGACGACGTCGCCCTCCTCGACGACGTGCCCGCCGGGGACGGTCATCCGGCGGCGCTTGGTGTCGACCTCCAGCTCCTCGGCGCCGCAGACACAGGTCTTGCCCATGCCGCGGGCGACGACGGCCGCGTGGGAGGTCTTGCCGCCGCGCGAGGTCAGGATGCCCTCGGCGGCGATCATGCCGTCCAGGTCGTCGGGGTTGGTCTCGCGGCGGATCAGGATGACCTTCTCGCCCGAGCGGGACCACTTGACGGCCGTGTAGGAGTCGAAGACGGCCTTGCCGACGGCGGCGCCGGGCGAGGCGGCGATGCCCCGGCCGACCTGCGCGACCTTGGCGCTCTCGTCGAAGCGCGGGAACATCAGCTGCGCGAGCTGGGCGCCGTTGACGCGGGTGAGCGCCTCGGCCTCGTCGATCAGGCCCTGGTCCACCAGCTGGGTCGCGATACGGAAGGCCGCGCCCGCGGTGCGCTTGCCGACGCGGGTCTGCAGCATCCACAGCACACCGCGCTCGATGGTGAACTCGATGTCGCAGAGATCCTTGTAGTGGTTCTCCAGGGTCTGCATGATCTGCATGAGCTGGTCGTACGACTTCTTGTCGATGCGCTCCAGCTCGGCGAGCGGCACGGTGTTGCGGATGCCCGCCACGACGTCCTCGCCCTGGGCGTTCTGCAGGTAGTCGCCGTAGACGCCCTGGTGGCCGGAGGCGGGGTCGCGGGTGAAGGCGACGCCGGTGCCGGAGTCGGGGCCGAGGTTGCCGAAGACCATGGAGCAGACGTTGACGGCCGTGCCCAGGTCGTGCGGGATGCGCTCCTGGCGGCGGTAGAGCTTGGCCCTCTCGCCGTTCCAGGAGTCGAAGACGGCCTTGATGGCGAGGTCCATCTGCTCGCGCGGGTCCTGCGGGAAGTCCCGGCCGGCCTCGGTCTTGACGATCTTCTTGAACTTGGTGACGAGCTTCTTGAGGTCGGCGGCCTCCAGCTCGGTGTCGTCCGTGACCTTCTTGGCCGCCTTCGCCGCCTCCAGCGCGTCCTCGAACAGCTCACCGTCGACGCCCAGGACGGTCTTGCCGAACATCTGGATGAGGCGGCGGTAGGAGTCCCACGCGAAGCGCTCGTCGCCGGCCTGCTCGGCCAGGCCCTGCACGGACTTGTCGGAGAGCCCGATGTTGAGGACGGTGTCCATCATGCCGGGCATGGAGAACTTGGCGCCCGACCGCACCGAGACCAGCAGCGGGTCGTCCGGCTGCCCGAGCTTCTTGCCCATGCGGGCCTCAAGCGCGTCGAGGTGCGCACTCACCTCGTCACGCAGTGCCGCCGGCTCCTCGCCGCTGTCCAGGTAGACCTTGCATGCCTCGGTGGTGATGGTGAAGCCGGGCGGGACCGGAAGGCCCAGGTTCGTCATCTCGGCGAGGTTCGCGCCCTTGCCGCCGAGGAGGTCCTTGAGGTCCTTGTTGCCCTCGGTGAAGTCGTAGACGAACTTCACGCCCTCAACACTCTTACCGTGCTCAGCTACGTGGGGATCTTTGTTTTCCGACACGGGTCTCGACTCCTCGAGGACGCGGTGGCTGCCCTGACGGCGAGGAACATACCCAGATCAAAGGCGTCTGGGGAGGTCCACTCGCGCGTCATGCGCCCGTAACCACTCGTCCGCCAGCGGATCGAAAGTCAAGGCTCGGCAAGCGATCACAGCCGCATGTTTTCACTTCTTGAACGCAAGAACCTCCTCGCATTCCATCAAGCGCTCATGTGAGCGGAGTTTCCGCACATTTGATTTCGCTCGATGAACGATCAAAGGGTGGCACTCAGTGCCACCCTTTGGAGAAGTGCAGCCGCTCAAGATCCGCTCATCTGAGCGCGACCCATATCAAGGGTGGCGAGAATCACGCTGCCACAGCCGACCGGATTTCACCATGCGGACGCGTCCTCGGACCGAAACCCGCTCGTCACACCCCGAGCGCGCGCAGCCGCTCCTCGACCCGCTCGGGCGCGTAGAGGTGCTCCACGACCATCGCACCGGCCCCCACCAGCCCGGCCCGCTCGCCCAGCCGCGCGGTGACGACGTCGAGGCGGGCGGTGGAGCGGGGCAGCGCCCGCTGGTAGAGCAGCTCGCGCACGCCCGTGAGGAAAGGGGTTCCGGCCAGATCTCCGGCGATCATCAGCACGCCCGGATTGAGCAGGGTCACGACGGTCGCGAGGACGTCCCCGACGCGCCGTCCGGCCTCCCTGGCGAGTCCGACCGCCTCCGGGTGCCCCGCTGCCAGCAGGTCGCGCACGTCCGAACCGGAGGCGGCCGGCACCCCGGCCTCCGAGAGCCGCCGCGCGACCGCGCCGCCGCTCGCGACGGCGGCCAGACAGCCGTAGGAGCCGCAGCGGCACAGCGCCTGGGCGCCCTCGGGCACCCTGATGTGCCCGATGTCCCCGGCTCCGCCGTCGACGCCCCGGAACACCGAGCCGTCGACCACGACCCCGGCGCCGATGCCGGTGGAGACCTTGACCAGCACCAGGGCGGAGCAGTCGGGATAGCCGGCGCGCTGCTCGCCGTACGCCATGAGGTTGGCGTCGTTGTCCACCAGGACCGGCACCGGGCCCGCGCCCGTGTGCTCGGTGAGGGCGCGGGCCGTCCGGCCCCTTATGTCGTAGCCGTCCCAGCCGGGCATGATCGGCGGCTGCACGACGCGGCCGGTCTCGCTGTCGACCGGCCCGGGCACCGCGAGGCCGATCCCGCACACGGCCTGCGCCCCGTGGCCGGCCTTCTCCAGCAACTCGGCGAACCAGCGCCCCAGTTCGCCGAGCACCGCGTCCGGCCCGTCCTCGACGACGAGGGTGCCGGAGTGCTCGGCGAGGATCTCGCCGCTCAGCGACAGCACGGCCGCCCGGGCGTGCCGCGTGTCCAGGTCGGCGGCCAGCACCACCGCGTGCTCGTCGTCGAACTCCAGCGTGATGGAGGGCCGTCCGCCCAGCGGGGAGTCCACCGGCCCGCCGGCCCCCTCGCGCAGCCAGCCCGCGCGGAAGAGCCGGTCCAGGCGCTGCCCGACGGTCGCCCGGGACAGTCCGGTCGCCTGCTGCAGCGCACCGCGGGTCGTGGCGCGGCGGCTGCGCACCAGTTCGAGCAGATCGCCGGCGCTGGCCTGAACACGTCCCGTCATGCGCACCCCCTTGTGTTTCCCAACTCTGCAATACATATTGGGTTTTGCGTGTTAAATAGACGTAACTCTACGGTAGCCCTGTCGATCCTGGTCAGGAGTACGTCTTTGGGAGAGCCCCGAGTGGAGCGCATCGCCCGGCTCGCCACGCGTGCCACCGGGCGCGAGATCGCGTACGGCCCGGCCGCCGCGCCGCCCTCCTTACCGGCCGGGGCCGCGCGGGTGCTGGAGGGCAACTGGACGGGCCGGTCCACCGTGCCCTCCCGGGGCCTGTATCCGCACCAGTGGTCGTGGGACTCGGCGTTCATCGCGATCGGCCTGCGGCACCTGTCGCCGTTACGCGCCCAGACGGAGCTGGAGACGCTGCTCGCGGCGCAGTGGGGCGACGGGCGGATCCCGCACATCGTCTTCAACCCCTCCGTCCCGCTCGACGCGTACTTCCCGAGCCCCGACTTCTGGCGCTCGTCGGCCGCGGGGCGCTCCGCCGGGGCCCCGCGCACCGTACAGACCTCCGGCATCGTGCAGCCACCGGTCCACGCGCTGGCCGTGTGGCTGGTGCACCTCGCCGACCCGGGCCTGTCGAGAGCGCGCGGCTTCCTGCGCCGGGCCCGTCCCCGGCTCGCCGCCTGGCACCGGTACCTGCTGCACCGGCGCGACCTGGGCGGCGGCGGCCTGGTGTCCGTCGTGCACCCCTGGGAACAGGGTATGGACAACAGCCCCTGCTGGGACCGCCCGCTGTCCCGGGTCACTCCGGCCCCGGCCGGCTCCTTCCGCCGCGCCGACCTGGCCCACGGCGCGCCCGAGGACCGGCCGACGGACCTGGACTACGGGCGCTACGTGCGGCTGGCGGCGGACTACCGGGACGGCGGATACGCCGACGGCCGGGGCGAGTTCGCCGTGGAGGACCCCGCCTTCAACGCGCTGCTCATCGCCTCCGAGTACGCCCTGGCCCGGATCGCCGACGAGCTGGGCGCATCCGGCCGGGAGCCGGCCGCCCGTGCCGCGCGGCTGACGGCGGCGCTGGTGGAGCGGCTGTGGGAGCCGGCCGCCGGGATGTTCCTGTGCCGGGACGTGCGCGCCGGGGAGCTGATCCCCGCACGCGGGGTCTCCGGGCTGATCCCGCTGCTGCTGCCGGACCTGCCGCGCGACCTCGCGGCCGCCCTGGTGCGCACGGTCTGCGGCCCGCACTTCGGCCTCGGCTCCACCACCCGCCTGGTCCCGAGCCACGACCTGCTCGACGAGGCCTTCGACGCGCACCGCTACTGGCGCGGCCCGGCCTGGTTCAACACCAACTGGCTGCTGGAGCGCGGGCTGCGGCTGCACGGCGAGCACGGCCGGGCCGACGCCCTGCGCAGGGGCATCCTGCACACCGCCGGGGCCTCCGGCTTCGCGGAGTACGTCGACCCGTACACGGGACAGTCCTGCGGCGCCACCGGCTTCGGCTGGACCGCCGCGCTCACGCTCGACCTGCTGCACGACCGTCCCACAGGGGACCGGAACGGCCTCACGGCGATCAAGGGAGGGGACCGGGGATGACGGACCGGCATCATCTGCTCGTGCACGGCCAGACGTTCGCCGCCGTGGGCGATCGCGGCGACATCAGCGGCTACCGGGGCGGCAGCGCACCGGACGGCCTGTTCGTACGGGACGCGCGGCACCTGAGCCGGTGGCAGCTCACCGTCGACGGTGCCGTGCCGGAGACGCTGACGCCGGTGGCCGACGGGGACACCGCGCGCTGTGTCCTCGTCCCGCGCGGCGGCCGTGACGAGCCGCCCGCGTACACGCTCTTCCGCGAACAGGCCGTCGCGGACGCCTCGTTCGTGGAGTCGCTGCGCGTCACCAGCAACCGCCCGGTGCCGACGACGGTCCGCCTGGCCGTCACGGCCGACGCCGACTTCACCGACCAGTTCGAGCTGCGCTCCGACCACCGCACCTACACCAAGGCCGGTGCCGTCCGCTCCCGCCAGGTCCTCGGCCACGGCGTGGAGTTCGTCTACCGGCGCGGCGAGTGGCGCTCGGTGACCAGCGTGACGGCCGAGCCCCGGCCGGACACCGTGGAGGAGACCGGCACCGGCGCCCGCCGCCTGGTGTGGAGCGTGGACCTCGCCCCGCACGGCACCGCCGAGCTGGTGCTGCGGGTCATCGCCCGTCCGCACGGTGACCGGCGCGCCCTGCGCGTGCCCCGCTCCCCCGCCGCCGTCCAGCGGCACCTCATCGCCCGGGAGGGCGCGTTCATGGAGGGAGTGGCGTTCCCGAGCGGCTGGCCGGAGCTGGCCGCGGCCTGCGCGCGGGGCCTGGCGGACCTGGCCGCGCTCCAGGTCCCGGCGACCGGCCCGGACGGCGAGGAACTGCGCGTCCCGGCCGCCGGTGCCCCCTGGTTCCTCACCCTGCTGGGCCGGGACGCCCTGCTGACCTCCCTGTTCGCGCTGCCCTACCGGCCGGGCCTGGCCGCCGCCACCCTGCCCGCGCTCGCCGCGGCCCAGGCCACCCGGGCCGGTGCCGACGAGGTCGCCCAGCCGGGGAAGATCGTGCACGAGGTGCGCCACGGCGAGCTGGCCCACTTCGGCCAGGTCCCCTACCGCCGCTACTACGGATCGGTCGACGCCACCCCGCTCTTCCTCGTCCTGCTCGGCGCGTACACCGAGCACACCGGCGAGACGGCCCTGGCCCGCCGCCTGGAGCCCCACGCCCGTGCGGCCGTCGGCTGGATGCTCGACCACGGCGGCCTCACCTCGCGCGGCTACCTGGTCTACCGCGCCGACCGGGGCGGCCTCGCCAACCAGAACTGGAAGGACTCCCCCGGCGCCATCTGCTCCGCCGACGGCACCCGCCCACACGGCCCGGTCACGGCGGCGGGCGCCCAGGGCTACGCCTACGACGCGCTGCGCCGCACGGCGTGGCTCGCGCGCACGGTCTGGCAGGACGGGACCTACGCGGACCTGCTGCAGCAGGCGGCCGGTGATCTGCGCGACCGGTTCCAGCGGGACTTCTGGATGCCGGAGCACTCCTTCCCGGCGCTCGCGCTCGACGGCCGGGGCGCCCGGGTGGACGCGCTCGCCTCCGACGCCGGGCACCTGCTGTGGTCGGGCCTGCTGGACAAGGAGTACGGCGAACAGGTCGGGCGGCGCCTGCTGCAGCCGGACTTCTTCTCCGGCTGGGGCGTGCGCACCCTGGCCGCCGGGCAGCCGGCGTACCACCCGCTGTCCTACCACCGCGGTTCGGTCTGGCCGCACGACAACGCGCTGATCGCCCTGGGCCTGGCCCGCTACGGACTGCACGACGAGGCCCGCGCGGTCGCCCACGGCCTGGTCGACGCGGCGGCCGTGACCGGGCACCGGCTGCCGGAGGTGCTCGCCGGGTACGGCCGTGACACCCATCCGGAGCCGGTGCCGTACCCGCACGCCTGTGTGCGCGAATCCCGGTCGGCGTCGGCCCCGTTGGCGCTGCTCACGGCGGTCGGCGGCGCCTGAGAGGCCGGTTGGCCGTTCGTTTGCCGGGAGTTCGCCGAGCGCCGGCCCGGCGGGCTGAACGCAACCGGTGGCCGTCCCGTACGGAACGGAGGCGGACCCGTCCCCCCACGCGGGTCCGCCGTCTCACCGGCTTCGTACGGGAAGGACCTCCGGGTGCCTGTCTTCACACGCCTGCGCCAGTCGCCGCCGGCGGAGCCCCTCGAGGAGGACGTCCTCACGGCGGAGGCGGGCCGAGCCGCCCCCGGGTTGCGGCTCGCGCACCTGCGCGCCTGGCGCACCCGTCACCCCCGGGCCGCCCGCGCCCTGCGCCTGACCACCACCGCCCTGGCGGCCGTCCTGGTCGTCGGTGCCCTGCTGCTGCCCAACTCGCTCCCCGCGCTGGCACCGGTCAGCTTCACGCGCATCCCCGCGGAGGCGGTGATCGGCGCCGTCGTCGTGCTGGCGCTGCCGCGCCGGCCCCGGCTGGCCGCGGCGGTGCTCTACGGGCTCGGCCTCACCGCGCTGACGGCCGTGAACCTGCTCGACATGGGCTTCAACGAGTACCTGGGCCGGGGCTTCAACGCCGCGCTCGACTGGGACCTGCTGCCCGACGCCCAGGCGTACGTGGCGGACACGCTGGGCGGAACCGTCGCGACCGCGGCCGCCGTCGGCGCGGTCGTGCTGATCCTGCTGCTCGCCGCCGTCCTGGTCGCGGCGGCGGTCCGGCTCGCGGAGACGCTGGCGCGCCACCGGGTCCGGGCGACCCGGGGCGCCCTGGCCGCCGGCACCGTCTGGGTCACCTGCTCCGCCCTCGGGCTCACGCTGTTCGGCGGGCCGGTCGCCTCCGAACGGGCGGCCGGCGCCCTGCGCGTGCACGCCCAGCGCACCGTGGACTCGCTGCGGGACGAGGCGGCCTTCGTGCGGCAGGCGAAGGCGGACAGCTTCGGCGCCACCCCGCCCGGTCAGCTCCTGCCCGACCTGCGCGGCAAGGACGTGATCTTCACGTTCATCGAGAGCTACGGCCGCAGCGCGCTTGCGGACCCGGTCATGGCCCCCGGCGTCGGCCGGACCCTCGACACCGGCACCGAGGCCCTGGCGAAGGCCGGATTCCACGCCCGCAGCGGCTGGCTGACCTCGGCGACCTTCGGCGGCAGCAGCTGGCTCGGCCACTCCACGACCATGTCCGGCCTGTGGATCGACAACCAGCGGCGCTACCGCACGGTCACCGCGGGCGATCACCTGACCCTCACCAAGGCGTTCCAGAAGACGGGCGCCTGGGACACGGTCGGCGTCATGCCGGGCGTCCAGAAGGGCTGGCCGGAGGAGGAGTGGTACGGCCTCGACAAGCTCTACGACTCCCGGGACCTGGGCTACCGGGGGCCGAAGTTCAGCTGGTCGACCATGCCCGACCAGTACGCGCTGGAGGCGTTCCAGCGCCTGGTGCACGGCAGGAAGCGCGACAAGCCGCTGATGTCGTTCGTCATCCTGACCTCCAGTCACCAGCCCTGGGCACCCCTGCCGAGGATGGTCGGCTGGGACGAACTCGGCGACGGCTCGGTCTTCGACGCGATCCAGAAGGCCGGGAACAGGGCCTCGGACGTCCTCACCGACACCACCAAGTCCCGCGAGGAGTACGGGAAGTCGATCCAGTACTCGGTCACCAGCCTGACCCAGTGGCTGCGGCGCTACGGCACCGACGACACCGTGCTGGTCTTCCTCGGCGACCACCAGCCCATCGCCCGGGTCAGCGGCGCCCGCGCCTCCCGCGACGTACCGGTGTCGATCGTCGCCAGGGACCGGAAGGTCCTGGACAAGGTCGCCGACTGGAACTGGACGGAGGGCCTCAGGCCCGCCTCCGGCGCGCCGGTGTGGCGGATGGACTCCTTCCGCGACCGCTTCCTGAAGGCGTACGGCTCGACACCGCACCCCTCCAAGGGCTGATCAGCCGCCGGAGGTGTCGAGTTCGGCGTCCTCGCCCACGCCGGCGCAGTCGTAGGGGTCCTTCAGCCAGCCGTCCGGGAGCACCACCCGGTTGTTGCCGGAGGTGCGGCCGCGGGGCCCGTCGGCGCCGGCCGGCCAGGGCTGGTCGAGGTCCAGCTCGTCCAGGCCGGAGCGCAGCTCCTCCAACGACGAGGTGATCGCGAGACGCTTGCGCATCTCGGAGCCGACCGCGAAGCCCTTGAGGTACCAGGCGACGTGCTTGCGGAAGTCGATCACGCCCCGGGACTCGTCGCCGATCCACTCCCCGAGCAGCGTGGCGTGCCGGACCATCACGTCGGCGACCTCGCGCAGGGTGGGGCGGGCGATGTCCTCGGTGCGGCCCTCGAAGGCGGCGACCAGGTCCGCGAACAGCCACGGCCGCCCGAGGCAGCCACGGCCCACGACGACGCCGTCGCAGCCGGTCTCGCGCACCATCCGCAGGGCGTCCTCGGCCGACCAGATGTCGCCGTTGCCGAGGACCGGGATCTCCGGGACGTGCTCCTTGAGCCGGGCGATGGCGTCCCAGTCGGCGGTGCCGCCGTAGTGCTGGGCGGCGGTGCGGCCGTGCAGCGCGATGGCGGTGACGCCCTCCTCGACGGCGATGCGGCCGGCGTCGAGGTAGGTGATGTGGTCGTCGTCGATGCCCTTGCGCATCTTCATGGTCACGGGCAGCTCACCGGCGCCGCTGACGGCCTCGCGCAGGATCGCCCGCAGCAGGTTCCGCTTGTACGGCAGCGCGGAGCCGCCGCCCTTCCTGGTGACCTTCGGCACCGGGCAGCCGAAGTTCAGGTCGATGTGGTCGGCGAGGTCCTCCTCGGCGATCATGCGGACGGCCTTGCCGACGGTGACCGGGTCCACACCGTAGAGCTGGATCGACCGGGGCCGCTCACTCGCGTCGAAGTGGATGAGCTGCATGGTCTTCTCGTTGCGTTCGACCAGCGCCCTGGTGGTGATCATCTCGCTGACGAACAGTCCCTTGCCGCCACTGAACTCCCTGCACAGGGTGCGGAAGGGCGCGTTGGTGATCCCGGCCATGGGAGCCAGGACGACGGGCGGCTGGACGGTGTGCGGGCCGATCTGCAGGGGCGTGGACATGCCTCCATTGTGCCGTGCAATGAAATGGCAAAATTCATTAGTTAGCCACACTATCGAAGTCGGCGTACGATGAAACGCATGCCCGAGCCCAGCCCCCGCCGCCGCATGCTGGTGCTCGCGATCTGCTGCATGAGCCTGCTGATCGTGAGCCTGGACAACACGGTCCTGAACGTCGCCCTGCCGTCCATGCAGCGGGACCTGCACGCCAGTACCTCGGGCCTGCAGTGGACGATCGACGCCTACACGCTGGTCCTGGCGTCGCTGCTGATGCTCGCGGGCTCCACCGCCGACCGGATCGGCCGCAGGCGGGTCTTCATGGCGGGTCTGGTCGTCTTCACCCTCGGCTCGGTCCTGTGCTCCCTCGCGCCGAACCTCCAGGCGCTGGTCGCCTTCCGGATGGTCCAGGCGGTGGGCGGCTCGATGCTGAACCCGGTCGCCATGTCGATCATCACCAACACCTTCACGAATCCGCGCGAACGGGCCCGGGCGATCGGCGCGTGGGGCGCGGTCGTCGGCATCTCCATGGCCGCCGGCCCGCTGGTCGGGGGCCTGCTGGTGGAGTCGGTCGGCTGGCGCTCGATCTTCTGGATCAACCTGCCGGTCGGGCTGGCCGCCCTGCTGCTCACCCTGCGCTTCGTCCCCGAGTCCCGCGCGCCCCGGGCCCGCCGCCCGGACCCGGTCGGGCAGGTGCTGGTGATCGCGCTGTTCGGTTCGCTGACGTACGCGATCATCGAGGCGCCGAGCACGCCCTTCACGTCCCTGGCCCCGCTCGTGGTGCTGGCCGCCGCGGCCCTCGCCGCCCTGCTGCTGTACGAACCGCGCCGCGCGGAGCCCCTGATCGACCTGCGCTTCTTCCGCTCGGCTCCGTTCAGCGGGGCGACGGTCGTCGCCGTCAGCGCGTTCGCGGCGCTCGGCGGCTTCCTGTTCCTGTCGACGCTGTACCTGCAGAACGTGCGGGGTCTGGACGCCCTGGAGGCGGGTCTGTGGATGCTGCCCATGGCCGTGCCCACGTTCCTGTGCGCGCCGCTGTCCGGCCGCCTGGTCGGCACGCGCGGACCCCGGCTGTCCCTGGTGATCGCGGGCCTGGCGATGACGGCGAGCGGTGTCCTCTTCGCCGCGTTCGAGGCCGAGACGTCGAACGTCACGCTCTTCCTCGGCTACGTCCTGTTCGGCGTCGGCTTCGGCTTCGTCAACGCGCCCATCACCAACACGGCGGTCTCCGGCATGCCGCGCGCCCAGGCGGGCGTGGCGGCGGCGGTCGCCTCGACGAGCCGGCAGCTCGGGCAGACGCTGGGGGTCGCGGTGGTGGGGGCGGTGCTCGCGTCGGGCGTGGGCGCGTCCTCGTACCGGGAGGCGTTCGTGTCCGCCGCGCGGCCGGGCTGGTGGATCCTGGCCGCGTGCGGGTTCGCGGTGCTGGTGCTCGGGGCCGTGACCAGTGGACGCTGGGCCCGGGGGACCGCCGAGCGCACGGCCGAGAGGCTGTCGTCGCCGGAGGTGCGGGACGTGGCGGTGACCGCGGAGCGGGCCTGACCGCGGGTCAGCCGCGCTGCCACCGGGGTGCGCCGCACAGGCCGCCGCGGACCCCATGCAGGCGACCGCCGGGCAACTGCCGGACCGCGTCGGTCCGGAGGACGACGGCCGCAGCCCGCCGGCGCCGGCCGAGCCGCTCGGGGGGAGGTACGGGGCGCCGCGCCCCCATGTGCTCTACGGCCCGCCGGGCGCCCATGTGCTCGACGGCACCGCCGATCCGGCGGTCGACGGGCCGGGGGGCTCGGATGGCCGCGTCGCCCACGGCCTGACAACGGGATCCCGGGGTAACCCCGTTGATGTCGGTCCTGCCGCACACTGCTGGTGGTGAGCGGACCGGACCGGCCGGGTTCTCGAACGCGGGAGGCGTCATGGCGCACAACGACACGAGCAAGGTCCGCCGCTGGGACCAGCACGGCCGCGAACACGTGGTGCGGGTGCGGCGCACGGGCGTGCAGCGCACGATCAGGTGCGACACCTGCGGCTGGCGCAGACGCGCCCAGTTCCTGCCCTGGCTGAAGGCGGAGGAGCACTTGGCCCAGGCCCATCAGGCGACGGTGGACCCGACGGCGCCGCGAGGGGACCGGCCCGCGCGGGCGGCTGCCGTCAAGCCCTGAGCCCCCGCACCAGCACGTCGACGACCGCCGTGAAGTCCGCCTCCGCCCCCGTTTCCTCCCACTCACGGGCGTAACAGGGGTCGTGGAAGCGGCCCGTGGCCTGGAAGACCGCGCGGGCCGTGGCCTCCGGGTCGGCGGCGGCGAAGTCGCCGGTCTCCACGCCGGCCCGGACGATGCGGGTCAACTGGGCGGTCAGGTCGTCGATGTGCTCGCTCACCACCGTGCCGTTCTCGCCCGTGAGCACCGTGTAGGTGGCGAACAGCTCCGGATCCGCGCCCGCCTTGCGGCGCTTGGCGGCGAACAGCGCGGCGAGCCAGTCGCGCAGCCGGGCCTCCGGGGGGCCGTCGCCGGCGGCGATCCCGGACAGCTCGCCGGAGGTGCGGTCCAGCCAGCGCTTGGTGACCGCCTCGCGCAGCGCCGCCTTCGTCCGGAAGTGCCGGTAGACGCTGCCGTGGCTGACGCCGAGCGCGCGGGCCACGTCCACCACGGTGGCCTTGGCCGGGCCGTGGCGGCGCAGCACCTCCTCGGTGGCTTCGAGGATGCGCTCGGCGGTCAGTGTCTCGCTGGTCGGTGCCATGCCCTGACCGTACCCGGAGCCCGGTTCACGCTTCGAGGTGCGCCATCTGCGCCGCCGGGTAGCGGTCGCCCGCGGCGGCCCCGGCCGGCACGGCCTCCTCGATCGCGGCGAGGTCGGTCTCGTCCAGCGTCACGTCCAGGGCGCCGAGCGCCTCGGTGAGACGGTCGCGGCGGCGGGCGCCGACCAGCGGCACGATGTCCTCGCCGCGGCTGAGCACCCAGGCGATGGCGATCTGCGCGACGGTGACGCCCTTCTGCTCGGCGATCTTCCGCAGCGCCTCGACGAGACCCAGGTTGTGTGTGAGGTTGTCGCCCTGGAAGCGCGGCGACAGGGCCCGGAAGTCGCCCGGGCCGAGCTGCCGGTCGGCCGTGAAGTGGCCGGAGATCAGACCGCGCGAGAGCACCCCGTAGGCGGTGACGCCGATGCCCAGCTCACGGGTGGTGGGCAGGATCTCGGCCTCGATGCCGCGGGAGATCAGGGAGTACTCGATCTGGAGGTCGGAGACCGGCGCGGTGGCGGCGGCCCGGCGGACGGTGGCGGCGCCGACCTCGCTGAGTCCGATGTGCCGTACGTAACCGGCCTCGACCAGTTCCGCGATCGCGCCGACCGTCTCCTCGACCGGCACGTCCGGGTCGAGCCGGGCGATGCGGTAGACGTCGATGTGATCGACACCGAGCCGCTGCAGGGAGTACGCGGCGAAGTTCTTCACCGCGGCGGGCCGCCCGTCGTAGCCCGCCCAGCTGCCGTCCGGGCCGCGCAGGGCGCCGAACTTGACGCTGACCAGGGCCTGTTCACGCCGGGCGGCGGGGGCCGTGCGCAGGGCCTCGCCGATCAGCAGCTCGTTGTGGCCCATGCCGTAGAAGTCGCCGGTGTCGAGCAGGGTGACGCCCGCTTCGAGCGCCGCGTGGATCGTCGCGACGGACTCCGCCCGGTCCGCCTCGCCGTACAGGGCGGACATGCCCATGCAGCCGAGACCGAGGGCGGAGACCTGGGGGCCGGTGGTTCCGAGGGAGCGCGTTCGCATCGTCATGCCCTCCACGATGACATGACAGCTGACAGATTTCAATATCTGTCATTCAATATTTGTCAGCCGCCTGGCATGGCTCACCGGGCCGTGACCGCCAGCTTCGCGCCCAGCGCCACGAACGACCCGGCGAATCCCCGGCGCAGCCACGCCATCACCCGCGGCCGGCCCAGCACCTGGCCGCGCACCGACGCGGCCAGCAGCCCGTACGCGGCGAACACCAGGAAGGTGGCCACCATGAACACCCCGCCGAGCGCGGCCATCCGCACCACCGCGTGCGGCTCGGCCGGGCTCACGAACTGCGGCAGGAACGCGAAGAAGAAGATCGTCAGCTTCGGGTTGAGGATGTTGATCAGCACGCCCCGCACGATCACCTGCCGCGCGGAGACCGGCGCGGTCTCCCCCTCCCCGGCCACGAGGGCGTCCTTGTCGCGCAGGGTGGCCCAGGCCATGTGGAGCAGGTACGCGACGCCGGCGTACTTCAGCACCTGGAAGGCGGTCGCGCTGGCGTGCAGCAGGGCGGCCACGCCGCTGACCGTGGCCAGCAGATGCGGCACGATCCCGAGGGTGCAGCCGACGGCCGCGACGACACCGGCGCGGCGGCCCCGGGAGAGCGCGGCGGCGAGGGTGTGGACGACGCCGGTGCCCGGCGTGGCGACGACGATCAGGGTGGTCAGCAGGAAGGCGATGCTCATGGCCCCCACCCTCGCGTCACCGGCCCGGCGGCAACAGGACCATTCGCAACCGCCGTTGGGGGACCACTCGCCACAACGCGACGGTGCCGGGCCCCCTGGGAGGGACCCGGCACCGTCGTGGGCGAAGAAAGCGGTCAGCAGCCGACCAGGCGGGCCGCCAGGTAGCCCTCGATCTGGTCGAGGGAGACGCGCTCCTGCTTCATCGAGTCACGCTCGCGGACGGTGACCGCGTTGTCCTCGAGCGTGTCGAAGTCGACGGTCACGCAGAACGGCGTGCCGATCTCGTCCTGGCGGCGGTAGCGGCGGCCGATGGCGCCGGCGTCGTCGAACTCGATGTTCCAGTGCTGGCGCAGCGCCTGGGCGAGGCCCTTGGCCTTCGGGGACAGCTCCGGGTTGCGGGACAGCGGCAGCACGGCGACCTTCACCGGGGCGAGGCGGTGGTCGAGGCGCAGCACCGTGCGCTTCTCCATCTTGCCCTTGGCGTTGGGCGCCTCGTCCTCGACGTAGGCGTCCAGCAGGAACGCCAGCATCGCGCGGCCGACACCGGCCGCGGGCTCGATGACGTAGGGGGTCCAGCGCTCGCCGGCCTCCTGGTCGAAGTAGGTGAGGTCCTGGCCGGAGGCCTTGGCGTGGGCGCCGAGGTCGTAGTCGGTGCGGTTGGCCACGCCCTCCAGCTCACCCCACTCGCTGCCGCCGAACTGGAAGCGGTACTCGATGTCGGCGGTGCGCTTGGAGTAGTGGGAGAGCTTCTCCTTCGGGTGCTCGTACCACCGCATGTTCTCCTCGCGCAGGCCCAGGCCGGTGTACCAGTTCCAGCGCTGCTCCATCCAGTACTCCTGCCACTTCTCGTCCTCGCCCGGCTTGACGAAGAACTCCATCTCCATCTGCTCGAACTCGCGGGTGCGGAAGATGAAGTTGCCGGGCGTGATCTCGTTGCGGAAGGACTTGCCCATCTGGGCGATGCCGAACGGCGGCTTGCGGCGCGAGGTGGTCTGCACCTGCGAGAAGTTGGTGAAGATGCCCTGCGCGGTCTCGGGGCGCAGGTAGGCGACGGAGCCGGAGTCCTGCGTGGGGCCGAGGTGGGTGGACAGCAGGCCCGAGAACTGCTTGGGCTCGGTGAACTGGCCCTTGTTGCCGCAGTTGGGGCAGTTGACGTCGGCCAGGCCGTTCTCCGGCAGGCGGTTGTGCTTGGCCTCGTAGGCCTCCTCCAGGTGGTCCGCGCGGAACCGCTTGTGGCAGGAGGTGCACTCGGTCAGCGGGTCCGTGAAGGTGGCGACGTGGCCGGAGGCGACCCAGACCTCGGGGGCCAGGATCACGGACGAGTCGATACCGACGACGTCCTCGCGCGACGTCACCATGTAGCGCCACCACTGGCGCTTGAGGTTCTCCTTGAGCTCGACACCGAGCGGGCCGTAGTCCCAAGCGGCGCGCTGACCGCCGTAGATCTCACTACAGGGGAATACGAAGCCACGGCGCTTGCTCAGGCTGACGATGGTGTCGATCTTGTCGGCGGCCACGGTGCTCTCTTCATTACGACGACGAATACTGACTGCGGCGCGGAAGCGCCTCGACGAGGGGTGGTGGTCGGGAGACGGGCGGGCGAAGCGAGTTGCTTCCAGCGAATGCTTCAGGTTACCGGCGGGGGCGCCCCCTCAATCAAATCGCTCCCCCTCCGGCGCCCTCAAGGTCCCGGTCAGGGCGTTTGTTGACAACGGTTTCCATATTTGTTGAAAATGAGTGTCATGAACGTACGACGACGCCTCATACCCGCCGCCCTCGCCTCCGCTCTCGGCCTGGGCGCCCTGACCGCCTGCTCCAGCGACAGCGCGGCGACGGGCGACACGGACAAGTTCGACGTCGTCGCCTCCTTCTACCCGATGGCGTTCCTCGCCGAGCAGATCGGCGGCGACCACGTGAACGTCTCCAGCCTGACCGAACCCGGCCAGGAACCGCACGACCTGGAGATCAGCACCAAGCAGCGGGCGCAGCTGGAGGAGGCCGACGCGGCCCTCTTCCTCAAGGGCCTGCAGCCCGCCGTCGACGAGGCGGTCGCCCAGACCGGCATCAAGACGAAGATCGACGCGGCCGCGCTCACCACGCTCGAGGACCACGGCACCGGCGGCCACAGCCACGAGGGTGAGGAGGGCCACGCCGAGGAGGAAGGCCACGCCGAGGAGGAGGAGCACGCCCGCGACCCGCACGTCTGGCTGGACCCGGTGAAGTACGCCGAGGTCGCCGAGGGCGTCGGCAAGGCCTTCGAGAAGGCCGACCCGGACCACGCGGCCGACTACAAGAAGAACACCGCGGCCCTGGTCGAGAAGCTGAACGGCCTGAACGGCACGTTCGAGAACGGCCTGAAGGACACCAAGACCAAGGTCTTCTTCACCAACCACGCCGCCTTCGGCTACCTCGCCGAGCGCTACGGCCTCACCCAGGAGGCCATCTCCGGCCTCGACCCCGAGAGCGAGCCCAGCGGCGCCCGGGTCAGGGAGCTGCAGGAGGAGGCCAAGGCCGACGGCGTCACCACCGTCTTCTACGAGACACTGGTCTCCGACAAGACCGCGAAGACCCTCGCCCGCGACGCGAACCTGAAGACGGACGTCCTCGATCCGCTGGAGGGCATCACCGACAAGTCCCGCGGCGACGACTACTTCCAGGTCATGGAAGCCAACCTCAAGGCCCTGCAGAAGGCCCTGGGAGCCAAGTGATCGACCCATCGGAGGACGGCATGACCGAGCCCGTCGTATCCCTGCGCGGCGTCCGCGCGGACCTGGGCTCGCGCCCCGTGCTGCGCGGCATCGACCTCACCGTGCGCCACGGTGAGGTCGTCGCGCTGCTCGGCGCGAACGGCTCGGGCAAGTCGACGGCCGTGCGCAGCGTCATCGGCCAGGTGCAGACCGCCGCCGGCGAGATCCGGCTGTTCGGCACGGACCGCAGGCGGTTCCGCGACTGGCACCGCGTGGGCTACGTCCCGCAGCGCACCACGGCCGCGTCCGGCGTGCCCGCCACGGTGACCGAGGTGGTCTCCTCCGGCCGCCTGTCCCGGACCCGCTTCGGCGTGCTGCGCAAGGCCGACCACGCGGCCGTGCGGCGCGCCCTGGAGCTCGTCGGCATGGCCGACCGGGCCAAGGACCCGGTCGACGCCCTCTCCGGCGGGCAGCACCAGCGCGTCCTGATCGCCCGCGCCCTCGCCTCCGAGCCCGAACTGCTGATCATGGACGAGCCGATGGCGGGCGTCGACCTGGCCAGCCAGGAGGTCCTCGCGCACACGCTCACCGAGCAGGTCTCCCAGGGCGCGACGGTCCTGCTCGTGCTGCACGAGCTGGGCCCCCTGGAGCCCCTCATCGACCGGGCGGTCGTCCTGCGGGACGGCTGCGTCGTCCACGACGGCCCGCCGCCGAAGGCCGTCGGGCAGCACGCCCTGCCCGGCCACGACCACGTACACCCGCACGCACCGGCGGGCGCCGAACCGATCCGCACGGGACTGCTGAGCTGATGGACTTCCTCGACTACGCCTTCATGCAGCGGGCCCTGCTCGCCGCCGTCCTGGTCGGCATCACCGCCCCGGCCGTCGGCATCTACCTCGTGCAGCGCCGCCAGGCCCTGATGGGCGACGGCATCGGTCACGTGGCCATGACCGGCGTCGGCCTGGGCTTCCTGCTGTCCTGGTCCCCGGTGTGGATGGCGACCCTGGTCTCCGTCCTCGGCGCGGTCCTCATGGAGCTGATCCGCTGGTACGGCAAGACCCGCGGCGACATCGCCCTCGCGATGCTCTTCTACGGGGGCATGGCGGGCGGTGTGATGTTCATCAACCTCGCGCCGACGGGTTCCAACGCCAACCTCACCTCGTACCTGTTCGGCTCGCTGTCGACGGTGTCCGAGTCGGACGTCACGGCCATCTGCGTCCTGGCCGCCTTCGTCGTGCTGGTCACCCTGGGCCTGCGCCGCCAGTTGTTCGCGGTGAGCCAGGACGAGGAGTTCGCCCGGGTGACGGGCCTGCCGGTGCGTGTTCTGAACCTGCTGACGGCGATCACCGCGGCCGTCACCGTGACCGTGGCGATGCGCGTGGTCGGGCTGCTCCTGGTGAGCGCGCTGATGGTGGTGCCCGTCGCGGCCGCCCAGCAGATCACCCGCAGCTTCGCCGCGACCTTCGCCGTCGCCGTCGCCATCGGGGTGAGTGTGACGATCGGCGGCACGGTCACCTCGTACTACCAGGACGTGCCGCCCGGCGCGACGATCGTGCTGCTGACCATCGGCGCGTTCATCGTGCTGACGGCCCTCGCCGCCCCGCTGGCCCGCCGCCGCGCCCGGGCCCGGGCCGCCGCGGACACCGCGGGCGACCCCGCCGAGTGCGCGATCCCGGGCAGCCGGAAGTCGGCCGACGGGGTCGGCGTCTGACCGCCCCCGCACCGGGCTGGCACAATGGCCCGGGCAAGGCAGACGTGAGGAGGCAACGGTGACGACCGCTGGACCGTCCGTGAAGGGCCGCGCCACCAAGCAGCGGGCCGCTGTGGCGGCGGCCCTGCAGGAGGTCGACGAGTTCCGCAGCGCGCAGGAACTGCACGACATGCTCAAGCACAAGGGCGACTCGGTCGGGCTCACCACGGTCTACCGCACCCTGCAGTCCCTCGCCGACGCCGGTGAGGTCGACGTCCTGCGCACCGCCGACGGCGAGTCCGTCTACCGCCGTTGCTCCACCGACGACCATCACCACCACCTCGTGTGCCGTGGCTGCGGCAAGGCCGTCGAGGTGGAGGGCCCGGCCGTGGAGAAGTGGGCGGAGGCCATCGCCGCCGAGCACGGCTTCGTGAACGTGGCCCACACGGTGGAGATCTTCGGCACGTGCGCGGAGTGCGCGGCGGCCGCGAAGTAGCCGGCCGGACGCGTCGGCAGCCGCCGTCCGGCCGGTTCGTCCGCGCGGGCGGCGCCGGCGCGACCGCCGTGCCGGCAGCACCGCTGCGGTGAGGCGGGCAGCCCGAAGTCCCTAAGATCCCGGCTGGTTCTGCCCGCGCCGGCAACGCCGATGTGACGCCGCGAGCCGCGGCACCGCGGCGACGACGAGCAGGGCCCGCCCGCCGCCCGATGTCGGTGGAGGTCCGCACCCCCGTCGCCAGGGTGACGAGCGCGATGACGGCATGCTCCTGACGGCGTCGGCGGCCGCCTGCGTGACGTGCCGCCGCGCTGCCGACGGAGGCGGCGGCGAACAGCCCGGTCCCGGCCGGCAGCACGGGGCGCCGGCCCAGCAGGTCGCCGCGGCAGCCGCCGGTGAAGTCCAGCCGGCCCGGCTGCCACCGGGAAGGGGCACCGGCCGGGCGGGACCCCTACGGCTGGCCGCCCTCCATGGCCAGCAGTTCCTCGTTCGGGATGGCCCCGCCGAAGCGCCGGTCCCGGGAGGCGAACTCCAGGCACGCCCGCCACAGGTCACGCCGGTCGAAGTCCGGCCACAGCACGTCCTGGAAGACCATCTCGGCGTAGGCGCTCTGCCAGATCAGGTAGTTGGAGGTGCGCTGCTCGCCGCTCGGACGCAGGAACAGGTCCACCTCCGGCATGTCCGGGTAGTACAGGTACTTGGCGAAGGTCTTCTCGTTGACCTTGGACGGGTCGAGCCTGCCGCTGCGCACGTCCTCCGCGAGCGCCTTCGCCGCGTCGGCGATCTCGGCCCGCCCCCCGTAGTTCATGCAGAAGTACAGGGTCAGCCGGTCGTTGTCTTTGGTCTGCTCCTGCGCGATCTGGAGTTCCCTGGCGACGGACCGCCACAGCTTCGGCATCCGCCCGACCCAGCGCACGCGCACGCCCAGTTCGTCGAGCTGGTCGCGGGTCTTGCGGATGAAGTCCCGGTTGAAGTTCATCAGGAAGCGCACCTCGTCGGGCGAGCGCTTCCAGTTCTCGGTGGAGAAGGCGTACAGGGAGATGGCGCCCACGCCCATCTCGATGGCGCCCTGCAGCACGTCCAGCACGCGCTCGGCACCGACCTTGTGCCCCTCGGTGCGGGGCAGGCCGCGGTCCTTGGCCCAGCGGCCGTTGCCGTCCATGACGATCGCCACATGCTTCGGTACGAGCTCCCCGGGGAGCTTCGGCGGCCGCGCGCCGGACGGGTGCGGCTCCGGCGTCCTGTACTCCCGGCGCTGACGCCCCAGGATCCCGCGTACGGCCATGTGTGTCTCGTCTCCTCGTGCTTGCTTCGGTTACTTCTCGACGTAGCGCAGCGAGCGCAGGCCGCGCTCCATGTGCCAGTGCAGGTAGGCGGACACCAGTCCGCTGCCCTCCCGGACGTAGCGCGCCTCGCACGCGTCGGCGGTCTCCCAGTCTCCCGTAAGCAGCGCGCCGAGGAGTTCCAGGGCCTGGGGCGAGGGTACGACGCTGCCGGGCACGCGGCAGTCCACGCAGACGGAGCCGCCCGAGGCGACCGAGAAGAACCGGTTGGGGCCGGGCATCCCGCATTTCGCGCAGTCGCTGAAGGTCGGGGCGTAGCCGTTGACGGCGAGGGAGCGGAGCAGGAACGCGTCGAGCACGAGGTGCGGTGCGTGCTCGCCCCGGGCGAGGGTGCGCAGGGCGCCGACGAGCAGCAGGTACTGCTGTACGGCCGGCTCGCCCTCGTGGTCGGTGAACCGCTCGGCGGTCTCCAGCATGGCGGTGCCGGCGGTGTACCGGGCGTAGTCGGTGACGATCCCGCCGCCGTAGGGCGCGATGGTCTCGCTCTGGGTGCACAGCGGCAGCCCGCGTCCGACCAGTTCGCTGCCCTTGGAGAAGAACTGCACGTCGACGTGGGAGAAGGGTTCGAGGCGCGCGCCGAACTTCGACTTCGTCCGGCGCACGCCCCGGGCCACCGCGCGTACCCGGCCGTGACCGCGCGTGAGCAGCGTGATGATCCGGTCCGCCTCACCCAGCTTCTGGGTGCGCAGCACGATGCCGTCGTCGCGGAACAGACTCATGGCGCCATTCTCGCAGGGTCAGCGCGTCAAGGGACCTCGCCCCTGCTGCGGGCGTTGGCGTAGGCGGTCGCCGCACGCAGCCGCTCGGCCGGGGTGGCGTGCCGGACGGCGCCGGGGTCGGCGTCCCACTCCTTCCCGCCCCCGTACGGCCGCAACTGCACGTAGGGCCCCTCATGCCCCATGACGATGCCGATGCGTCCGCTGCGGGTGTCCACGACATAGGCGCCGACGGGGGGCTTCATCGCACCACCGCCGCGGTCCGGCGGGCGGTCGGGACGCGAAGCCGGACCGGTTCTGTGAGCGGGAAAGGAGCTTTCCGCGCGAAACACACCGGGTCGACTCCCGGTGACGGCGGGATCATTCCGGTCCTGACGAGTTCTGCCCGCAATTCTTTCACCGCGTCCTCCGCTTCTTCGGCGCAGAGCGCCGAGTGTCGTGCCTCCACCGTGCTCCCCTTCCTTTCGGAGTTTCACTCTTCGCGTTTTTTTGGTGACTCTCCGCGTCTACACTCGGGAAGGGTCTGTGCCGTACAACTGCGGGGCGACGCAGCGAGGTTCGGGCGTGATCGAATCGTGGAGACGAATTCGGACGCGTGAGACCGGACGGGGGTGCGGGACCGTCCTGGAATGGTCCTAGGGGGTAAACCCCCTGCGCGATCCGGGAGTTGGCCGGATGTGGGGTGGGGCGGGGACGCGTCAGGATCGGCCCATGGACAAGAAGAGAATCACCCGTCACGCCTCACTCGCCGCGGCCTGCGCGGTCCTGCTCTCCCTCGCCGTCCCGCTGACCGCGTCCGCCGGCACCGCCGGCACCGCCGGCACCGCCGAGCCGCTCACCTGGTCCGACTGCCGGGGCGACGGCCTCGACCCCAGACAGCAGTGCGCCACCGTCGAGGTGCCGATGGACTACTCCGACCCGGACGGGCGGACCATCGAGATCGCCGTCTCCCGCATTCCGAGCGAGAAGCCCTCCGCCCGCCGGGGCGCGCTGTTACTCATCCCCGGCGGCCCGGGCGGGGAGAGTCTCTCCGACCCCTCCGGCAAGGGGCAGAAGCTGCCGCAGCGGGTGCGTGACGCCTACGACCTCATCGGTTTCGCGCCGCGCGGCATGGCGCCCTCCACCGCCGTCGACTGCAAGCTCGACCCCGCCGACCTCAGCCGGACCAAGCTCCTGCCCTGGCCCGCCCCGGACGGTTCCGTCGAGGGGAACATGGCCACCGCCCGGCGCATGGCCGAGGCCTGCGGCCGCAACGGCGGTGAGCTGATCCGGCACATCAGCACCGCCAACGAGGCCCGCGACCTCGACCGCGTCCGGGCCGCGCTCGGGGAGGCGAAGATCTCCGCGTGGGGCGTCTCGTACGGCACGTACGTCGGCGCCGTCTACAGCCAGCTGTTCCCGCACCGCACCGACCGCATCGTGCTGGACAGCAACAACGACCCCGACCCCACCCGGGTGACCCGCGGCTGGCTCGCCGCCTTCGAGCGGGGCGTGGAGGACAACTTCCCCGAGTTCGCCGCGTGGGCGTCGCGGCCGGGGAACCCGCACCGGCTGGCCTCCACCGCCGCCGAGGTGCGCTCCGGCTTCCTGCGTCTCGCCGCGCGGCTGGACCGTGACCCCCTCCCCTGGCCCGGTGCCGATCCGGAGCGGCTGGACGGCACCGTGCTCCGCCAGACCATGCTGACCAGCCTCTACGACCCCGACGACTATCCGGTGCTGGCCCGGACGATCCTGGCCGCCCGCAAGGGCAGCGTGCCGCCCGTGCCCGAGTCCCCGCCCGAGTCGGTCCTGCAGAACGTCGCCGCGGTCGGTGTCGGCACCATCTGCAACGACGTCGACTGGCCGGACTCGGCCGCCGCCTACCAGCGGGACGTCGACGTCAGCCGGGTGAAGTTCCCGCTCACGGCGGGCATGCCGCGCGGGCCGATGGCGTGCGCCGCCCTGCCGTACGAGCCGGGGGAACCGGCCGTGCGGATCACCGGGCGCGGGCCGTCCAACGTGCTGCTCGTGCAGAACGAGCGGGATGTCGCCACCCCGCTGAGCGGCGCCCTGAGGCTCCGTCAGGCGCTCGGCGACCGGGCCGTCATGGTCACCGTGAACTCCACGGGCCACGACGCCTACCTCGCCAACGGCAACGCCTGCGGCGACCGGACCGTCTCCCGCTTCCTCGCCACCGGCGAGCGGCCCGGATCCGACCTGTACTGCGCGTGACGTCCGCGGTGGCCCGCCGCCCGGTGCGGCGGGCCGTCGCGTGGAACGCCTGCTCCGGCTCCCGGTGCCGGCCCGTGGCGGGCTCGCCGGGGCGGTGCGGGGCCGCCGAGCCGGGCGAACGGGTCCGGCTCCCGGCCGTCGGTCCAAGCAGGCGCGTCCGGGGGACGATCCGCCGGGCCGGAGGAGGGGCTCACCCCCGGCCGAACCGGCGTACGTACCGCCGCTGCCAGGGCGTTTCCACCGCCCGCCGGTCGTAGTGCCGGCGGACGTACGCCACGGCCTGTGCCGCGGGTACGCCGTCCAGGACCGCGAGGCAGGCCAGGGCCGTGCCCGTCCGGCCCCGTCCGCCCCCGCAGGCGATCTCCACCCGTTCCCCGGCGGCCCGCTCCCACGCCCGGGCCAGGACCGCGCGGGCGGCCTCCGGGTCGGCCGGGAGCCGGAAGTCGGGCCAGCGGATCCAGTCCGCCTCCCAGGGCGCCCCGGGCGGCCGGCGGCCCAGCAGGTAGACGCCGTAGGAGGGCAGGGGCGCGGTGGGGTCCAGGGGGTGGCGCAGGCCCCGGCCGCGCACCGACCGGCCGGAGGGCAGGTGCAGGACGCCGTTGTCGTGCTCGCTCCACAGGTCGCTCACGTCCGCCATCATCCCCCGCGCCGCGCCGCGCGGGCGGCGGATTCAGCCCACGCCCCGCGGCTCCCGGGCCACCCGCGCCTCGATGCCCCGGAAGTGCACGGCCATGGCCCGCTGCGCGCCCTCCGCGTCCCGGGCGCGCAGCGCGGTGACGATGTCGCGGTGGCGGCGTGCGGTGATCCCGGGCGAGGGGTCGTGGGACCGGCCGCGGGCGCCCAGGACCCGCCGGAAGACCGTCCAGAAGGCGGCGAGGAGTTGCGGGACGAGGTCGTTGCCGAGCGAGGCGTAGAGCACCTCGTGGAACTCGCGGTCGAGATCGGGCAAGGAACGGTCCGCACCGCCGGCGCCCTCGGCGGTGCCCGTTCCGGCGGCGGCCTCCATCCGGGTCACCACCTCCTCCAGCCGGTCCAGTTCCGCCTCCGTGACCGTCGTGGCCACCCGGCGGATCAGGCCCACCTCCAGTACCTCGCGGACCTGGAGGATCTCGGCGAGGGCGCCGGGGTCGTCCTCGTGGCGGGCCAGGGTGCGGAAGGTGAGGCCGTCGACGAGGGGGGCGAGGGAGGCCCGGCCGACATAGGTGCCGTAGCCGTGCCTGATCTCCACGATGTCGAGGGCCTGGAGGGCTTTGAGCGCCTCGCGGACGGAGTTGCGGCTGACGCCGAGGGCCTGCGTCAGCGCGGCCTCGGTGGGCAGCGGCGCGCCGGCGGTGAGTCTGCGGTCGAGGATGAGCTGCACGACCTGGCGCTGTATCCGGCTGGTCCTGGGCTCCTCGGACATGCGCCGCATCGTACGCGCCCCGGACGTCCCACGTCCCACCTCCGGCGGTACCCGATGCCAAGGCCGCCCGGCAGGGCGTCAACTTCGGCTGCCGCACAGCGCCATTGGTGCGACCTCTGGCGGATGGGCCATTCGTGTGCGATCCCTTGACCGGCCCCACGGCCCCTCCTATGGTCGCGCTGACCGCAGGACGTAGGACGTCGTATCTCCGCATCCGGCCCCGTCCCCCCAGACCTCTCGCTGGAGGACCCGTGCGCGACGTGACCCCTGACGTGCCGGCGCTGCGCCGCCGGTCGTTCCTGAAGCACACCGGCGCGCTGGGCGCGGCCGCCGCCGTCTCCGCGTCGCTGTCGGCCTGTTCGTCCGGGCCCGAGTCCACGAACGACACCGGCGACGGCGGCAGCGGTCCGGACCGGACGCTGACGGCGGTGATCGGCTACGGCAACGACGGCAGCTGGGACCCCACCCAGACGGCGTCCGCGTTCTGCATGGCCGCCAACCACCACATCTACGAGGGTCTGCTGGACACGGACCCGATCTCCCGGCAGCCGTACGCGGCCCTGGCGACCGAGGTGCCGAAGGACCCGGACGGCACGTCTTGGACGTTCACCCTGCGGGAGGGCGCCACGTTCCACGACGGCGAGCCGGTGACCGCCGACGACGTGGTGTTCGTCTTCGACCGGATCCTCGACCCGGACACCCAGACCCTCGCCAAGGGCTTCTTCGCGAGCTGGCTGAAGGAGGTCCGCAAGATCGACCCGCGGCGGGTGGAGCTGGTGCTCAAGTTCCCCTTCCCGGACGGGCTTTCGCGGCTGACGCTCGCCAAGGTCATGCCGAGGCACGTGTTCGGGCGGCCCGGCGGCTGGGACGACGCCATCAGGGGCAAGGCGATCGGCTCGGGCCCGTACCGGCAGACCGCGCACCACCCCAAGTCGAACACGACCTTCGAGGCCTTCGACGCCTACAACGGCCCGCGCAGGCCCGCCTTCCGGAGGATGAACTGGCTGACGATCGTGGACGCCGCACCCCGCGTCGCGAAGATCTCCGGGTCGAGCGCGGGCGCGCAGATCGCGGACAACATCCCGTACGCCAACATCGGCCGGCTGGAGGCCGGCGGACTCACGGTGGCCGGCGGGGCCGGGATGAACAACCTGTTCCTGATGTTCAACACGCGGCACAAGCCCTTCGACGACGTGCGCGTGCGCCAGGCCCTGCACTACGCCATCGACACCGAGAAGATGGTTGAGGTCGCCCTCAAGGGCCACGGCAGGCCGTCCAGTTCCTTCCTCGACGAGAACAACCCCTCCTACCGCCGGGCGAAGACCGTCTACGACCACGACCCGGACCGGGCGAAGGCGCTGCTGAAGGAGGCCGGGGTCAAGGACCTGAGCATCGACATCCTGGCGGTGAACGTCAGCTGGATCGTCGACTGCCTGCCCACCATCAAGTCCTCCTGGGACGCGATCGGGGTGCGCACCACCCTGTCCCCGCAGGAGACCACGGCCGTCTTCACGAAGATGGACCAGAAGCAGGACTACCAGGTCGTCGCCGCCGCCTCGAACCCCAACCAGTTCGGCCTCGACGCCGACCTGATCATGCATTACAACTACGGCCCGCGGAACCTCTGGATGCAGTACACCCGGTGGGCCTCCGACCCGGTGGCCCGGCAGCTGTTCAGGGACATGGACCGGGCCACCCGGGAACCCGACCCGGCCAGGAAGAAGACGATGGTCCAGGACTACATCGACGTCGTCGCCGAACAGGCCGTGCTCTACCCGGTGGTCCACAACGAGCTGATGACGGCCTGGGACCCGAAGCGGCTCAGCGGCATCAGGGCCCAGCCCTATCCCGGCGTCAACCTCCTCCAGGCCAAGTGGGCCTAGCGGCATGACGGCCGTCCTGCGGATCCTGCTCCGCCGCGTCGCCCTGCTCGTCCCGCTGATGCTCGGGATCGTGCTGTTCGTGTTCCTGGTGATGCGGTTCTCCGACGTCGACCCGGCGTCCGCGTTCTTCCAGGGCGCCAACCCGACCCCGCGACAGCTCCACGACTTCCGCGAGGAACACGGCCTGCTCGACCCGCTGCCCGTGCGCTACGCCGCCTTCGTCGCCGACCTGCTCCGCGGCGACCTGGGCACCAGCGCGCTGACCCGGGCCCCGGTGATCGACCAGGTGACCACCGCACTGCCGCTCACCCTCCAGCTGACCTTCCTGGGCCTCGGCATCGCGGTCGTGCTGTCCCTGCTGGGCGGTGTCACGGCGGCGATCCACCGGGACCGGCTGCCCGACCAGATCATCCGGGTCGTGTCACTGACCGGGGTCGCCGCGCCCGGGTTCTGGCTCGCGCTGCTGATGATCCAGTACCTCGCGGTCGACCTGGGCTGGTTCCCGACCGGCGGCTACATCAACCCGGCCGACTCCTTCACCGGCTGGCTGAGGACGATGACGCTCCCCGCCCTCGCCCTCTCCCTCCCGGTGGCGGCGCAGCTGACCCGGATCGTGCGGACGTCCGTGGTGGAGGAGCTGGACAAGGACTACGTGCGGACGGCGATCGGCAGCGGGCTGCCGCCCCGGGTGGTCGTCGGCCGCAACGTGCTGCGGAACGCGCTGATCAACCCGCTCACCGTGCTCGGCCTGCGGGTCGGCTACCTGCTGGGCGGCGCGGTCGTCATCGAGACGATCTTCTCGCTGCCCGGCATGGGCAAGCTGATGATCGACGCCGTGAAGAACGGTGATCCGGCCGTCGTCCAGGGCGTCGTGCTGACCACGGCGGCCGGGTTCGTCGTCGTGAACCTCGTCATCGACATCCTGTACCTGCTGGTCAACCCGCGACTGAGGGATGCGACCACGTGATGACCCGCAAGAGCCTTGCCACGGCCCTGTCCCGGTCCGGTGTGCGGCTGCGCGGCATGCGCCGGCTGCCGCCGCTGTCGAAGGCCGCCGTCTGCTTCCTGGCGGTCGTCGCCCTCATGGCGCTGCTCGCGCCGCTCCTCGCCCCGCACGACCCGCTCGACCAGCAGCCGCCCGTCGACGGCACCGGCCACCCGTCCGCCGGGCACTGGATGGGCCAGGACAGTCTCGGCCGGGACATCCTGAGCCGGCTGATGTACGGGGCGCGCTGGTCGCTCGCGATCGGGCTCGGCGCGACCGGGCTCGCCCTGGTGGCCGGCGCGCTGCTCGGGGCGATCGCCGCGACCTCCCGCAAGGCGGTCGACGAGACGCTGATGCGCTGCCTGGACGTGGTGATGGCGTTCCCGGGCATCGCGCTGGCCGCCGTGCTGGTGGCGGTGTTCGGCGGCGGGATCACGGTGCTCATCTGCGCGCTCGCCTTCCTGTTCACCCCGCCGGTGGCCCGGGTCGTCCGGGCCAACGTCCTCGACCAGTACGGCGAGGACTACGTGACGGCGGAACGGGTCATCGGCGCCCGCACCCCGCACATCGTGCTGAAGCACGTGGCGGTCAACTGCGCCGCGCCCGTGCTGGTGTTCTGCACCGTCCAGGTCGCCGAGGCGATCGTCTTCGAGGCGTCGCTGTCCTTCATCGGGGCGGGCGTGCGGCCGCCCGACCCGTCCTGGGGCAGCGTCATCGCCGACGGCAAGAACATGGTCCTGACCGGCGGCTGGTGGGCGACCGTGTTCCCCGGACTGCTGATGCTCGTCACGGTGCTGTCCCTGAACGTCCTGTCCGAGGGCGTCTCCGACGCGTGGGCGGCTCCCTCGGCCCGGGAGGTGAAGGCGCCGGGCGACGACCGGCTGGAGGTACCCGAGCCCGGCGGCGGGGAGGTCGCGCCGCTGCCCGGCCTGACGGAGGCGGCCCGCAGGCTGCGGGCCCGGGCCCGGCACGTCCCCCGGGACGGGCAGCCGGTGCTGGCGGTGGAGAACCTCGCCATCGGCTTCGACGGGCGGCACGGCGGCGTGGACATCGTGGACGGCATCAGCTTCGAGGTGCACCCCGGCGAAGTCCTGGGGCTGGTCGGCGAGTCGGGCTGCGGCAAGTCGCTGACCGCGCTGGCGGTCATGGGCCTGCAGCCGGAGGGGGCGCGCGTGCGCGGCCAGGTCCGCTTCCACCAGCGGGACCTGCTCACCGAGCCGATGCGCGCACGCCGCAGGCTCCTCGGCCACGAGATGGCGATGGTCTACCAGGACGCGCTGTCCTCCCTCAACCCGGCCATGACGATCCGCGCCCAGCTCAAGCAGGTCGTGCGGCGCGGCGGGCGGCGCACTCCCGCCGAGCTGCTGACCATGGTCGGCCTGGACCCCGAACGCACCCTGCGCAGCTACCCGCACGAGCTGTCCGGCGGGCAGCGCCAGCGGGTCCTGATCGCGATGGCCCTGTCCCGCGACCCGAAGCTGATCGTCGCCGACGAGCCGACGACCGCGCTCGACGTCACCGTGCAGGCGCAGGTGATGGAGTTGCTGCTGCGGCTGCGCGAGGAGCTCGGTTTCGCGCTGATCCTGGTCTCGCACGACCTGGCGCTGATCGCGGACGTCACCGACCGGGTGGCGGTGATGTACGGCGGGCAGATCGTGGAGACGGGCGTCACGGCCGACCTGGTGGAGGCCCCGGCCCACCACTACACGCGCGGCCTGCTCGGCAGCGTGCTGTCGCTGGAGACGGCGCAGGAGCGCATGACGCAGATCAAGGGGGTCGTGCCGTCCCCGGCCGACTTCCCGGCCGGCTGCCGCTTCGCCGACCGGTGCCCGCGTGCGAGCGAGGTGTGCCGCACGACGGCTCCGGCCCTGACCGGTACCCCGGCGCACACCGTGGCCTGCCATCACCCTGCCATGGAGCCGGCGGCGCCGGAGACCGAGGCCGTGTCATGAGCGCCCTGGTGGAACTGTCCGACGCGCACGTCGTCCACAGGGCCCGCAGCGGCGGGGTGTTCACCCGCGACCGGGTGTACGCCCTGACCGGCGCCGACCTGGCCGTCGCACCCGGCGAGACCGTCGGCGTGGTCGGCGAGTCGGGCTGCGGCAAGTCGACCCTGGCGAAGGTGCTGGTGGGGGTGGAGCGGCCGACCCGCGGGACGGTGTCGTTCCGGGGGCGGGACCTGTGGGCGATGCCGGCCGCCGAGCGCCGCAGGGCCGTCGGCGCGAGCACGGGCATGATCTTCCAGGACCCGTCGACGGCCCTGAACCGCCGCCTGCCCGTCCGGCGGATCCTGCGCGACCCGCTGGACGTGCACGACCGCGGCACCCGGGCCGGACGCGAGGAGCGGGTGCGGGAGCTGATGTCCCTGGTCGGTCTCCCCCGGGCCCTCGCCGACGCCCTGCCCGGGCAGTTGTCGGGCGGGCAGCGCCAGCGCGTCGCGATCGCCCGGGCCCTGGCGCTCGACCCGGACCTGGTCGTGGCGGACGAGCCGACCAGCGCCCTGGACGTGTCGGTCCGGGCGCAGATCCTCAACCTCCTGCTCGACCTGAAGGAACGCCTGGGCCTGGCCCTGGTGTTCGTCTCGCACGACATCCAGACGGTCCGGCGGATGAGCGACCGGGTGATCACCATGTACCTGGGCCGGATCGTCGAGGAGTGCCCGGCCGCCCTGGTCACCGACCGGGCCCGGCACCCGTACACCCGTGCCCTGTTCTCGGCCACGCCCGGCCTGCTCGACCCGATCGAGCCGATCCCGCTGGCCGGTCCCGTCCCCTCGGCGACCCGCCCGCCGAGCGGCTGCCCGTTCCGCACCCGCTGCTGGAAGGCGGACGGCGTCTGCGCGGACGAGATGCCGGCCTTCTCCGCCGCGTCGGCGCCCGCGCACCGCTTCCGCTGCCACCATCCTGTCCAGGAGGACGAGTCGACCCGCGACCTCGTCCGCCGGAGCGACCCGATGGAGGCCCCATGACGATCACCCCGCTGACCGGTGTCATCCCGCCCCTGTGCACACCCCTGACACCGGACGGCGAGGTGGACGTCCCCTCGCTGCTCAGGCTCGTCGACCATCTGGTGGAGGGCGGGGTGCACGGCCTGTTCGTGCTCGGCTCCACCTCGGAGGCGGCCTATCTGACGGACGGGCAGCGCCGGCTGGTGGTCGAGACGGTCGTACGCCACGCCGGGGGGCAGCTGCCGGTGCTGGCCGGGGCGATCGACATGACCACGCCCCGCGTGCTGGACCACGTCGCCGCGGTGACGGCGGCGGGCGCGGACGCGGTCGTCGTCACCGCCCCGTTCTACGCCCGCACCCACCCGGCGGAGATCGCCCGCCACTACCGTGCCGTCGCCGCCGCGAGCCCGGTGCCGGTCATCGCCTACGACATCCCGGTCGCCGTCCACACGAAGCTGCCCGGGGACGTCGTCCTGGAGCTGGCCGCCGACGGCGTCGTGGCCGGGCTGAAGGACTCCAGCGGCGACCTGGCCGCGTTCCGGCAGGTCGTGACCGGCGTCCGCGACCACCAGGGCATCACCGGCTTCAGCGTGCTGACCGGCTCCGAGCTGATCGTCGACGCGGCCCTCGCCGTCGGCGCGGACGGCACGGTGCCCGGCCTGGGCAACGTCGACCCGCACGGCTACGTCCGGCTGGTCCGTCTGTGCCGCGCCGGGGACGCCGAGGAGGCCCGTGCCGAACAGGAGCGCCTGTGCGCCCTGTTCGGGATGGTGTCCGTCGGGGACCCGGCGCGCATGGGCCCGGGCTCCTCGGCGATCGGCGCCTTCAAGGCCGCGCTGCACCTGCGGGGCGTGATCGACTGCCCGGCGACGGCCGAGCCGCAGGTGCCGCTGTCGCCGGGCGAGGTGGAGCGGGTCGGGAAGTACCTGGCAGCGGCCGGGCTGCTCTAGGTCCTGTCCATACGACCGGCCCTAGAGCTCGCCGGCCGGGATCCGGCGGAACTCGATCGTCTCGTAGGTCCCCCGCACACCGGTCTCGTAGAGGATCCCCACCGCCTTCCGGCCGAGCGGCACCAGGTCGGAGTAGGCGGCGGGGTGCGGGGAGAGCGTCAGCGCCCTGGTGAAGGTGGCGCCGCCGTCGGTGCTGCGCCACACCGCCATCGCCCGGCGGGCGGTGGGGACGGACGGGCCGGAGAACAGCAACGGCCCGTGGCGGCCCGCCGGTTGCAGGACACTGCCCTGGACGACGGGGACGTCGTTCAGGGTCGGCTGCACGGTGTAGGGCCGGTCGAGGGAGGCGCCGCCGTCGCTCGACCGGCTGTCGAGGCGGTGGCCCGCGCCGGTGCCGTGCTGGTCCCGGGCGTTGAAGTAGACGCTGCCGTCGGGGAGTTGCGTGGCGGTGGACTCGTTGGCGTTGGCCGTCCCGTCGTAGGAGTCGTCGACGAAGCCCGGCCGCCAGGTGCGGCCGCCGTCGTCGCTGAGGAGCGCGTGGGCGCCGTAGTAGCGGGGTTCCCGGCCGGTGTCCGGGGAGCCGGGGGGCGGGGACGCCGAGTGGTTGGCGGGGACGATCAGGCGGCCCGCGTAGGGGCCGTGGGTGAGGGCGAGCGCGTGGCCGGGGCCGGTCGCGTACCAGCGCCAGGACGGGTGCTTCACCTGCGCGGTGATCTCGCGGGGCTCGGTGAAGCGGCGGCCGTCGTCCCGGCTGCGCTGCACGAAGACACGACGGCTCTGCTCGGGCGTGACCTCCCCGCGCATGATCTGCGCCTCCGTCACGTCCCCGCTGTTGTAGGAGGTGAGGAGCACGACGGCGCCGCTGCGCGGGTCGACGACGGGTGCCGGGTTGCCCCGGGTGTCGCCGTCTCCCGCGGCGACGACGGTGAGCGGGCCCCAGGTGCAGCCGCCGTCCGCCGAGCGGCGCAGGACGACGTCGATGTCGCCGGTGTCGCCCGCCCCGCCGCGCCTGCCCTCGGCGAAGGCGAGGACGGTGCCGGCGCGGGTGGTGACGGTGGCGGGGATCCGGTACGTGGCGTAGCCGCCCTCGCCCGAGACGTACGGGACGGAGGACGCGCAGCCGGGGCCGGCCGTGGCGGTGGTGGCTCCGGCGGTGAGGGGGGTGAGGAGGACCGAGGTGACCAGGAGGGTGCGGCTGAGGAGTCTCATCCCTCAGATGCTCCCCGGCGTCACCATCCCCGACTCGTAGGCGACGATGACCAGCTGGGCCCGGTCCCGCGCCGCCAGTTTCCCCATGATGCGGCTGACGTGGGTCTTCGCGGTCAGCGGGCTCAGGCCCAGCGCCTGCGCTATCTCGGTGTTGTTGAGGCCGCGCGCGACCAGCGTGAGCACCTCCCGCTCGCGCTCGGACAGGCACTCGGGCCCGCCGGCCGCCGGTGGGGAGGGGCTGCGCAGGAACCGCTCGATCAGCCGTGCCGTGGGCCCCGGCGACAACAGGGACTCACCGGCGGCGACGGTCCGGATGGCGTCCAGGAGTTCGGCCGGGCGGGTGTCCTTGACGAGGAACCCGGAGGCGCCGGCGCGCAGGGCGTCGACGATGTTCTCGTCGGTGTCGTAGGTGGTGAGCACGAGGACGCGGACGCCCGCGAGGTCCTCGTCGGCCGCGATGAGCCGGGTCGCCTCGATGCCGTCGAGGTCGGGCATGCGGATGTCCATCACCACGAGGTCGGCGCCACGGGCCAGTTCGACGGCCTGCCGGCCGGTGGCGGCCTGCCCGACGACCGCCATGTCCGGGGCCGACTCCACGAGCATCGCGAACGCCTCGCGCACCAGGGTCTGGTCGTCCGCCAGCAGCACCCGTATGGTCATCCGGTCCTCTCCCCCGTCGTGGTGAGCGGCAGGACCGCCGTCACCTCGAATCCGCCCCCGGCCCGCGGTCCGGCGTCGAGTGTGCCACCGACGCTGCGGGCCCGCTCCCGCATCCCGGCCAGCCCGAAGCCCGGGGTGCCGCCCGCGGCCGGCCCGGCGCCGTCGTCGCTGACCGACAGGTGCAGGGCGCCCTCCCGCTCCTCCAGCTCGACCCGGACGGCCGGTCCGGGCCCGGCGTGCCGCACGGCGTTGGTCAGGGCCTCCTGCACGATGCGGTAGGCGGCGGCGCCGACGGCGGGCGGCGCGTGCCGTATCCGTACGGTCTGCTCGACCCGGGCACCGCCGAGCCGCGCGGCCTGAGCCAGGTCGGGCAGCCCGTCCAGGCCCGGCAGCGGGCCGCGGGTGTCGGCGGCGCCGTGCGCGGCCTCGTGCGCGCGCAGCACCTCCAGGGTCGTACGGAGTTCGCCCCGGGCGCTGCGGCAGGTCTCGGCGATGTCGTCGAGGGCCTTGGCGACCGTCTCCCGGTCCAGCCTGTCGGGGTCGGCGGACAGCACGTGGGCGGCGACGGAGGTCTGCACGCCGATGAGGGTGATGCTGTGGGCCAGCAGGTCGTGCAGGTCCCGGGCGATCCGCAGCCGCTCCTCGGCGACGCGCCGCCGGGCCTCCTCCTCGCGGGTGCGTTCGGCCCGTTCGGCACGCTCCACGATGGAGGCGACGTACTGGCGGTAGAAGCGCACGTCGACGCCGCAGAACAGCACGGCGACGACCCACCCGGAGACCTTCAGCACCTCCAGCGCCTCGTGGGGGCTGACGGTGAGCATCACGCTGACGGAGAGGGTGACGACCCCCGTCCCGACCAGGACCGTGCGCAGCGGGCGGCCGGTGACGGCGACGGTGTAGAGGGCGATGTAGGTGGCCGGGGTGGGCGCGGAGTGGACGTTGTCCAGCGCGTGGTACGGCGCGACACAGGCCACGATCAGGGCCAGCACGAGCAGCGGCCGGCGCCGCCGCCAGGGCAGCGGCAGGTGACTCGCGAGCAGCAGCGTCCAGCCGAGCGCGTCGGGCTCGCGCCCGTCGTCGACGAGCAGCGCGATACCGGCCGCGAGCGCCGCCGCGGCGAGGGCGAGCACGGTGTCGTTGCGGACCGCGTGCGGGGCGGTCAGGGGGTCGCGGTTGATGGCGGCCATGACCCGCTCGGCGGAACGCGACCAGGCCGCCTGCGGGGTGGTGGGTGCCTGCACGGGCATCATCCTCGGCGAGGAAGGCGTCCCTCCGGGAGGGGAGGGACGCCGTCGGCGGGTCAGGAGGCGTGCGCGGAGACGGGCTCGTCCCGCTTCGACGGTGTGATCCGCCGCGGTGCGCGCGAGAGCCTCCCCGGCCACCACATCCGCCGCCTCAGCAGCACACTCGCCGTGGTCACCAGGTACGTGCGTACCAGGAACGTGTCCAGCAGCACCCCCACCGCGATGACGAACCCGAGCTCGACGAGACCGACCATCGGCAGCGTCGTCAGTACGGCGAACGTCGCCGCGAGCACGACCCCGGCCGAGGCGATCACCCCGCCGGTCGTCCGCAGCGCGGTCAGCGCCGCCGCCTCCGGCTCGGCCCCCCGCACGGACTCCTCCCGCATCCGGTGCATCAGGAAGATGCCGTAGTCGACCCCGAGGGCGACCAGGAACACGAACGACAGCAGCCCGAGCCCGGGATCCGTCCCGCCGAAGCCGAACACCGGCTCGAAGACCAGACCGCCGATGCCGAGCGCCGCGCCCCACACCGCGACCACCGCCACCAGCAGCAGCAACGGCGCGACCAGGCTGCGCAGCAGCCCGACGAGGATGACGAACACCGCGGCGAGCACCAGCGGCACGATCACCTTCCGGTCCCGCGCCTCGCTGTCGGCGAGATCGATCTGCTGGGCGCTGGGCCCGCCGACGTACGCTCCCTCCGGGTCGAGCCCGGCCCGCAGGGCCTCGATGGTGCGGGTCTCGGCCGGCGTCTCCGGCGGCGCGGTGGCGAAGACGGCGATCTCCGTCCAGCCGGCTCCGCTGCGCCCGGGGACCGCCTCGGCGACACCGTCGGCGGCCCGGGCCCGCTCCAGGACCGCCTCGGCCCTGCCGTCGGGGGCGATGACGATCAAGGGCCGGCTGCTGCGTTCGGGGTACTCCCGGGCCAGCGTCCGCATCGCGGTGATCGACTCGGGCCGCTCGGTGAAGGAGTCCTCCTGCTTGATGCCGCCGGACAGGTTCAGCGTGCCGAGCGCGAGCGCGCCCAGCAGGACGCCGCCACCGACGAGCACCGCGGCGGGCCGGCGCGTCGCCGAGGTGCCCATCGCGGCGAACAGCGACCGCCGTGCCTTCGGCTCGCTGCCGAACGCGGGGATCAGCGGCCAGAAGACCCGCCGCCCGAGCAGCACCAGCACCGCGGGCAGCAGCGTCGTCATGGCGACCAGCGCCGCGAGCACCCCGACCACGCCGACCGGCCCCATGCCGCTGCTGCTGTTGAGGTCGGCGGCGAGCAGGCACAGCAGCCCGGCCGCGACGGTCCCCGAGGAGGCGAGGACGGCCGGCCCGCAGCCGCGCAGGGCGGCGCGCATGGCGTCGTACGGGTGCTTGTGGCGGCGCAGTTCCTCGCGGTAGCGGGAGACGATCAGCAGCGCGTAGTCGGTGCCGGCGCCGAGGACCAGGACGGTCATCACGCCGCCGCTCTGTCCGGTGACGGTGACGCCGAACAGTTCGTGCAGTCCGTAGCCGGCGGCCATCGCCACGGTGGCGGCGACGCCCGCGACGGCGAGCGGGACCAGCCACAGGAAGGGGCTGCGGTAGATGAGGACGAGCAGCACGGTGACGACGCCGAGGGTGGCGAACAGCAGGGTGGCGTCGAGCGTCTCGAACACCTTGTTCATGTCGGTGTTCAGCGCTCCCGGCCCGCCGACCTCGACGCTCAGTCCGCCTGCGCCCTCGGCGATGTCCCGCACCGCGTCGACGAAGGCGTCCCGCGCCTCCTCGTCCTGGCCCGGCTGCGTGCTGGAGACCGGGTACATCAGGGTGGAGCCGTCCGCGGAGGGGACGCCGCGCGGTTCACCCGCCAGGTCGTAGGCGCCGCGCACCTCGGCGATCTGCTCGTCGGCCGTCCGCCGGTCGGCGTCGGTGAGTCCGCCGCCGCGGTGGTACACGAGCACCAGGTCGGTCGACTCGCCGCCCGGCAACTCGTCCTGGACGCGCGCCACCTGCGTGGAGTCGGCGCTGTCGGGCAGGTAGTCGACCGCGCGGTTCTGCTGGATGCCGGCGAACTTCCCGGCGAGCGGCCCGAGCAGCACGAGCGCGGCGATCCACAGCCCGGCCACCACCCAGGGCACGGCCCGCCGCCGCCCCGTACGCGTCCTTGTGGCCCCCATCTGTCCGGCTCCCTCCGGTCGGGTGTCTGGAACGGACTCCAGACTCCCGGCGCACGGGATCCGGCACGTCGGGCGTGAGACCGAGCCGGGGGTTACTGCGCGGGGCGGTGCGGAGGGCGGATTACTCCCCGGGGAGTACCGCCGGTGCTACGACGGCGTACGGGCCGCCGCCGCGAGCAGGCGGGTCACGTCGTCGGAGCAGATGGTGAGCGCCGCTCCGACGGTCGCCAGGACGTCCCGCTCGGCCGGGGTGTACGGCCCGTCGGCCAGGGCGATGCGCGCGCCCTGCAGCAGGATCGATTCGCGGCCGACGGTGGCCAGGTGCGGGGCGAGCGGGTCGAGGGCCTCGTGGAGCTCTATGGCCAGCCCGGCGCCGCAGGGTTCGCCGGTGATGCGGCCGGTGTCCGCCTCCAGCGCCTCGACGAGGGCGGCCAGCTGCTCCTCGGTGCAGTCGTCGAAGCCGGCCGCGCGCACGGCGAGCACGGCGGACTCCAGTGCCGTGCGGGATCCGGCTCCGCCCGCGGCCAGCACCGCGAGGGCGACGGTGTGCACGGCGTCGCGGAGCATCGCGGAGAAGCGGGTGGTGGTCGGGTGGTCGAGCACGTCGGTGCCGAAGTGGCGGCGGCAGGCGGCGCACTCCACGACCGGGCCGGTCTCGCCGCGCGGCAGCACGGGCACGCCGAGCAGGGTGAAGCGGCGTTGTCCGGTCAGCCGCTGGTAGTTGCGGTCACCGCCGCAGCCGGGGCAGAAGAACTCCCCGTCGCCGGCGGCCGTCCACGCGGTACGGGTGCCCAGGATGCGGGCAAGCCCGGCGGCACGGCCGTTTCGTCCCCGTCCTGGCAACACGTCGCACCTCCGTCACGCCGCGCGGCAACGTCGCCGCGCTTGCGTGATGTTAGCCACATCCATGAGGAGGAGTCAGCACCCCGGAGGAGACCTTTCCGTGACCGTCACAGCAATTGGCCGGTATGTGACGGGGCCCCGCCCGCCGGACATCGGCGGACGGAGCCCGTAAATCGCCTGCGAGGCTGGTCAGCGCGTCGCGCGGTTGACGGCCGAGACGACAGCCTTCAGCGAGGCGCGCGTCGTGTTCGCGTCGATTCCGATCCCCCACAGAACCTTGTCGCCGATGGCGCATTCGATGTAGGAGGCGGCCTGCGCGGAGGCGCCCTCGCTCATCGTGTGCTCCTGGTAGTCCAGCAGGCGTACGTCGATGCCGACGGACTGCAGGGCGTCGAAGAACGCCGAGATCGGGCCGTTGCCGGAGCCGGTGAGGACCGTGTCCCGGCCGTCGACCGTGGCCTCCACCTGCAGCGTGTCCACGCCGTCGGTGTCGGTGGTCGACTGGTTGTTCTTGACCTGGATCCGGCCCCAGGGGTTCTCGGGGTTGGGCAGGTACTCGTCCTGGAAGACGGCCCAGATGTCCTTCGGCGTGACCTCGCCGCCCTCGGCGTCGGTCTTGGCCTGGATGAGCTTGGAGAACTCGATCTGCATCCGGCGCGGCAGGTCCAGCTTGTGGTCGTTCTTCAGGACGTAGGCGATACCGCCCTTGCCGGACTGCGAGTTGACCCGGATGACCGCCTCGTAGGAGCGGCCGACGTCCTTGGGGTCGATCGGCAGGTACGGCACGGCCCACTCGATGTCGTCGACGGTGACGCCCTTGGCCTTCGCGTCGGCCTCCATGGCGTCGAAGCCCTTCTTGATGGCGTCCTGGTGGGAGCCGGAGAAGGACGTGTAGACCAGGTCGCCCACGTACGGGTGGCGCGGGTGGACCTCCATCTGGTTGCAGTACTCCCACGTACGGCGGATCTCGTCGATGTCGGAGAAGTCGATCTGCGGGTCGACGCCCTGGGAGAACAGGTTCATGCCGAGGGTGACCAGGTCGACGTTGCCGGTGCGCTCGCCCTGGCCGAACAGGCAGCCCTCGACGCGGTCGGCGCCGGCCATCAGGGCCAGCTCGGCGGCGGCGACGGCGGTGCCGCGGTCGTTGTGCGGGTGGACCGACAGGCAGACGTACTCGCGGCGGGAGAGGTTGCGGCCCATCCACTCGAAGCGGTCGGCGTGCGTCGAGGGCGTGGAGCGCTCGACGGTGGCGGGCAGGTTCAGGATGATCTCGCGGTCCGGGCCGGGCTGCCAGACGTCCATGACCGCCTCGCAGACCTCCAGCGCGAAGTCCAGCTCGGTGTCGGTGAAGATCTCGGGGCTGTACTGGTAGCCGAACTCGGTCTCGGGACCCAGCAGCTTCTCCGCGTACTCCATGACCAGGCGGGTGCCGTCGACGGCGATCTGCTTGATGTCGTCCCTGGAGCCACGGAAGACGACCCGGCGGAAGACCGGCGCGGTGGCGTTGTACAGGTGGACCGTCGCGCGCCTGGCGCCCTGCAGGGACTCCACCGTGCGCTCGATCAGGTCCTCGCGGGCCTGGGTCAGCACGGAGATGGTGACGTCGTCGGGGATGGCCCCCGGCTCCTCGATGATGGAGCGTACGAAGTCGAAGTCCGTCTGGCCCGAGGCCGGGAAGCCGACCTCGATCTCCTTGTAGCCCATCTTGACCAGCAGGTCGAACATCGCGCGCTTGCGGGCGGGCGACATGGGGTCGATCAGGGCCTGGTTGCCGTCGCGCAGGTCGGTGGAGAGCCAGCGGGGGGCGGTGGTGATCCGGTTGTCCGGCCAGGTGCGGTCCGGGATGTCGACCTGCTCGTAGCGGCCGTACTTGTGGATCGGCATGGAACTGGGCTGCTGGCGGTTGGCCATGATGCTGTGGGCTCCTCAGAGGGTGTCCGGAAGGACGGCCGACGACGCAGCACCAAGCTCCGCGGGGAGGGAGTCGGCCTCGACTACAGGCCCTCGCCGCGGCAGCTAAGGAGAAGCAGCCCGAAACGCATGATGCGCAGCATGCTAGCCGAGCCCCTTCCCTGCGCGTGGGGTCGTATCAGTATGCGGGACCGGTCGAACAAATGGGACGAAAAGTGCGCCATGCCACTTCGCCCTAGCAGCCACCACGGAGCGTGAGGGCCGTTGTCCCCGTATTTCACCAATCACGGTGGCTACTGGTGACAGTTCCGTCACGCAGTGCAAGGGTTTCGGGCATGACGACCCACGGGGGCTTCGAGCCCGTCTTCTGCACGATCGTCCCGCCCCACGTCCTCGACAAGCTCGCCCGGGCCGAGGACCCCGCGCTCGCCGGACCCGCCCGCCGCACCCTGCAGCGCGACGCCTTCGAGCGCACCCGGCGCCGCCTGACCACCGTCCTCGGCGCCACCGCCGTCCCCTCGGCCGCCGAGGGCAGGCCGCGGCGCACCGTCCACGACGCCCGGCACGGCACCGACCTGCCCGGTCACCGGATCCGCGGCGAGGGCGACGCCCCCGGCAGGGACGCCACCGTCAACCGGGCCTACGCCGGGCTCGGCGCGACCTTCGAGCTGTTCCTGCGGGCGTTCGGACGCGACTCGATCGACGGCGACGGCCTGCCGCTGACCGCGACCGTGCACTACGACCGCGACTACAACAACGCCTTCTGGAACGGCGAGCAGATGGTCTTCGGCGACGGGGACGGCGAGATCTTCCTCGACTTCACCATCCCGATCGACGTCATCGGCCACGAACTCGCCCACGGCGTCACGCAGTACACGGCCAACCTCACCTACTTCGGCCAGCCCGGCGCGCTCAACGAGTCCCTGTCGGACGTCTTCGGCGCGCTGATCAAGCAGTACACGCTCGGCCAGACCACCACCGAGGCCGACTGGCTGATCGGCGCCGGGCTGCTCGCCCCGCGGGTGACGGGCAAGGCGCTGCGCTCCATGAAGGCGCCGGGCACCGCCTACGACGACGACGTGCTCGGCAAGGACCCGCAGCCCGCGACCATGGACGACTTCGTCCGCACCGGCCGCGACAACGGCGGCGTCCACATCAACTCGGGCATCCCCAACCACGCCTTCTACCTCGCGGCGACTGCCCTCGGCGGCCACGCCTGGGAGCGCGCGGGACAGGTGTGGTACGACGTCCTGACCGGCGGCGAGTTGAAGGCGCAGGCGCTGTTCGCCGACTTCGCCACGCTCACCGTCAAGGCCGCCCGGGAGCGCTTCGGCGACGGCGAGGAACTCGACGCCGTGTCGAAGGCCTGGGAGCAGGTCGGGGTGCGGACGCTGTAGTTCCGTACTAGACAGGTGCCATGCGTATTCAGGTGAGGCGCACGGGCGGATTCGCGGGCATCGAGCGGCACGCCGAGGTGGACACCTCCGGCCGCTCCGATGCCGCCGCGTGGCACACACTGGCCGAGCGGGCGCTCGCCGCCGGCCGGACCACACCGCCGATCGGGGTGCCGGACGGGTTCGCCTACCAGATCACCGTGGACGGGAAGACGGTGTACGCGGCCGATCCGCGGCTCACCGACGAGCAGCGCACGCTGGTCTCGCGAGTCCTGAAGGAGGGGGCGTAACGGCCGCTTCCCGCCCGGCCGTTGACTTCCGTTACCCCCGGTACGGATGATCCGGCGCATGGCGACTGACGCAGGCACTCCGATCCCCCGCTTCCCGCCCGGCTTCCTGTGGGGCGTGTCGACCTCGGCGCACCAGATCGAAGGCGCGGCCGAGCTGCGCGAACCGTCGGTGTGGGACGCCTTCACGGCCGGGCCCGGGCGGGTCAAGGACGGCTCGACGGCGGCCGTGGCCTGCGACCACTTCCACCGCCACCGCGAGGACGTGGCGCTTCTGGCGGATCTGGGCGTGAACGCCTACCGCTTCTCGGTCTCCTGGCCGCGCGTGCGCTCCGAGGGCGGCCTGGACTTCTACGACCGGCTGGTGGACGACCTGTGCGCGGCGGGCGTGCGCCCGGTGCCGACGCTGTTCCACTGGGACCTGCCCGTGGACCTGGACTGGCTCGACCTGGACACCGCCGCGCGCTTCGCCGACCACGTCGCGCTGGTCGCCGGCCGGCTCGGCGACCGCGTGACCCGCTGGATCACGCTGAACGAGCCCGCCGAGCACACCCTGCTGGGCCACGCCCTGGGCGTGCACGCGCCGGGCAGGCGGCTGCTGTTCGACGCGCTGCCGGTCGCCCACCACCAGCTGCTCGCCCACGGCCTGGCCGTACGTGCCCTGCGCGCCGCCGGCGCCGCGGACATCGGCATCGCCAACTCGCACGGCCCGACCTGGGCGGCGTCGGCCGAGGCGGCGGACGTCGAGGCGGCCGGCTTCTACGACCTGCTGCTGAACCGCCTGTTCGCCGATCCGCTGCTGCTGGGCCGCTACCCGGACGGCATCGAGGCGCTGCTGCCCGGGGACCCGGAGGCCGACCTGAAGGTGATCAGCGAGCCGCTCGACTGGTACGGCGTCAACTACTACGCCCCGACCCGGGTGGGCGCGCCGCAGGGCACGGAGATCGACTTCGGCGGAGTCACCATGCCGGCGGAACTGCCCTTCTCCGTGCGGGAGATCGAGGGCCGTCCGGTCACCGACTTCGGCTGGCCCGTCGTACCGGAGGGCCTCACGGAGGTCCTCACCTCCTTCCGCGACCGCTACGGCGACCGCCTCCCGCCGGTGGTCATCACCGAGAACGGCTGCTCGTACCCGGGCGTGGACGACCAGGACCGCATCGCGTACCTGGACGGCCACCTCCGGGCCCTGCACCGGGCGCTGGAGGCGGGAGTCGACGTGCGCGGGTACTTCGTGTGGTCGCTGCTCGACAACTTCGAGTGGGCGGAGGGCTACGCGCGCCGCTTCGGTCTGGTCCACGTCGACTTCGAGACCCTTAAGCGGACGCCCAAGGCCTCGTACGCGTGGTTCCGGGAGGTGCTGCGCGCGCAGACGGAACCGAGGTGACGAGGGCCGGCCGTCAGAACCCCAGCCGCCGCAGCTGCTTCGGATCCCGCTGCCAGTCCTTGGCCACCTTCACGTGCAGGTCCAGGAAGACCGGTGTGCCCAGCAGTGCCTCGATCTGCTTGCGGGACTTGATGCCGACCTCCTTCAGGCGCTTGCCCTTGGGGCCGATGACGATGCCCTTCTGGCTGGGGCGCTCGATGAAGAGGTTGGCGTGGATGTCGAGGAGGGGCTTGTCGGCGGGCCGGTCCTCGCGCGGGAGCATCTCCTCCACCACGACCGCGATGGAGTGCGGCAGCTCGTCGCGGACGCCCTCCAGGGCCGCCTCGCGGATCAGCTCGGCCACCATGACCTGCTCCGGCTCGTCCGTCAGGTCGCCCTCGGGGTAGAGGGCGGGCCCCTCCGGGAGCATCGGGATCAGCAGGTCCGCCAGCAGCTCGACCTGCTGGTCGCCGACCGCCGACACCGGGACGATCTCCGCCCACTCCATGCCCAGCTCCTTGCCGAGCTGGTCGATCGCGATGAGCTGCTCGGCCAGGGCCTTGCTGTCGACCAGGTCCGTCTTGGTGACGATCGCGACCTTCGGCGACTTCTTGATGCCCGCGAGCTCCTTGGCGATGAAACGGTCGCCCGGACCGATCTTCTCGTTCGCCGGCAGGCAGAAGCCGATCACGTCGACCTCGGCCCAGGTGGTGCGCACCACGTCGTTCAGGCGCTCGCCGAGCAGCGTGCGCGGCTTGTGCAGCCCCGGGGTGTCCACCAGGATCAGCTGCGCGTCCGGCCGGTGCACGATGCCCCGCACGGTGTGCCGCGTCGTCTGCGGCCGGTTCGAGGTGATCGCCACCTTCTGCCCGACCAGAGCGTTCGTCAGCGTGGACTTGCCCGCGTTGGGACGACCCACGAAGCAGGCGAAGCCGGCACGGTGGACGGTCTCGCCCGGCTCTTCGGATGACTGCACACGAACGCTCATGCCGCCCATTCTCCCTGATCCAACCGACCCCTCCGCACCCCGGCCCGCACATCCCCGCCGCGTGAGCTTTCCGAAGCCCGGCGGCGCCGAGGGCCGCCGGGACGGCCTACGATCACGGGGCTCCGTCGTCTCCCCCCGCCCAGAAGGTCACCCCCCAGGCATGAAGCTCATCACCGCGATCGTGAAGCCGTACCGCCTCGACGAGGTCAAGAACGCCCTGCAGGCCCTCGGCGTGCACGGCCTGACGGTCTCCGAGGCCAGCGGCTACGGCCGTCAGCGCGGCCACACCGAGGTGTACCGGGGCGCGGAGTACCAGGTCGATCTGGTGCCGAAGATCCGGATCGAGGCCGTCGTCGAGGACGCGGTCGCCGAGGACGTCATCGACGCGGTCGTGAAGGCCGCGCACACCGGCAAGATCGGCGACGGCAAGGTGTGGGCGCTGCCCGTGGACACGGTCGTGCGGGTGCGGACGGGCGAGCGCGGCCCCGACGCGCTCTGACGCCGAAGGCCTCCAGGCTGCCGCCAAGGGCCACGGTGCCGCTGAGGGGGCCGACCTCGACGGGGGCGCCGGCGGCCATCGCCGGGTTCTCGGTGCCGCTGAAGTCGACGGTGCCGCCACCGGCCTCCACCAGGGTGAGCGGGGACGCGATCGAGTCCTCGCCGAGCGCGACCGGCAAGGTTGACATCGCACCCGATCACCGCCGGTCGCAGCGGAGTTCAGCCGGCGGTGACCGTGCTGCGGACCGTCCCGTCGAGCCCCGCCAGCAGCACCGGCGTCTGCGCGCTGCCGAGGTCCCGCACGGCGGCGCGGTCCTCCTCGGGCACCGACTCCGCCTCGGTCACCACCGCCGCCGCCTCCAGCGACCGCGCTCCCGAGGCCACCGCCATCGCCACCGCCGTGCGCAGGGCGCTGAGCTTGAGCGAGTCGAGGGCCACCGTGCCCGCGACATAGGTGCGTCCGGTCTCGTCCCGCACGGCCGCCCCCTCGGGCACGCCGTTGCGGGCCCGCGCGGAACGGGCCAGGGTGACGATCTTGCGGTCCTCGGGGTCGAGCGCGCTGCTGTCGGTCATGATCCGAGCATACGGAAGCGTCAGGGGCGGTCGAGGCGGAGGCGGTCCGCTCGCGGCAGGCCGGCCACCACGAGGTCGTAGGAGTCCTCGATGAGCTCCCTGACCAGCTGGTCAGGGAGGCCTCCGTCGGCGGTGACGGTGTTCCAGTGGCGCTTGTTCATGTGCCACCCCGGCACGATGAGCCCCTCGTGCTCGCCGCGCAGGCGGACCGCCTCGTCGGGGTCGCACTTGAGGTTGACCTTCAGGGGGCTCGCGTCCAGGAAGGAGAGGGCGAACAGCTTGCCCCGCACCTTGAACACGGAGATCTCCGGGCTGAAGGGGAAGTCCTCCTCCGCCGCGTTGAAGGACAGGCAGAACGCGCGCAGCTCCTTCGGGGTCACTCCGGCTTCTCCTCCTGGGGCGGCTCCGGCGGGTCCACCGGCTCCGCGAGCACGGTCACGATCTTGTTCCGGCGGCCGGCCGCGGCCTCCGCGGTCAGGCGCAGGTCCCGGCCGTCGGGCAGGGCGACCACGGACGACGCCCCGGCGATGGGCACCCGGCCCAGCGCCTTGGCGAGCAGGCCACCGACCGTCTCGACGTCCTCGTCGTCGAACTCCTCCAGGCCGTACAGCTCGCCCAGGTCGCCGATGTCGAGGCGGGCGGTGACCCGGAAGCGGTCCTCGCCCAGCTCCTCCACGGGCGGCAGTTCCCGGTCGTACTCGTCGGTGATCTCGCCGACGATCTCCTCCAGGATGTCCTCGATGGTGACGATGCCGGCCGTGCCGCCGTACTCGTCGATGACGACGGCGACGTGGTTGCGTTCCTTCTGCATCTCGCGCAGCAGGTCGCCGGCGTTCTTGGTGTCGGGCACGAAGAACGCGGGGCGCATGGCCGTGGAGACCTGCTCGGACTCGGCGTCGCGGCTGATGTGCGTCTTGCGGACCAGGTCCTTCAGGTACACGATCCCGACGATGTCGTCCTCGCTCTCGCCGGTGACCGGTATGCGCGAGAAGCCGGAGCGCAGGGCGAGGGTGAGGGCCTGGCGGATGGTCTTGAAGCGCTCGATGACCACCAGGTCCGTGCGCGGCACCATGACCTCGCGGACCAGGGTGTCGCCCAGCTCGAAGACCGAGTGCACCATGCGGCGCTCCTCGTCCTCGATGAGCGACTCCTTCTCGGCGAGGTCGACCAGCGCGCGCAGCTCCGCCTCGGAGGCGAACGGGCCGCGCCGGAAGCCCTTGCCGGGGGTGAGCGCGTTGCCGATGAGGATCAGCAGCGACGGGATCGGGCCCATGATCCGGGCCAGCGGCACCAGGACGTACGCGGAGACCGTCGCCGTGTTCAGCGGGTGCTGGCGGCCGATGGTGCGCGGCGAGACCCCGACGGCGACGTACGACACGAGGACCATGACCGCGATGGCGATCAGCAGGGCCTCGGTGGTGCCGTCGAACTCCTTGAGGCAGCCGTACGTGATCAGCGCGGCGGCGGCCATCTCACAGGCCACGCGGACCAGCAGCGCCACGTTGAGGTAGCGGGTCGGGTCGGCGGCGACCTGGGAGAGCTTGGCGCTGCCGCGGCGGCCGGAGCGCACGGCCTCCTCGGCGCGGAAGCTGGAGACGCGCGCGAGGCCCGCCTCCGCGCAGGCGGCGAGCCAGGCCACGACGACCAGGGCGATGGCGCCCAGGGCGAGTTGCGGACTCATCGGCGGCTACGAGACCGTCGGCGCCGGGGACGGGCCGGTCAGGCCACGCTCCGCGCGCCAGCCGTCCACGATGGCCGCCTGCAGGCCGAACATCTCGGCCTTCTCGTCCGGCTCCTCGTGGTCGTAGCCGAGCAGGTGCAGCACGCCGTGGACGGTCAGGAGCTGGAGCTCCTCGTCCATGGAGTGCTGCGTGTCCGCTTCCCTGCCCTGCTTCTCGGCGACCTCGGGGCACAGCACGATGTCGCCGAGCAGCCCCTGCGGCGGCTCGTCGTCGTCCTTGGACGGCGGGCGCAGCTCGTCCATCGGAAAGGACATGACATCCGTCGGGCCGGGGAGGTCCATCCACTGGATGTGGAGCTGCTCCATGGCGTCGGCGTCCACCACGATCACCGAGAGCTCGGAGAGCGGGTGGATGCGCATCCGCGCGAGCGCGTAGCGGGCGATGTCGAGGATCGCCTGCTCGTCGACCTCGGTTCCGGACTCGTTGTTGACGTCGATCGACATGGTGCTGTGTGTGTCTACTTCCCCTTGTGCCCGGACCTGTCCCGGCTCTTGTGCGCGCCGTTCTGGGTGCCGTGCTTCGTGTCGTACTTCTCGTACGCGTCGACGATACGGCCCACCAGCTTGTGCCGGACGACGTCCTGCGACGACAGCCGGGAGAAGTGCACGTCGTCCACGCCGTCCAGGATGTCCTGGACCTGCCGCAGACCGGACTTCGTCCCGTCCGGCAGGTCGACCTGCGTCACGTCACCGGTGATGACGATCTTCGAGTCGAAGCCGAGGCGGGTGAGGAACATCTTCATCTGCTCGGGGCTCGTGTTCTGGGCCTCGTCCAGGATGATGAAGGCGTCGTTGAGCGTGCGTCCGCGCATGTAGGCGAGCGGCGCGACCTCGATCGTGCCCGCCGCCATCAGGCGCGGGATCGAGTCCGGGTCGAGCATGTCGTGCAGCGCGTCGTACAGCGGGCGCAGGTAGGGGTCGATCTTCTCGTAGAGCGTGCCGGGCAGGAAGCCGAGGCGTTCGCCGGCCTCGACCGCCGGGCGGGTCAGGATGATGCGGTTGACCTGCTTGGACTGCAGGGCCTGCACCGCCTTGGCCATCGCCAGGTACGTCTTGCCGGTGCCGGCCGGGCCGATGCCGAAGACGATCGTGTGCTTGTCGATCGCGTCCACGTAGCGCTTCTGGTTGAGCGTCTTGGGGCGGATCGTGCGCCCGCGCGAGGACAGGATGTTCTGCGTGAGCACCTGGGCCGGGGTCTCCTGGCCGTCGCTCTCGCCGCTGTCGCTCGCCTTGAGCATGGCGATCGAGCGTTCCACTGCGTCCTCCGTCATCGGCTGCCCGGTGCGGAGCACCAGCATCATCTCGTCGAACACGCGGGCGATGAGAGCGACGTCCACGGGGTCGCCGACCGCGCTGATCTCGTTGCCCCGGACGTGGATGTCGGCCGCCGGGAAGGCCTTCTCGATCACGCGCAGGAGGGAGTCGCCGGACCCCAGAACGGTCACCATGGGGTGCTGGGCGGGGACGGTGAGCTGCGCTCTCGCCTGCTCCTGCGCGGGGGTGTGAGCTGTGGGTGTCTGAGTCATGGGCCGGCGCTGAAGGCCTGCGGTTCCTCCTCGTCACGGCCGCACAGCTGAGGGCGGCCTCGCGATTCCCAGGGTACGACGGGGGAGTGACAACGCCGAGGGGTTTTGGGGCGGGGCTTGTCACCAGGGGTTCCGGAGGGACGGCCGCCAAGGCGACGGCACTGCGGCCGGGAGGTCACGCCGAGCGCCGGAAGCCGATCGTGGGGACGGCTCTGCGCAGCGGCCAGGGCCTCACCAGTTCCTCCGACACCAGGTCGGCCAGGAACCCGTACCGCTCCAGCGCCACCGCCGACTGCCCCTCGACGGACTGCACCCTGCGCCACCACGCGGCGATCTCCGACCAGCCCGGCGCCGACAGCGAACCGCCGAACTCCTGCACCGACAGCGCCGCCGTCAGCCCGGCGAAGGCCAGCCGGTCCGCCAGCGGCCAGTCCGCCAGCGTCCCGGTCACGAACCCGGCGACGAACACGTCCCCGGCCCCGGTCGGGTCGAGCGCCTCGACCTCGATCGCGGGCACCTCCGCCGTCTCCCCGGTCCGCCGGTCCACCGCGTACGCCCCGTCCGCCCCGAGGGTGACCACGGCCAGCGGCACGTACGCGGTCAGGGCGTGCGCGGCGGCCCGCGGGCAGTCCGTCCGCGTGTACCGCATGGCCTCCTCCGCGTTCGGCAGGAACGCCTCGCAGTGCCGCAGGTCGGGCAGCCCGGCGAGGTCCCACGCGCCGGTGTCGTCCCAGCCGACGTCGCCGAAGACGCGGGTGCCCTTGCTCGCGGCCTGGGCGATCCAGGGCGCGCTGACGCCGGGCGCGAGGGAGGCCACGGCGGCCCGGGCCCGGGGCGGGCACTCGGGGGCCGGTTCCTCGGGGGGCGGCTCGTGGCCGTGGGAGACCATCGTGCGCTCCCCCTCGTAGGCCATGGAGACGGTCACCGGGGAGTGCCAGCCGGGCACCGTGCGCGACGGGGAGAGGTCGATGCCCTCGCCGTGCTCCAGGGCGTCCCAGCAGTAGTCGCCGTAGTGGTCGTCGCCGAAGGCCGCGGCCAGCGACGTGCGCAGGCCGAGGCGGGCGAGCGCGGTGGCCATGTTGGCGACACCGCCGGGGCTCGACCCCATCCCGCGCGCCCAGGACTCCGTCCCGCGCACCGGGGCGGAGTCGAGGCCGGTGAAGATGATGTCGAGGAAGACGGTGCCGGTGAGGTAGACGTCCCAGGGCGGGTCGTCCGGCCGGCGCAGCGGGGCGAGGGGATCGACCTGGGTCTGACGGTGCGATCCCTTTCCGGCCGGGCCCTTTCCGGCCGGGGCGGTGGACGCGATCACGATGCGCTCCCTGACGTGGTGCGGATCAGGCCAGTCTGCACCACATCACCGACAACGTGACGTCGATCACGCGGGGCCCACCCGCCTGTCAGCCCGCGCGGGGCCCGCGCACGCCCCCCTGGACCACGCGTCTCACCAGCGCGGCATCGCGGGCGTCCGCCACGCCGGGTCCGCGCTGCGCATGGCCGCAGCGTCGTCGCGGTCGCGCAGCGCACCGTCGTCGTCCAGCCACCGCCGGTGCAGCACGGCCAGCCGCTCCCGGTCGAGCTCCACGCCGAGCCCGGGGGCGTCGGACACCGCGACCCTGCCGCCCTCGAAGGCGAGGCGCTCGGTGAGGACGTCCTCCGACTGCCACGGGTAGTGGGAGTCGCAGGCGTGGTGAAGGTCCGGGACGGTGGCGGCCACGTGCGTCATCGCGGCGAGCGAGATGCCCAGGTGGGTGTTGGAGTGCATGGACACGCCGACGCCGAAGGCCCGGCAGACGGCTGCGAGCTGCTGGGTGTTGCGCAGCCCGCCCCAGTAGTGGTGGTCGCAGAGCACGACCTGCACGGCGTCGCGGGTGAAGGCCTCCTTGATCTCGGCGAAGGTCGTCACGCACATGTTGGTGGCCAGCGGCACGCCGGTCCTCGCGGCCACCTCGGCCATGCCGTCGGTGCCGAGGGTGGGGTCCTCCAGGTATTCGAGGACGTCCCCGAGCTCCCCGGCCACCCGCAGTGAGGTCTCCACCGACCAGGCGCCGTTGGGGTCCAGCCGCAGCGGATGCCCGGGGAAGGCCTCGGCGAGCGCCCGTACGGCGGCGATCTCCTCGTCGGGCGGGAAGACGCCGCCCTTGAGCTTGAAGGAGGTGAAGCCGTGGCGCTCCGTGAACCGCCGGGCCTGCTCCACCACCCCCGCCGGGTCGACGGCGGCGCCCCAGTCGTCCTGTTCGGCCGGCACGCCCCGCGGGTGGCTCGCCCACTTGTAGAACAGGTAGGCGCTGTACTCGACGGCGTCGCGCACCTTGCCGCCGAGCAGCGCGTGCACGGGCAGTCCGAGGGCCTTGCCGAGGGCGTCGAGGCAGGCGACCTCGAACCCGGAGAGCACGGACAGCCGCAGCTTTCCGGCCGTCTGCACGCCCCGCAGGCCTCCGACGTCGACGGCGTCCTCGATGCGGGAGGCGTCCACGGCGACCTCGTCCGCGAGCGTGAACAGCCCGTTCAGGTCGCTGACCGCACGCCCCTTGAGCCGCTCGGCGAAGGGCCGGGCCAGTTCCAGGTACGTGGTGTCGCCGTAGGTCTCCCCCACGCCGGTGATCCCGTCCGCCGTGACGACCTCGACGATCAGCCGGGGTGTGTAGGGCTGGTGCACGCCCTGCGTGTTCAGCAGCGGCGGGTCGGCGACCAGGATCGGCGTGAGCCGGACGTCCGTGACGGTGAGGTTCACAGGGCGGCTCCCACGAGGTCGAGTCCGGTGCGCAGGAGGGTGCCGAGGGCGGTCAGGTCGGCGGGTGAGGGGTCGGTGAGCGGGGCGCGTACGGGGCCCACCGGATGGCCGCGCAGGCGGGCGGCGGCCTTCACCAGGGACACGGCGTAGCCCGGGACGCGGTCGCGCAGTTCGACGAGCGGGACGTAGAAGTCGCGCAGCAGTTTGTCGACCGTGCCGTGGTCGCCGTCGCGCAGGGCGGCGAAGAAGGCGTCGGCGATCTCGGGGGCGAAGGCGTGGACGGCGGAGGAGTAGGCCGGGACGCCGACGGCGGCGTAGGCGCGCGCCTGGAGCTCGGCGGTGGCGGCCCCGTTGAAGAACAGGAAGTCCTCGGGCGCGGCGAGCGTGAGGCGCTGCAGCCGGTCCAGGTCGCTGTGGCCGTCCTTGAGGCCGATGACGGTCGGCAGGGCGGCGACGCGCCGGAGCGACGCGGCGGTGAAGGCGACCTGGCCGCGCTGGTAGGCGATCAGGGGCAGCGGGGTGCGGGCGGCGAGCTGTTCCAGCTGGGCGACCAGGCCGTCCTGCGGGGCGGCGACGAGGAAGTGCGGCAGGACCAGGAGCGCGTCGGCTCCGGCGTCCTCGGCGATGCGCGCGAACCGGGCGGCCTGCGCCCAGCCGTAGCCCGTGCCCGCGACGACGGGGACGCGGCCGGCCGCCTCCTCGACGGCGATGGTGACCACCTGCCGGTACTCGTCCTCGTCCAGCGAGAAGAACTCCCCGGTGCCGCAGGCGGGGAAGACGGCTCCGGGCGCGGCGGCGAGCCGCTCGGCGACATGGCCGCGGAAACCGTCCGGGTCGAGGGTGCCGTCGTCGCGGAAGCTGGTCAGGGGGAACGACAGCACGCCGCCCGCCATGCCCTCCCGCAGCCGCTGCGCGACCGCCACCGGTCCAGCGCTCACGGGCATCTCCTAATGTAGACGTGATCTACGTATGGGAATGCAGGTTAGATACGCGAACAGGGGCCGTCAACCGGGCGCAGCGGGGCGATTACCATCGGCCCATGTCAGACACAGGGGGCGTCCGCGAGGTGAAGTCCGCGGCGCGCACGGTCGAGCTGCTGGAACTCCTCGCGGCGCGCGGCGACCGCCCGGCCCGGCTCCAGGAGCTGGCCGACGCGCTCGACGTGCCGCGCAGCTCGATGTACGCGCTGCTGCAGACCCTGGTCTCGCGTGGCTGGGTCCGCACCGACGTCACCGGCTCGCTGTACGGCATCGGCATCCACGCCCTGCTCACGGGCACGAGCTACCTCGACTCCGACCCCCGGGTCCGGGTGGTGCGGTCGTACCTCGACGAGGCGTCCGACGCGCTCGGCGAGACCATCCACATGGGCCGGCTGGACGGCCGGGACGTGGCGTACCTGGCGACGCGCGAGTCGCACGAGTACCTGAGGACGATCAGCCGGGTGGGGCGGCGCCTGCCCGCGCACGCCGGCGCCCTGGGCAAGGCGCTGCTGGCGGAACGCCCCGACGGGGAGCTGCCCGAGGGGCCGTACGAGGCGCTCACCCCGAACTCGCACACCAGCCGGGAGTCCCTGGCGGCCGACCTCGCGTGGATCCGGGACCGCGGCTGGTCCGTGGACCGCGAGGAGGGCGTGCCCGGCATCGTCGGCTTCGGCTTCGCGCTGCGCTACGACACCCCGGCACAGGACGCGATCAGCTGCTCGGTGCCGGTCGCGCGGCTCACCCCGGAGCACGAGGAGCGGATCGTCGCCGTGATGCGGGAGGTCCGGGCGAAGATCGAGGCGACGGTCCCGACGGGGGCCGGATCGGTGCACTGGCGCTAGCGCGAACCGGCTCGTTTACCCGGGCTTCACCCTCCCAAACGCAACGTGCTCCACATCACACCGCCCGGACTCCCGTGCTCGAGTATCCGCTTGATACAAATTGCCCGCGCGTTCCTGTCCGTCGACGGTCGTCGCCCCATCTCCCCTTTTTCTGCCGCTCCTTTCGCATGCCCTGGGAACGCCCGTGTTCGCCCCCCGCACCACTCCCTGGCCCCTCGTCGCCCTCTTCACGGCCGGGTACCTCGCTCCGTACCTGCTCCCGACCACCGTCGGCAGGCTCGACTCGGCCCTTCCGCTCTCCGCCACGCAGGCCGGTGCCGTCGGCAGCGCGCTGCTGCTGAGTTCGGCCGCCGCCGGATTCGCCCTGGCCTCCCGGGTCGAACGGATCGGCGCCCGCACCCTCGCCCGGCTCGGCCTCGTCCTGGCCGTGCTCGGCTACGGCGGTGCCGCCCTGACCACCACCGTCCCGGCCGTCGTCGCCGGTGCCATGGCGGGCGGCTTCGGCTCCGGCACGGCCACCACCGTCGCCGCCACCCTCATCGCCGCCCAGAAGGACCCGCACCGGGCCTCCACCGCCGGGCTGCTGAGCGTCTCCGCGCTCGCCGGCGCCGTGTATCTGACGGTCCCGCACCTGGGCCCGGGGCACGGCCTGCCGCTGTCCGCGATCGCCCTCACGGCGCTGGCCGTGTGGCCGCTGACCGGCCGTCTCCCCTCCGGCGTGCCCGCCACACCGGCCCGGCAGGACAAGGCCCGGCTGCCGCACGCCCGTTCCGGCCTGGTGCTGGCCGCCGCCATGGTCTGCTGGTCGCTCGCCCAGAACTCCCTGTGGGGCGTGAGCGGACGCATCGGGCTGGAGCAGGCCCACCTCGGCGAGGCCACCGTGGGTGCCGTGTTCGCCGTGGCACTGGGCGCCGGACTGGCCGGCGTCCTCGCCGCGGGCGCGCTCGGGGCGAGGCTCGGCCGCGCGGTGCCGATCGGCCTGGGCACGGTCCTGATCGCCGGCTGCATCGCCGTCAGCGCCTCCGCGACGGGCCTCGGCAGCTTCGCGGCCGGCGAGATCGCCTGGAACACGCTGTACCCGGTGGTGCTGTCGTACCTGATCGGGCTGGCCGCCTCGCTCGACCCGCGCGGCCGCTGGGCGGTGCTGGTCGGCTCGGCGTCCTCGCTGGGCACGGCCGCGGGGCCGCTGACCGGCAGTGTGCTGTCGGCGCAGGCCGGGTTCCCGGTCATGGGCCTGGTCCTCGGCGCCGGTCTGCTGGTGATCGCGCTGCCGATGACCGCCGTCGCCCTGCACACCGGCGGGCGCCCGCTGCTGCCCGGCGCGATCCGCCGCCGCGGCGGGCACCCGGCCGCCCTGGTCGCCGCCGCCACCGGCACGCCCACCGGTGCGATTCCCCGGATCGGCGCCCCGGAGCAGCCGGTGGTGGAGATCCCCGTGGAGACCCCGGCCGTCCCCGCCCGGCGCGCCTACGGCAAGGCGGGGTCGGAGGCCCTCTGACGCGGGCTGTTCAGGCGGGTCCGCCGCGGCCCGCCCAGCCGAAGGTGTACGCCTCGACCTCGCCGAGGTACCGCGCCCGCAGCTGCTCGTCGTCGTCCAGGAAGGAGGCGAGGAAGGAGTTGCGGGCGAGTTCGCGCAGCCGTTCCCGGTCCAGGCCCAGGGTCGCGCGCACGGCGTCGAAGTTGTCGCCGGCGTAGCCCCCGAAGTAGGCCGGGTCGTCGGAGTTGACCGTGCACATCAGGCCGGCGTCCAGCATCGCGGGCAGTGGGTGGTCGGCGAGGGTGTCGACGGTCCGCAGCCGGACGTTCGACAGGGGGCACAGCGTCAGCGGCACCCGCTCCCGCACCAGCCGCTCCACCACTGCCGGGTCCTCCACGCAGCGCAGCCCGTGGTCGACCCGCTCGACGCCGAGCACGTCCAGCGCCTCGGTGATGTACTCCGGCGGCCCCTCCTCGCCCGCGTGGGCGACCCGCCGCAGGCCCAGCGCGGCGGCGGCCTCGTAGACCTCGCGGAACTTCGCCGGCGGGTGCCCGACCTCGGCCGAGTCCAGCCCGACGCCGGTGATCCGGTCCAGGTAGGGCTTGGCCGCCTCCAGGGTCGCCAGGGCCGACTCGGCGGACTCGTCGCGCAGGAAGCACAGGATCAGCCGGGTCGAGACGCCGTGGTTCTCCTCGCTCCGCCCCAGCGCCCGCCACAGCCCCTCGACGACCGTGCCGAGCTCCAGACCGCGGCCGGTGTGGGCCTGCGGGTCGAAGAAGATCTCCGCGTGGCGCACGCCCTGCGCGGCGGCCCGGCCCAGGTAGGCGTTCGCCAGGTCCTCGAAGTCCCGCTCGGTGCGCAGGACGGCCATGAGCTCGTAGTACAGGTTCAGGAAGGACTGGAGATCCTCGAAGCGGTAGGCCTCGCGCAGCTCGTCCGTGTCGGCGTACGGCAGCGTGACGCCGTTGCGCGCGGCGAGGTCGAAGGCGAGTTCCGGCTCCAGGGTTCCTTCGATGTGAAGGTGCAGTTCGGCTTTGGGGATGGGCATCAATGCATCGTACGGGCGTTTCACCGTCGCTTCGGAAGCGGCACCCGCAGCAGGTCGCGTGCCACGGTCAGCTCGTCCTCGTACCCGGCGGCCCGCGCCTGCCGCTCGAACTCCTCCGGTTCGCCGTAGCGCTGGCTGAAGTGGGTCAGCACCAGGTGCCGCACCCCGCTCTCCCGCGCCGCCCGGGCCGCCTGACCGGCCGTCAGGTGACCGTGCTCCACGGCGAGTTGCTCGTCCTCGTCGAGGAAGGTCGACTCGATGACGAGCATGTCGCAGCCTTCGGCCAGCGCGTACACGCCGTCGCAGAGCCGGGTGTCCATGACGAACGCGAACCGCTGCCCGCGCCGCACCTCGCTGACGTCCTCCAGCGAGACCCCGCCGAGCGATCCCTCGCGCTGGATCCGGCCCACGTCCGGGCCCCGCACACCGTGCGCGGCGAGCCGCTCGGGCAGCATGCGCCGGCCGTCGGGCTCGACCAGCCGGTAGCCGTAGGACTCCACCGGGTGCGAGAGCTTGCGCGCCTCCAAGGTGTAGCCGTCCGTGCGGGCGAGGGGCCCGTCGGCGTCGACCGGCGCCTCGGTGATGCCGACGGTCTCACGGTAGGCGGTGGCGTACCGCAGCCGGTCGAAGAAACGCTGCCCGGAGCGGGGGTAGTGGGCGGTGACCTGGTGCGGGACGCGGTCGAGGTTGATGCGCTGGATCACCCCGGCGAGGCCGAGGCTGTGGTCGCCGTGGAAGTGCGTGACGCAGATCCGGTTCAGGTCGTGCGCGGCGACCCCGGCGCGCAGCATCTGGCGCTGCGTGCCCTCGCCGGGGTCGAACAGGATGCCCTCGCCGTCCCAGCGCAGCAGGTAGCCGTTGTGGTTGCGGTGCCGGGTCGGGACCTGGCTGGCCGTGCCGAGGACGACGAGTTCGCGTACGGACAAGGCGTTATCCCGGGGGCCATGCCAGGCCGCGGCCGCCGAGCACGTGGCCGTGGACGTGCCAGACGGTCTGGCCGGCGCCGCTGCCGGTGTTGAACACGAGGCGGTAGCTGTCGAGCTTCTCCTCGTCCGCGACGGCCTGGGCCTCGCGGAGCACGTCCGCGGTGAGGGCCGGGTCGGCGGCGGCGAGGGCACCGGCGTTCTCGTAGTGCGCCTTGGGGATGACCAGGACGTGGGTGGGAGCCTGGGGGTTGATGTCGCGGAACGCGATGGTCGTCTCCGTCTGGCGGACGATCGTCGCCGGGATGCTGCCTGCGACGATCTTGCAGAACAGGCAGTCGTCCTGGGGTTCCCCTGCCATTTTCCCTCCGGGGGTTGGCCGAATACGGTCCGACTCGGGCATCGTATCGTCGTCGGGTGCGGGTGCTTCGCGGCTGGTCCCGCGGTCGGCGTCTGTCAACCGGGCAGACCCGGAGGCGTTTTCGCCGGTGCCGTCTCGAGGCTCTCGAGCGCCATGCGGATGGCCTCGTCCAGTTGCGTGTCCCTGCCCGCCGCGTAGTCCTGCGGGCTCTGTACGACCTCCACGTCGGGATCCACCCCGTGGTTCTCCACGCCCCAGCCGTAACCCTCCAGCCAGAAGGCGTACTTCGGCTGGGTGACCAGGGTGCCGTCGACCAGGCGGTAGCGGCTGTCGATGCCGATGACGCCGCCCCAGGTGCGGGTGCCGACCACGGGGCCGATGCCGAGGGCCTTGATCGCGGCGTTGACGATGTCACCGTCCGAGCCGGAGAACTCGTTGGCGACGGCGACCACCGGGCCTCGGGGCGCGTCGCGCGGGTAGCTCTCGGCGCGCATGCCGCGGGGCAGGTCCCAGCCGACGACGCGGCGGGCGAGTTTCTCCACGACGAGCTGGGAGGTGTGGCCGCCGCGGTTCTCGCGGACGTCGACGACGAGGCCCTCGCGGGCCACCTCGACGCGCAGGTCGCGGTGGATCTGGGCCCAGCCGGGCGCCTGCATGTCCGGGACGTGCAGATAGCCGAGGCGGCCGCCGGACTTCTCGTGGACGTAGGCGCGGCGGTCGGCGACCCAGGCGTGGTAGCGCAGCGGCTCCTCGTCGGCGACCGGGACGACCACCGCGTACCGCGGCTCGCCGCCGCCGGCCGGGGAGATGGTCAGTTCCACCGGCTTGTTCGCCGTGCCGATCAGCAGCGGGCCGGGGCCGGTGACGGGGTCGACGGGCTGTCCGGCGACCGCCACGACGGCGTCCCCCGGGCGTACCGCGACGCCGGGTGCGGCCAGCGGGCTGCGGGCGTCCGGGTCGGAGGTCTCCGAGGGCAGGATGCGGTCGACGCGCCAGGTGCCGTCCTCGTGGCGGGAGAGGTCGGCGCCGAGCAGGCCCTGGCGGGGGCCGCCGCCGGATCCGCCGCGCGGGGTGACGTAGGCGTGGGACGTACCGAGTTCGCCCTGGACCTCCCACAGCAGGTCGACGAGGTCGTCGTGGGTGGCGAGCCGTTCCACGACCGGGCGATAGCGGTCGAGGACGCCGGTCCAGTCGACGCCGCTCATGTCCGGCCGCCAGAAGTGGTCCCGCATGATGCGGCCGTTCTCGTCGAACATCTGCCGCCACTCGGCGGCGGGGTCGATCATCTGCCGGACCCGGCCCAGGTCGACGGTGATGTTGCTGTCGCTGTCGTCGTCGCCCGAGGCACGCCGGTCGCTGGGGACGACCTTCAGCCGTCCGTCGGTCCACAGCAGCACCCGCCTGCCGTCGCCGCTGACCTCGAAGTGGTCGGCGTCGACGGCGAGATGCTCGACGCGCTGCTGGGCGAGGTCGTAGCGCTCCAGCTCGGTCTTCGGCTCGGGGTCGTCGGGGGTGGCCCGGGACGCGCCGAGCACACCGGCGACCGGGTGGCGCAGCCACAGCACGCCGTCCTTGGCGGCCCGCAGGTTGGAGTAGCGGGCGGCCTCGACCGGGAACGGCACGATGCGGTCGGCGAGGCCCTCCAGGTCGATCCGGGTGGTGGGGGTGCCCTCGCTGTCGGGGGTCTCGTCCCGGTCGGGCGTCTCGAAGGACCGGCCGTGCCGCTGCGGCCCGAACGGGGACGGGGTGGTCGCCGCGAGCGTGATGAGGTGCGGCCGGGCGCCCTCGACGAAGGCCAGGTCGAAGACGTGCTCGTCGTAGACCGGGTCGAAGGAGCGGGTCGACAGGAACGCCAGGTGCTTGCCGTCCGCCGTGAACGCGGGCGCGTAGTCCTGGAAGCGCAGCGGGGTCGCCTCGGTGACCGACAGGTCGGTGGTGTTGGCGAGCTTCAGCTGGCTCAGGGGCCGCGGGCCGGGGTGGGACCAGGCGAGCCAGGCCGAGTCGGGCGAGAAGACCAGGCCCGACACGTCGCCGTCCTCGCTGCGGTCCACCTCCCGCACCTCGCCGGTCTCCCGCTCCACGAGCAGCAGCCGCCCGTCGTGGGAGGCGACGGCGGCCCGGCTGCCGTCGGGGGCCATGGCGAGGTCCAGCACCCTGCCGAGCTGTCCGGCGGCGAGCCGGCGCGGGGTGGCGCCCGGGGCGAGGCCGGTGGCGGGCGCGAACTCCAGGGCGTCGTCGCCCTCGGCGTCCGTCACCCACACCACCCACTCCTCGCCGTCGGCGCGGAACGTCCGGGGCATCCGGGCCCGTACGCCGGGCGTCGCGGCCAGCGCCCGGGCCGGTCCGGAGCGATGGGTGACCCAGTGGACGGTGCCGCGCACGGAGACGGCGCTGCCGCGCGCGGTGTGGTCCGGGGACGCGGAGCCGAACCAGCGGGCGGCGTTGACCGGGAAGGGCTGGAGGTCGACGCGCTGACCGCCGAGGCGCACGTCGAGGCGGCGCGGCTCGGCCGCGTCCAGGTCGTCCAGGATCCACAGTTCACCGGCGCTGGAGTAGACGACACGGGCGCCGTCGGTCGCGGCGTGCCGGGCGTAGAACCCTCCCCCGCTCCCGGCTTCGCTCGAACGGGCGGTGCCCGCAAGCGGCGTGTGCCGGCGCAGGTCGGAGCCGTCGGCGAGGGAGGAGTAGAGCGCGCCCGTGCCCTCGTGGTCGGAGAGGAACGCGATCCGGTCGCCCACCCACAGCGGGTACTCGATGTTGCCGTCGAGGTCCTCGTGCAGGCGCACGAACTCGCCGTCGCCTTCGCGGTCGATCCACAACTTGCCCGCCGTGCCGCCCCGGTAGCGCTTCCACCAGGCCGCCTCGCGCCCCATCGGCGCGGACAGCAGCACCGTGTGCGGCCCGTACGCCACGTCGCCGACCGGCCCGTACGGCAGGGTGGCGGCCGGGCCGCCGTCGAGCGGGACGGCACGCGCCCAGGTGCGGCGCAGGCTGGCCTGCCCCTGGGAGCTGATCGCCAGGACCTCGCCGCCGGGCGTCCAGCCGCGCACCTGGGTCTTCGAACTGCCCCAGTACGTCAGGCGCTTGGCCGGGCCGCCGTCGACCGGGGCGACGAGCACCTCGGGGGCGCCGCCGCGGGTGGAGGTCCAGGCGACGGTGGTGCCGTCGGGCGAGATGCGGGGGTGGGTCACCGGCGTGTTGTCGGCGCTGACCCGCCAGGCCCGGCCGCCGTCGAGTGGCGCGAGCCACACGTCGTCCTCGGCGGTGAAGGCGACCAGGTCGCCGTGCACGTGCGGGAACCGGAGATAAGCAGGCGATGTCACCTGATCACCCTATGCAGGTCGGGCGCCGCGCGGACAGGGTTCGGATCACTTGCCCTCGACAGGGCGGCAGTCCGGGTAGCGGTCGCACCAGATCGTCTGTGTGACGGTCACCGTGACGGTGGGTGCCGGGCCGCCGTTCGTGGGGCCGCCGCCCACCGGGGGCGGGCTGGTGGCGTCGCAGTCGCCGAGCCCGTCGACCTCGAACCACACCTTGCCGTCCACCTTGGCGGTGATGTTCCCGCGCACACAGGCGCCGTCGACCGCGTGGGTGACCTTGCCGTCGACGGTGACGTCCTTGCCGTCCTCGGTCTCGCCCTGGCAGTCGACGGTGGCGACGGTGTTCTCGCTCGCCGAGGGCGACGACTTCGTGTTCCCGCCGCTGTCGCCGTAGGAGGCGGTGCAGCTGAGCCACCGCACGCCCGCCTTCTGGCGGTTGAGTTCCCGCGTCACGGTCTCGTCGGTCGTGTACGCCACGGCGGCGGAACTGATGCCGCCGCCCGGCTCGCAGGCGACGGCGCCGCCCACGGCGACGACCGCGAACACCGCTGCCACGGCCGCCCGCCGCCCGCGCGGCCCCCGCCGAAACCTCCTCGAAGCCCCCATGAAAGGCAGCCTGCCATCGACGCGGGCGGCGCGGTAGGGCGCAAAGGCGTCAACCGCGCAGCAGCAGCCACTCCTGGAGCTCCACCAGGTTGCCCTCGGGGTCCTTGAGACGGGCGACCCGCATCCGGTCGGTCAGGGGCGCCGGTCCGTGCAGGACCGTGGCGCCGCGCAGCGTGATCTCCTCGCAGTACGCGTCCAGCGCGTCCACCCGCAGCACCACCAGGGAGCGGTGCCCGGTGGCCGGTTCCCCCACCTCGTCGAGCACCTCCGCCATCATCGACCGGTCCTGCAGCGCGATCCCGGCGGAGCCGACCGCGGGGCTGAACTTCTCGTACGGGCCCTCACTCGCGCCGGACTGCGGCTTGAGGCCGAGGACATCGTCGTAGAAGCGGTAACACGCGGCGAAGTCGGTGACGAGCAGGCGTACTTGGGCGAGTTCCACGGTGCCTCCAGGGGGTTCAGGACCAGCGGCCGGTACGAGCCAGGAGGACGGCCGCGGCCGCCGTCCCGGCGGTGGATGTGCGCAGCACACTGCGCCCGAGGCGATACGCCCCGGCCCCCGCCTCCTCGAACAGCGCCAGCTCTTCCGGCGCCACACCCCCTTCGGGACCCACGACCAGGACGATCTCGCCGGCGGCCGGCAACTCGGCCGTCGCCAGCGGCACCTCGCCGCTCTCGTGGAGCACCGCGGCGAAGTCGGCGTCCCGCAGCAGCGCGGCGACCTGCTTGGTCGTGGCCGCTTCGGCGACCTCCGGGAAGCGCACCCGGCGCGACTGCTTGCCGGCCTCCCGGGCGGTGGCCCGCCACTTGGCGAGCGCCCTGGCGCCGCGCTCGCCCTTCCACTGCGTGATGCAGCGGGCCGCCGCCCACGGCACGACGGCGTCGACGCCGACCTCGGTCATGGTCTCGACGGCCAGTTCCCCGCGGTCGCCCTTGGGCAGCGCCTGCACGACGGTCACCCGCGGCTGCTCCGGCGGCTCCTCGCTCACCGAGTCGAGCTGGACGATCAGCCGGTCCTTGCCCTCGGTGCCGAGCACCACGCAGTCCGCCCAGCGCCCGGCCCCGTCCGTGAGGACCACGTCCTCCCCGGCCCGCAGCCGCTTCACGGAGACGGCGTGCCGCCCTTCCGGCCCGTCCAGGACGTACCGTCCGCCGCCGCCCGCGTCGAAGTGCCCGACGACGAACACCGGCGCGGTCATCGAAGGCCTCCGCCCGGCAGGCCCCCGCCCGACAACGCTGTCCTGGCGGCGGCGAGTTCACCGGCCAGCAGCTCCGTGAGCCGCCCGGCGGGCAGTTCGCGCGCCAGCCGGTGGCCCTGCCCGGCCCACAGCGCCATGCCCTGCGCGTCCCCGGCCTTGGCGGCGGCCTTGCGCAGCGGCGAGGTGAGGTGGTGGATCTCGGGGTAGGCGGCGGGCGCGTACGGGCCGTGCTCGCGCAGGAAGCGGTTGACGAGTCCGCGTGCCGGGCGGCCCGAGAAGGCGCGGGTCAGTTCCGTCCGCACGAACAGGGGGTTGGTCAGCGCCTGCTTGTGCAGGGCGTGCGCGCCGGACTCGTGCGTGGCGAGGAAGGCCGTGCCCAGCTGGGCCGCGGCGGCGCCGGCCGCGAGGACCGCGGCGATCTGGCCGCCGCGCATGATGCCGCCGGCGGCGACGATCGGGATGCCGACGGCCTCCCGGATCTGCGCGACCAGGGTCAGCAGGCCGAGGCCGGAGCCGTCCGTCTCGGGGACGTCCCGGTGGGTGCCCTGGTGGCCGCCGGCCTCGACGCCCTGCGCGATGACGGCGTCCGCACCGGCCCGCTCGACGGCCCGGGCCTCGTCGGGGGTGGTGGCGGTGGCCAGGACGAAGGTGCCGACGCGGTGCAGGGTGTCGATCACCTCGCGGTGCGGCACGCCGAAGTGGAACGACACCACCGGGACGGGGTTGTCGCGGAGCACCGCGAGCTTGGTCTCGTAGCCGTCGTCCCGGCCGCTCTCCGGATCGCCGAGCTCGGCCTCGTACCAGGTGGCCTCGCCGGCCAGCTGGTGGGCGTAGACGTCGACGGCGGCGGGGTCGGCGTACTCCGGCTGCGGCATGAAGAGGTTGACCCCGAAGGGCCGGCCGGTGAGGCTCCTCAGCTGCTTGATCTCCTGGTACATCCCGTCGGCGGTCTTGTACCCGGCGGCGAGGAACCCGAGCCCGCCCGCTTCGCACACGGCGGCGGCGAGCTTCGGCACGGAGACGCCGCCCGCCATGGGGGCCTGCACGATCGGGAGCGGGAAGAGATCGGTCAGTGCGGAGGACATGACCGCATGTTGTCACGTCCTCCGGACAACTCCGAAACCGGCCTGCCGCGTGGCATAGACCAGAGGAATAACCCCTTCCGCACCCCCGGCGCCGCCGGCCTCAGCGACCGTTGAACGCGTCCTTCAGCCGCGAGAACAACCCCTGCTGGCCCGGCTGGAACTGGCCGGTCGGGCGTTCCTCGCCGCGCAGCTTGGAGAGTTCGCGGAGCAGGCGCTCCTGCTCGGGGTCGAGCTTGGTCGGGGTCTGGACCTCGACGTGGACGATGAGGTCGCCGCGTCCGCCGCCGCGCAGGTGCGTGACGCCCCGGCCGTGCAGCGGGATCGACTGGCCGGACTGGGTGCCCGGGCGGATGTCGACCTCCTCCAGGCCGTCCAGCGTCTCCAGCGGCACCTTCGTGCCGAGGGCCGCCGCCGTCATCGGGAGCGTGACCGTGCAGTGCAGGTCGTCGCCGCGGCGCTGGAACTGCGCGTGCGGCAGCTCGTGGATCTCGACGTAGAGGTCACCGGCCGGACCGCCGCCGGGGCCGACCTCGCCCTCGCCGGCGAGCTGGATGCGCGTGCCGTTGTCGACGCCGGCCGGGATCTTCACCGTGAGCGTGCGGCGGGACCGGACGCGGCCGTCACCCGCGCACTCCGGGCACGGCGTGGGCACGACCGTGCCGAAGCCCTGACACTGGGGGCAGGGGCGGGACGTCATGACCTGGCCCAGGAAGGACCGGGTCACCTGCGAGACCTCACCGCGGCCGCGGCACATGTCACACGTCTGCGCGGACGTGCCCGGGGCGGCGCCCTCACCGTTGCAGGTGTTGCAGACGACGGCCGTGTCGACCTGGATGTCCTTCGTCGTGCCGAAGGCGGCCTCGTCGAGCTCCACCTCGATGCGGATCATGGCGTCCTGGCCGCGGCGGGTGCGCGAGCGCGGTCCGCGCTGCGACGCCGTGCCGAAGAAGGCGTCCATGATGTCCGAGAAGTTCCCGAAGCCGCCGGCTCCGAAGCCGCCCGCGCCTGCGCCGCCGGACTGCGAGAGCGGGTCGCCGCCGAGGTCGTAGACCTGCTTCTTCTGCGGGTCCGACAGCACCTCGTAAGCGGCGTTGATCTCCTTGAACCGCTCCTGGGTCTTCGGATCGGGGTTGACGTCCGGGTGCAGCTCGCGGGCGAGCCGCCGGAAGGCCTTCTTGATCTCTTCCTGCGACGCGTCGCGGCGCACGCCGAGTACGGCGTAGTAGTCCGTGGCCACTACGACTCCGCCAGGATCTGTCCGACGTACCGTGCCACTGCGCGTACCGCTCCCATCGTTCCCGGGTAGTCCATGCGGGTCGGTCCGACCACGCCGAGCTTGGCGACTGCCTCGCCGCCCGAACCGTAGCCGACCGACACGACGGACGTGGAGTTGAGTCCTTCGTGGGCGTTCTCGTGACCGATACGGACGGTCACGCCCGGATCCTTCGCCTCGCCGAGCAGCTTGAGGAGCACGACCTGCTCCTCGAGCGCCTCCAGCACCGGCCGGATCGTGAGGGGGAAGTCATGACCGAAGCGGGTCAGATTGGCGGTGCCGCCGATCATCAGCCGCTCCTCGTTCTCCTCGACGAGCGTCTCCAGGAGTGTGGAGAGCACCGTGGAGACCGTACCCCGGTCCTCGTGCTCGAAAGCCTCCGGGAGATCCTCCACCAGACTCGGCACATCCGCGAAACGGCGGTTCGCCACCCGGCTGTTGAGGCGCGCGCGCAGATCCGCGAGCGAGGCCTCGCCGAAGGGCGCCGGGCAGTCCACCACGCGCTGCTCGACCCGCCCGGTGTCCGTGATCAGCACGAGCATCACCCGCGCGGGCGCCAGGGAGAGCAGCTCCACGTGCCGCACGGTGGACCGGGTCAGCGACGGGTACTGCACGACGGCGACCTGGCGCGTGAGCTGCGCGAGCAGCCGCACCGTGCGCGCCACGACGTCGTCGAGGTCGACGGCGCCCTCCAGGAAGTTCTGGATGGCGCGCCGCTCGGGGGCGGTCATGGGCTTGACGCCGGCGAGCTTGTCCACGAACAGGCGGTAGCCCTTGTCGGTGGGGATGCGCCCGGCGCTGGTGTGCGGCTGGGCGATGTATCCCTCGTCCTCCAGGGCCGCCATGTCGTTGCGGACGGTCGCCGGGGAGACGCCGAGGTTGTGCCGCTCGGTGAGGGCCTTGGAGCCGACCGGCTCCTCCGTGCCGACGTAGTCCTGGACGATGGCGCGCAGCACCTGAAGCCTGCGTTCACTGAGCATCGCGCACACCTCCAGAAGTCGTCCGCCGGTTGCCCGCCGTTCGCGGCCTGGCACTCTGCGCGTGCGAGTGCCAATGTTCCCCGGCCCAGTGTACGGCGGTCGGGTACGCCCCCGGCAAGGCTGGTCGTACGGCGCCGTGCCCCGGGCGGGGCGCACCGCTAGCGTCGCCGTATGACGGTGACTTGGGAAGAGGCCGGGTGGGAGCGCCTGGCCGCCGGGGTGGGGCGGTGCCGGCTGCCGGTGTGGGACTGCACGGCGGGGCTGGTCGCCGGCGAGGGCGCGGTGCTGGTGATCGACGCCGGGTCGAGCCCGGCCGAGGGCGCGCGGGTGCGCGCGCAGGCGCGGTCGCTCACCGGTCACCGTGTGACGCATCTCGCGCTGACCCATCCCCACTTCGACCATGTCTTCGGGGCGGCGGCGTTCGAGGACGCGGAGGTGTTCGGCGCGGTCGGCGTGGACGCGGTGCTGACCCGGGCGCGGGACCGGGCGGAGCTGCGCGCGGACGCGGTGCGCAACGGCCTGGCGGAGACCGTGGCGGGCGAGTCGGCGGACCGGCTGGTCGCGCCCCGCCACCTGGTCTCCGGCGAGTGGACGCTCGACCTGGGCGGCGGGTGCCGGGTGCTGCTGGCGAACGTGGGCCCGGGGCACACCGCGCACGACCTGGCGGTGCTGGTGCCGGGCGATCCGGAGGTGGTGTTCTGCGGCGACCTGGTCGAGGAGTCGGGCGAGCCCCAGGCGGGCCCGGACGCGGTGCCGGCGCGGTGGCCGGCCGCGCTGGACCGGCTGCTCGCGCTGGGCGGCGAGGACGCGCTGTACGTGCCCGGTCACGGAGCGGTGGTGGACGCGGCGTTCGTCCGGGCCCAGCGGGACGCGCTGGCGGCGCGTTTCGGCGTGTCGTCGTGACCGTCCGGCGGCTTTCCCTATCGTCATGCGAATGCGCCAGTACTCGACCGATCTGACCCCGCCGTGGAAGAAGCCGAAGCCGGTCCCCGAGGTCCCGGCGGAACCGGGCCTGGTGGTCGAGGAGCCCGGCAGCGGCTTCTGCGGGGCGGTCATCCGCTGCGAGGCCGGCACGGTGACGCTGGAGGACCGCTTCGGCAAGCACCGCGTGTTCCCCATGGAGCCGCGCGGCTTCCTCCTGGAGGGCAGGGTGGTGACGCTGGTCCGCCCCACGTCCGGCGCCCCGGCGCGCCCCGCCCGGACGGCCTCCGGTTCGGTGGCGGTGCCCGGCGCACGCGCGCGGGTGGCCCGGGCCGGCCGCATCTACGTGGAGGGCCGGCACGACGCCGAGCTGGTCGAGAAGGTGTGGGGCGACGACCTGCGCATCGAGGGCGTGGTGGTGGAGTACCTGCAGGGCGTGGACGACCTCCCCTCGATCGTCGACTCCTTCGCCCCCGGCCCCGACGCCCGCCTCGGCGTCCTCGTCGACCACCTCGTACCGGGCTCGAAGGAGTGGCGCATCGCCCAGTCGGTGACGAGCGAGCACGCGCTGGTGGTGGGGCACCCGTACATCGACATCTGGGAGGCGGTGAAACCGTCGTCCCTGGGCATCGAGTCCTGGCCCCGCGTCCCGAGGGGCCAGGACTGGAAGACCGGTGTGTGCCGGGCCCTGGGCTGGCCGGAGAACACGGGCGCGGCGTGGCAGCGGATCCTGTCGGGGGTCCGCTCGTACCGGGACTTGGAGCCGGAGCTGCTGGGCCGGGTGGAGGAACTGATCGACTTCGTCACCGCCCCCGCGGACTGAACGCCTCAGTCCACGAGATCGCGCACCACGCCGTCGGCCAGCAACCGCCCCCGCAGGGTCAGCACGGCCCGCCCCCGCGCATACGGCTCCTCCTGGAGCAGCCCGTCGGACAAGGCCCGGCGCGACGCCGCGAGCCCCTCCTCCCGCAGCAGCTCCAACGGCACCCCGTCCCGCAGCCGCAGCTCCAGCAGGATCCGCTCGACCCTCCGGTCCTCCTCCGACAGCACCTCACGCCCGGCCCCGGGCGAACGACCGGCCGCCAGCGCCGCCGCGTACGCCCCCGGGTGCTTCACGTTCCACCACCGCACCCCGCCCACGTGGCTGTGCGCCCCGGGTCCGGCCCCCCACCAGTCGGCGCCCCGCCAGTACAGCTCGTTGTGCAGGCACCGCCCGGCCGGGGAGGTCGCCCAGTTCGACACCTCGTACCACTCGAACCCCGCGCCCGAGAGCACCTCGTCCGCGATCAGGTACCGGTCGGCGTGGACGTCGTCGTCGGTCATCGGCACCTCGCCCCGGCGGATCCGCCGGGCCAGCTGCGTCCCCTCCTCGACGATCAGCGCGTAGGCGCTGACGTGGTCAGGACCGGCCCCCAGCACCGCGTCCAGCGAGGCCCGCCAGTCGTCGTCCGACTCCCCCGGCGTGCCGTAGATCAGGTCGAGGTTCACATGCTCGAAGCCGGCCGCCCGGGCCTCCGCGACGCACGCCTGGGGCCGCCCGGGCGTGTGAGTGCGGTCCAGCACCTTCAGCACGTGCTGCCGCGCGCTCTGCATGCCGAAGGAGATCCGGTTGAAGCCGCCCTCGCGGAGGGCCGCCAGATAGGCCGGATCGACCGACTCCGGGTTGGCCTCCGTCGTGACCTCGGCGTCCGCCGTCAGCCCGAACTCGTCCCGCACGGCCTTGAGCATCCGTACGAGATCACCGGCGTCCAGCAGCGTGGGCGTACCGCCGCCCACGAACACCGTGCGGACGGGACGCGGATCGTCCCCCAAGACCTTGCGGGCCAGGCGGATCTCGTCGACGAGCGTCTCGGCGTAGTTGTCGCGGGAGGCGAGCACCCCGCCGGTGCCGCGCAGCTCGGTGGCCGTGTAGGTGTTGAAGTCGCAGTAGCCGCAGCGGGTCGCGCAGTACGGGACGTGCAGGTAGAACCCGAGCGGGCGGGCGGCGGCCCCGGCGAGTGCGGACGCGGGCAGCGCGCCGTCCTCGGGGACGGGCTCGCCGTCGGGGAGAGCGGAAGGCATGCCTTCCATTGTCCAGCACCCGCGCGCTCACTCCGCCTGGAGCACCAGCAGCGCCAGATCGTCCGCCGGGGGCCGCGCCCCGAACTCGTGCACGAGCCGCTTGATCCGTTCGGCTATGAGCTCCGCGTCGAGCCCCGCGCACCCGGCCAGCGCCGCCGCGAGTCCGTCCCCGTCGTCGAACTGGCGGGAGCCGGAGCGGCGCTCGGTGACGCCGTCGGTGACACACAGCAGCGTGTCGCCGGAGCGCAGCTCGAAGGTCTCGCTGGTGTAGGTGGCGTCCTCGACGACGCCCAGCAGGGTCTGCGGCTGCGCGCACGGGTGGACCTCGCCGCCCGCCCCGAGCCGCAGCGGCAGCGGGTGCCCCGCGGAGGCGACGGTGCAGCGGACCCCGCCGTCGAAGGGGACCAGCTCGCCGTAGAGCAGGGACAGAAAGCGCGTCTGCGGACCGTCGCCGGGCGGGGTCGGCCGCGCGCCCGCCGCCACGAGGGCCCGGGCCGCCGCGTCCGCGGCCTCCGTGGCGTCGTCGAGCAGGAGCTGGTTGAGGCGGTCCAGGACGTCGGCGACCCGGTAGCCCTCGCGGGCCAGCAGCCGCAGCCACGGCCGGGCCAGGCCGATGACGACGGCGGCCTCGGGCCCCTTGCCCTGGACGTCGCCGACGGCGAAGCACCAGCGTCCGTCGCCGGCCGGGAACAGGTCGTAGAAGTCGCCGCTGGGGCCGCCCTTGTCGCACGGCTCGTAGACGAGGGCGCTGCGCATACCGGGGATCTCGGCGACGGCTCCGGGCAGCAGGCCGCGCTGCAGGACGGCGCTGATGGTGGCCTGGCGGGCGTACTGCCGGGCGGCGCCGATGGCCAGGGCCACCCGGCGGCCGAGGTCCTCCACGAGGCCGGTGATCTCGTCGGGGAAGCGGGCGGTGCCGGATCGTCCGATGACCAGGGTGCCGAGCGGGCGTCCCCCGGCGACCAGACGGTACGCCAGGGCCGAGCCGCACTCCCCAGGGGCGTCGCCGAGCGCCTCGCCGGGCCACGGGCAGGCGACGGGCCCGGACGTCAGGGGGTCGGACGGGGGCGGCGGTTCCTTCTCCAGGGTCCGGCGCAGCTCCTCGATGCGGTTCTCGCTGCCGTGCCAGACCCGGGCCAGCCGGGGGCCGCCGGCGCCACCGCCCCAGCCGGCGCCGGTGGCCTCGTCCTCCAGCCAGACCGCGCACCAGTCGGCCAGCCGCGGCACGATCAGCTGCCCGGCGAGGGCGGCGACCAGGTCCTCGTCGAGCTGCCCGGCGAGCAGGTCGGAGGCCTCCGCGAGGAAGGACAGGGCGCCGCGGCCGAGCCAGGAGCCGTCGGGCCCGTTGCACCCGTCGGGCTTCTCGTGGCGGTCCCGCCAGTCCCGCAGGTCGCTCCAGTCACGCAGGGCGGCCGAGTCACCCACGGCGGACGAGTCCTGCGGGACGGCCGAGTCCCGCAAGACAGGAGTGTCCGGCAGGAGGGGAGACTCGGGCAGAACGGACGCGCCCTGCGGGACGGCCGAGTCCAGCGGGGCCGCCGATTCCAGCGGGTCGGCAGTGTCCCGCAGGCCGGGAGACTCCGGCAGGACGGACGCGTCTGGCAGGACGGACGCGCCATGCGGGACGGCCGAGTCCAGCGAGGCGGCCGAGTCCAGCGAGGCGGCCGAGTCCAGCGAGGCGGCCGAGTCCCGCAGGCCGGAAGCCCGCGGGTCGGAAGCCCGCGGGTCGGAAGCCCGCGGGTCGGAAGCCCGCGGGTCGGAAGCGCCCCGCGAGCCGGAAGCGCCCCGCGGGTCGGAAGCGTCCCGTTCGGCCGCTCCGTGCCGGTCGCCGAGGGGCGGCTCCGGAGCCAGGATCCCGGCCACCCGCAAACCGTGCGCCAGCGCGCGCTCCCCGGCGTACGCCTCGATCTGCTCCCCGGCCGCGCACCCCACGGCGGGCAGCCGCGCCCACACGGTCTTCCGGCCCGTGCGGTACGTGATCCCCCAGGCCTCGGAGAGCGCGCCGACGAGCCGCAGGCCGCGCCCGTACTCCGGGGTGTCGTAGGGCGTCTCCGGCTCGCCGCCGCGCGGGGCCCGGGACGGATGGCGGTCGGAGACCTCGACGACGAGGGCGGCTGTCTGCGGGGCGTCGCCCTCCAGCCGGCACTCCATCTCGACGTCGGTGCCGGCGTGCACGACGGCGTTGGTGACGAGTTCGCTGACGACGATCGTGGCGTCGTCGCGCAGACGGTCGGTGACGTGCTCGGCGCCGGGCAGGCCAAGCCCGATCCACTCCGCGAGCGCCTCGCGCACCAGGGCACGGGCGGCTCCCGGCGCGACGGGGCTGCCGGGCAGGATCGCGTGCGCCCGCGCGCACTCCCGCGCGGGCACCTCGGAAGCGGAGGCGGGCTCCGTGCCGGCCGGTGCGCAGGCGTCGGCGGCGACCGCCTCCGCGGCCGGTGCGGGCTCCTCGAAAACGGGCCCCTCCTGAACGGGCACGGACGTCTCCCCAGCGTGTGCAGGCGCATCTGAGGCACGGAAAGCGGTCTCCCGTTGCGTCGGAATGGCCCCCATGGACAGCTCCCCGGGCAGTTCGTACGAATACGCCACAGTCGATGCCGACAGAGTGACAGACTGACCACGCCCATAAGCGCCGAGTTACCGAAGTGGGCCGCCATGAGTGAGAACCGTGCTACTCACTTGGTCGAAGACCGGCACGAAGACGGTCAGATTCGTGCATCCGATCTCCGTCCTCTGCTCGCTGCGGCACGTCAGACGGGAGCTGGTGCGCCACGGCCGCCTCGACGAGCGGCTCTCGGCCGGCCGGGGCAGGGCCTGTGGACGTCCCGGGTCGACGACGTGAACCAGTTGCTCGACGCCCTGCGGTGGCGGGCGGCGACCTGACCCGCACGGTCACGGTCGTCAGCCCCGGTCACACGGTGCCGTGCCAACCGGACGACGCCTGGCCCGCGCCGACCAAACTGAGGCGTGGACGTCCGGCAGGCCGGGCCGTCTCCCGCCCGCCCGGCCGGCGAGTGCTGAGCGTGGACGACGACATTCGCGACGTCTTCGCCCTCACCCATGTCCTGGGCCGGGTCGGGATGACCGTGCTCTACGCGGATGACGGCCGCGAGGGCATCGAGACGCTGGAGCGCAGCGCCGACGTCGTACATCGACCGGCCGCTGACGGTCGTGTGCGCACTGCTGGACCCGGACGGCGCGGAAGAAGACGCATGAGCGACGCGGGCATCCACGACGAACGGGCCCGGATCCTCCTGGTCGACGACATGGAGGACAACCTGACCGCCCTGGAGGCCAGGAGTTGCGGCGCCGGGTGGGAGACGTCCCGTAGGGGCGCGGGGCGCGGGTCCGACGTGCGGCTCCGCCGCGTGGGCGCGACCGGCCACCACGGGCCCGCAGCCCCCGGCCACCCCCTACGCCTCGCGCGACCCCTCGTACATCTCCTCGATCAGGTGCTTGTACTCCCGCTCCACGACGGGCCGCTTCAGCTTCAGGCTGGGCGTGATCTCACCGTGCTCGATGTCGAGATCCCGCGGCAGCAGCCGGAACTTCTTGATCGTCTGCCAGCGCTGCAGCCCCTCGTTGAGCTGCTTCACGTACCCGTCGACCATCTCGACGGTCTGCGGCGCCGCCACGATCTGCGCGTACGACTTCCCTTCGAGCCCGTTCTCCTTGGCCCACTCGGTGATCGCGATCTCGTCGAGCGCGATGAGCGCCGTGCAGAAGTTCCGGTCGGCCCCGTGCACGAGGATGTTCGACACGTACGGGCACACCGCCTTGAACTGCCCCTCCACCTCCGCCGGCGCGATGTACTTGCCGCCCGAGGTCTTGATGAGGTCCTTCTTGCGGTCGGTGATCCGCAGGTACCCGTCCGGCGACAGCTCCCCGATGTCGCCGGTGTGGAACCAGCCGTCCGGCTCCAGCACCTCGGAGGTCTTCTCGGGCAGCTTGTGGTAACCCTCCATGATCCCCGGGCCGCGCAGCAGGATCTCCCCGTCGTCGGCGATGCGCACCTCGGTGCCGGGCAGCGGCTTGCCGACCGTGCCGGTGCGGTAGGCCTCGCCCGGGTTCACGAAGGACGCCGCCGAGGACTCGGTGAGGCCGTAGCCCTCCAGGATGTGGATGCCGGCGCCGGCGAAGAAGTAGCCGATCTCGGGTGCGAGGGCGGCCGAGCCGGAGACGCAGGCGCGCAGGTTGCCGCCGAAGGCCTCCCGGATCTTGGCGTACACCAGGGTGTCGGCGACCTTGTGCTTCGCGTTCAGCCCGAACGGCACGGACGCGGTCCCGGTGCGCCGGAAGTTGTCCTGGGAGACCTTGGCGTACTCGCGGGCGACCTCGGCGGCCCACTGGAAGATCTTGTACTTGGCCCCACCGCCCGCCCGGGCCTTGGCGGCGACGCCGTTGTAGACCTTCTCGAAGATGCGCGGCACGGCCGCCATGTACGTCGGCCGCACCACCGGCAGGTTCTCGATGATCTTGTCGACGCGGCCGTCGACGGCGGTGACGTGCCCGACCTCGATCTGGCCGGAGGTGAGCACCTTGCCGAAGACGTGCGCCAGCGGCAGCCACAGGTACTGCACGTCGTCGCCGCTGACCAGCCCGGTCGCGGCGATCGCCTTCGCCATGTACGACCAGTTGTCGTGCGGCAGGCGCACGCCCTTGGGGCGGCCGGTGGTGCCGGAGGTGTAGATGAGGGTGGCCAGCTGGTCCTTGGTGAGCGCGCCGACCCGCTCCTTGATCAGGTCGGGGTCCTTCTCCAGCCGCGCGGCGCCGCGCTTCTCCAGCTCGTCGAGGGTCAGGATCCAGTCGGCGGTCTCGGCGCCGGCCGCGTCGATCACCACGACATGGGTCAGCTCGGGCAGCTCGGCGCGCTTCGCCTTGGCCTTGGCCAGCTGCTCGGCGTTCTCCGCGATGAGCACGCGGCTCTCGGAGTCCGACAGGATGTACGCCGACTCGTCGGCGTTGGTCTGCGGGTACACCGTGGTCGTGGCGGCGCCGGCGCACATGATGCCGAGGTCGGCCAGGATCCACTCGACCCGGGTGCTGGAGGCGAGGGCGACCCGCTGCTCGGGCTGCACGCCCAGCTCGATCAGGCCGGCCGCGATGGTGTAGACCCGCTCGGCGGCCTGCGCCCAGGTCAGCGACTTCCACTCATCCGGCCCCTGCCCGGACGACGAGGGGACCGGATACCGGTAGGCCTCGGCGTCCGGCGTGGCCGTCACGCGCTCCAGGAAGAGGCCCGCCACGGACGGCGGACGGTTCTCGATCAAAGTCTGTGTGTCGCTCACGACATCCTCCGGGGCCCGCGACAGTGCGGCTGGCTCAAGTGCGGCTGGTGGACACTCACGAGGCGTCACGAGGCGCAGGTCACACCCCGTTGTTTAACTCGTGAGTAACTATCGAGCAGGGATCAGAGTAAAGGCCGACCGGCCGCCACGTAAGGGGCCGCGGCCTGTCACTTCGTACAGAGAGCTACCCCGTGCACGCACAGGGCCCGCCGCACTTTCGTACGGCGGGCCCCTGTTCCACCCGGTTTGGGGTGTAACCCATGGTAATCCGCGGTTACTTCTTGCCCTTGCCCGATCCCGCGCTGTCATCGCTCGACAGGACGGCGATGAAGGCCTCCTGGGGAACTTCCACGGAACCCACCATCTTCATCCGCTTCTTGCCCTCCTTCTGCTTCTCCAGCAGCTTCCGCTTGCGGGAGATGTCACCGCCGTAGCACTTGGCGAGGACGTCCTTGCGGATGGCGCGGATGGTCTCGCGGGCGATGACCCGGGAGCCGATGGCGGCCTGGACCGGCACCTCGAAGGCCTGCCGCGGGATCAGCTCCTTGAGCTTGGCGACCAGCCGCACACCGTAGGCGTACGCCTGGTCCTTGTGGGTGATCGCCGAGAAGGCGTCCACCTTGTCGCCGTGCAGCAGGATGTCGACCTTGACCAGGCTGGAGGTCTGCTCGCCGGTGGGCTCGTAGTCGAGCGAGGCGTAGCCGCGGGTCTTGGACTTCAGCTGGTCGAAGAAGTCGAACACGATCTCGGCGAGGGGCAGCGTGTAGCGGATCTCGACCCGGTCCTCGGAGAGGTAGTCCATGCCGAGCAGCGTGCCGCGCCGGGTCTGGCACAGCTCCATGATCGAGCCGATGAACTCGCTCGGCGCCAGGATGGTGGCCCGGACGACCGGCTCGTAGACCTCGGAGATCTTGCCCTCGGGGAACTCGCTCGGGTTGGTGACCGTGTGCTCGCTGCCGTCCTCCATGACCACGCGGTAGACCACGTTCGGCGCGGTGGCGATCAGGTCGAGCCCGAACTCGCGCTCCAGCCGCTCGCGGATCACGTCCAGGTGCAGCAGGCCGAGGAAGCCGACGCGGAAGCCGAAGCCGAGCGCGGCGGAGGTCTCCGGCTCGTACACCAGCGCGGCGTCGTTGAGCTGGAGCTTGTCCAGGGCCTCGCGCAACTCGGGGTAGTCCGAGCCGTCGAGCGGATACAGCCCGGAGAAGACCATCGGCTTGGGATCCTTGTAGCCGCCGAGGGGCTCGGTGGCGCCCTTGGACTGGCTGGTGACCGTGTCACCGACCTTGGACTGGCGGACGTCCTTCACGCCGGTGATCAGGTAGCCCACCTCGCCGACACCGAGGCCGTCGGCGCCGAGCATCTCGGGCGAGTTGGTGCCGATCTCCAGCAGCTCGTGCGTGGCGCCCGTGGACATCATCTTGATGCGCTCACGCTTGTTGAGCTGCCCGTCGATGACACGGACGTACGTGACCACACCCCGGTAGGAGTCGTAGACCGAGTCGAAGATCATGGCGCGCGCCGGGGCGTCCTTGACGCCGACCGGGGCCGGGACCTGCTCGACGACCTTGTCCAGGAGCGCCTCGACCCCGAGCCCGGTCTTGGCGGAGACCTTGAGCACGTCCCCGGGGTCGCACCCGATGAGGTGGGCGAGCTCCTCGGCGAACTTCTCGGGCTGCGCGGCAGGCAGGTCGATCTTGTTCAGCACCGGGATGATCGTGAGGTCGTTCTCCATCGCCAGGTACAGGTTGGCGAGGGTCTGCGCCTCGATGCCCTGAGCGGCGTCGACCAGGAGGATCGTGCCCTCGCAGGCGGCGAGCGACCGCGAGACCTCGTAGGTGAAGTCGACGTGCCCCGGGGTGTCGATCATGTTCAGGATGTGCGTGTTCGTCTTGTCGTGGGTCGGGGCCCACGGCAGACGCACCGCCTGAGACTTGATCGTGATGCCACGCTCGCGCTCGATGTCCATGCGGTCGAGGTACTGGGCGCGCATCTGCCGCTGCTCGACCACTCCGGTCAGCTGGAGCATCCGGTCAGCGAGCGTGGACTTGCCGTGGTCGATGTGCGCGATGATGCAGAAGTTGCGGATCAGAGCCGGGTCGGTACGGCTCGGCTCGGGCACGTGGCTGGGGATCGCGGGCACGCAGGGTCCTGATTCTTGAGGCGTCCGCAGTGTCTGCGGTCTCGGGTCGGATCGATACGTAGCCTCCATCGTCCCACGGGTGGGGACCATGGACGGGTTTGGGCCGGGAATGCACCCGCTGGTAGCCTGGGTGGCTGTGTCTCCTGCCCTCTCGCACGAGGCACTACCTCAAGAAATCACCCGGTGCGGATCCGTGCGGCCTCGTGCGGCCTCGTGCCAGAACCTGAAAAGGCTCATTCGTGGCGAACATCAAGTCCCAGATCAAGCGGATCAAGACCAACGAGAAGGCGCGGCTGCGCAACAAGGCCGTGAAGTCCTCCCTGAAGACCGCGATCCGCAAGGCCCGTGAGGCCGCTGCCGCGGGTGACGTCGAGAAGGCCACCGAGTACCAGCGCGCTGCCGCGCGCCAGCTCGACAAGGCCGTCTCGAAGGGCGTCATCCACAAGAACCAGGCTGCCAACAAGAAGTCGGCGCTGGCTCAGAAGGTCGCCGCGCTCAAGGGCTGACGTTTGATGTGACGCCGGAGGGAATCGAGCGGGCCCTCTCTCATCCGCTCCCGTCCGGCACCCCTCGGATCCGCGCGCGGCCTGCGTTCGCCACGCGGGCGCGGATCCACCTGATCGAACCGTAGGCCGGGCCTCCTCCTGTTCCCCATGGGAGGGCGCCCGGCCCTCGGCGTGTTCAGGACCAGAACTCGTTGTTCCTGTCGATGTCCTCGACGCACTCGTCGAGGTCGGTGACCTTGTCGCCCACGATCCGGAAGATGATGCAGCCGGTGTCGTCCAGGTGCCTGCCGCCCCGCTCGGCCGTGAAGCGGGTCATGCCGACCGCGTGACCGCGGCCGTCGACGGCGATGCCGATCAGTTCGGCGCGCATCGTCCCGTCGGTCTCGGCGCCGAGCCGCTCGTACATCTCGATGATCGAGTCCACCCCTTTGAAGTCGCCCGACAACGGGTGGTTCCCGGGCACGTGGTGGGTGGCGTCCCCCGATATCATTCCGCGCAGGGTGTCCATGTCACCGCGGGAGAAGGCCTCGAATCCCTTGCGGACCAGCGCTGCGTGCGGGTGTTCAGCCATGTCCCTCGCCACCTCTCCGTCGCTTGGCGATGTACGGCTGACACTCCCGATTCTCCCTCCGGGCCGCCCGCACGGCATATTTCGAGCACGACGGCATCCCCGGCACATGCCCGGCACATCTCGGGCCCGTCTCCCGGCACAGTGGAGAGATGGACGCCGACGACACGGACGTACTGGCCGGAGCTCGCGTGGCGACCCGGCTCCCGGCGCAGGACCTGGACCGGGCGCGGCGCTTCTACGCCGAGAAGCTGGGCCTGGAGCCCGCCGACGAACGGCCCGGGGGGCTGCTGTACCGGTGCGGACGCGGGGAGTTCGCGCTCTTCCGGTCGGCGGGCACCTCGCCCGGCACCTTCACCCAGATGGCGTGGGAGGTCGACGACCTCGACGCCGCCGTGGCGGAGCTGAAACGGCGCGGGGTGGTGTTCGAGGAGGTCGACCTGCCCGGCTTCCGCACCCGGGACGGGATCGCCGAGGTCGAGGGGAACTACCCGGGCAAGGGCGCCCGGGGTGAGCGCGGCGCCTGGTTCCGCGACAGCGAGGGGAACCTGCTGGGGATCGGCCAGCCCCTGTACTGAACCTGCGCCGGGGCTTCGGTGACGGGCTCGTCAGGCCCGGCCCCGGGAGCGAGCCGCCCGGGCGATCGTGACCACCGCCTTCTCCAGGGCGTACTCGGGGTCGTCGCCCCCGCCCTTCACCCCCGCGTCCGCCTCGGCCACCGCCCGGAGCGCCACCGACACACCGTCCGGCGTCCATCCGCGCATCTGCTGCCGCACCCGGTCGATCTTCCACGGTGGCATTCCCAGCTCCCGGGCGAGATCGGCCGGCCTGCCCCCGCGCGCCGACGACAGCTTGCCGATCGCCCGGACGCCCTGCGCCAGCGCGCTCGTGATCATCACCGGTGCCACCCCGGTCGCCAGCGACCAGCGCAGCGCCTCCAGCGCCTCCGCCGCCCTGCCCTCGACCGCCCGGTCGGCGACCGTGAAGCTCGACGCCTCCGCCCGGCCGGTGTAGTACCGCCCGACGACCGCCTCGTCGATCGTCCCCTCGACATCCGCGACCAGCTGCGACACCGCCGAGGCCAACTCCCGCAGGTCGCTGCCGATCGCGTCGACGAGCGCCTGGCAGGCCTCCGGCGTGGCGGACCTGCCCACCACGCGGAACTCCTGCCGCACGAACGCAAGCCGGTCTGCCGGCTTCGTCATCTTCGGGCAGGCCACCTCACGCGCGCCCGCCTTGCGCGCCGCGTCGAGCAGGCCCTTGCCCTTGGCGCCGCCCGCGTGCAGCAGCACGAGGGTGATCTCCTCGGCGGGCGCCCCGAGGTACGCCTTGACGTCCTTGATCGTGTCGGCCGACAGGTCCTGCGCGTTGCGCACGACCACGACCTTGCGCTCCGCGAAGAGCGACGGGCTCGTCAGCTCGGCGAGCGTGCCGGGCTGCACCTGGTCCGGGGTGAGGTCCCGTACGTCCGTGTCGGCGTCGGCGGCCTTCGCCGCGGCCACCACCTCCTGCACGGCACGGTCGAGCAGCAGCTCCTCCTGGCCCACGGCGAGCGTCACCGGGGCGAGAGGGTCGTCATTCGCAGTCTTCCTGGGCATCGCGCCAAGCATCCCACGCGCCACTGACATCCCCGGCCGGCCGCGACTCTAGGGCTCTTCCCGCCAGCCGTCCCACTCGCCCGCGAAGCGGTCCAGCTCCTCCGCGTCCAGCCGCTCCTCCTCGTCCCGCAGGACGACCAGCCACTGCGCGTCCTCGGCGTCGTCCTCCCCGGCCAGCGCGTCCCGCACCAGCCGCGGCTCCTCGACGACCCCGAACCGCTCCCGCAGCGCCTCGGCCACCTCCTCGGCGGCGTCCCGGTCGGGCAGCACCAGCACATGTCGCACATCACTCACGCCGGACATTGTCCGACACCACCGCGCGGACCAGGGCACCACGTCCCTCCCCCTCCCCCCGACCGCTCGACACCGTGGACGCCGCGCGTCCCTCACCCCGACCGCTCGACACCGTCACTGCTCCACCCGGAGCCGGGGGGCCGCACCGTCGGTGCCCTGTCAGCGCCGGACCAGCACGCCACGTCCCACACCCCGACCGCTCGACACCGTCGACGCCGCGCGTCCCTCACCCCGACCGCTCGACACCGTCGACGCCGCGCGTCCCGCACCCCGACCGCTCGACACCGTCACTGCTCCACCCGGAGCCGGGGGGCCGCACCGTCGGTGCCCTGTCGAGCTCGATCCCGAACCGCTCGCGGTACGCGTCCAGCACCTCCTCGTCCGTCCCCAGTTCCCTCTCCTCCCGCCCCCCGCCGGCCGCCGTCGTCGTCAACCGGCGTCCGCTGAGCGTGATCCTCCCGCCGTCCCCTGTGACCCGCGAACAGACCAGCGACCGCGTGAAGTGCGAGACCGGCGACGTGCTGTGCCACCACGCCCCGGCCACGAAGTCGCCGAGCGCCCGGGGCCGCACCTCCAGCCGGTACTGCGCTCTGCCGTCCCGGAGCACGTCCAGGTCCGCCGCCCCCACCGTGCCGTGCCCGCCACGCACCCCGGCCGCGTCCGGCCCCGCCTCGACGATCCGGAACACGCCCGCCGGATCCTCCTGCTCCCCTCGCTCCCCGAACGCCAGCGGCAGGTGGCTGTGCGCCCCGAACCCGACGTCGGCCAGCCAGTCACCCCCGTCCACCGTCCGCACCCGCAACGCCAGGTGGTCGTACGGGACCCCGAGCCGCTCCCCGTCCCCATACACCCGGCCCGCGAGCAGCACCACGTCGTAACCCAACGCGGTCAGCAACGCCCCGAACGCGCCGTTCAGTTCGTAGCAGAACCCGCCCCGCCGCGCTCCCACCACCTTGTCCAGCAGCCACTTCTCCTCCAGCACGATCTCCTCGCCGAGATGGATCGAGAGGTTCTCGAACGGCACCGTCCGCAGATGGCGCAGATGCAGCTCGCGTAGTGCGTCGACGGTGGGCCACGCCGGGTGCTCGACTCCCAGACGACGGAGATAGGCATCAACCTGTGCTGAGTTCATGCCCTCAGTCTCGCGCCACCCTCAGCCGGCCACCCCCTCCCACGACGGCCAGCGCGCCGTCCCGGTCCGTCCGCAGCACCGCCGCGCCCCCGGCACGCAGCGCCGCGAGCGTGCCCGGCGCCGGATGTCCGTACGGGTTGTCCTCACCGCAACTGATGAGGGCCAGCCGCGGAGCCGCCCGGCGCATGAGGCCGGGGTCCTGGTAGGCCGAGCCATGATGGGCGACCTTCAGCACGTCCACCTCACGCAGCGCCTCGGCGGCCGGTGATCTCTCCAGCGCCCGCTGGGCCGGGGGTTCGAGATCCCCGAGGAGCAGCAGTCGCAGCCCACCCGTGCGGACCAGCAGGGCGACACTGGCGTCGTTCGGCCCCTCCGGCACCGGGTGGGTGTGCAGCACTCCTGGTGGTGCGTCCGCCGGCGGGCTCGGCGGCGGCCACACCACCTGCCAGGACAACTCCCCCGCGCGCCGCTCCTCACCGGCCGCCGCCCGCGTCACGGGGACCCGCCGGGCCGCCGCCAGTCTCCGCACGAACGCGGCCTGGTCGGCGGGCTCCTCCAGGCCCGTCGTCTCGATCGCGCCCACCGCCCGCCCGCGCAGCACCCCCGGCAGGCCCGCGACGTGATCGGCGTGGAAGTGGGTGAGGACGACCAGCGGGATCCTGGTGACGCCGAGCGAGCGCAGGCAGTGGTCGACGCGCCGCGGATCGGGACCGGCGTCCACCACCACCCCGGCGCCGTCGCCCGCCGCGAGCACCAGGGCGTCCCCCTGCCCCACGTCACACATCACCAGCCGCCAGTCCGGCGGCGGCCAGCCCGTGATCGTCCGGGTCAGCGGCGGCGGCTGCACCACGGCCAGCAGGAGCAGCACCCCGCACACCCCGCACCACCAGGGATGCCGGAGCACCCGCCGGCCCAGGAGCACCGCGAGCACGGTCACGGCACCGAGCAGCGCCGCGCCCGCCCAGCTGCCCGGCCAGTCCACTCCCGCGCCGGGCAGCGCCGCCCCGGTCCGGGCGATACCCGCGATCCACCCGGCCGGCCACTGGGCGCACCACGCCAGGGCCTGCGCCACCGGCATCGCCGCCGGGGCCGTGGCCAGCGCGGCGAAGCCCAGCACCGTCGCCGGCGCGACCGCGATCTCCGCGAGCAGGTTGCACGGCACCGCCACCAGGCTCACCCGTGCCGAGAGCACGGCGACGACAGGTGCGCACAGGGCCTGCGCGGCGGCAGCGGCGGCCAGCGTCTCGGCGAGTCGGGGCGGCACCCCGCGCCGTCGCAGCCCGGCGCTCCACCGGGGCGCGAGCGTGAGCAGGGCGCCGGTGGCCACGACGGAGAGCAGGAACCCGTAACTGCGCGCCAGTCCCGGGTCGTAGAGCACCAGCAGCAGGACCGCCGTCGCCAGTGCCGGGATCATCGACCTGCGGCGGCCGGTCGCGAGGGCCAGCAGCGCGACGGCTCCGCAGGCCGCCGCCCGCACCACGCTCGGATCCGGTCGGCACACCACCACGAACCCGAGCGAGAGCGCGCTCCCGAGCACCGCGGTCCCCCGCAGCGAGATGCCGAGGCGGGGGGCGAGCCCGCGCCGCTCGGCCTGCTGGGCCAGACCCGGCGGACCTAGCAACAGGGCGAGCATGATCGTGAAGTTGGCCCCGCTCACGGCCAAGGTGTGCGTGAGGTCGGTTGCCTTGAATGCCTCCTCCAGCTCCGGAGTGATCCGCGAGGTGTCCCCGACGACCAGCCCCGGCAGCAGCGCCCGGGCATCCGACGGCAGCCCGTCGGTCGCCTCCCGCAGTCCGGCACGCAACCGCCCGGCGAGCCGCTGCGCCCTCGAGGGCTCCCCCACCACCTGCGGTCCCGCCTCGCCGCGCACCCGCAGCACGGCCGCCACCCGGTCACCACCCGCCAGCGCCGGTGCCGCCCTCGCGCCGACCCGCAGCCGCGTCGAGGGCAGCAGCCCGAGCCACGCCGACGGCACCGGCTCTCCGGCGAACGACCGCCCGCCCTCACCGCCCGAGCCGCCCGGTCCCACGTCGACGATCATCAGCACCGGCGTCCGCGTCGCCACGGTGACGGCCCCCGCCCTGTGGACACGCCGCACCTCGGCGTCGATCAGCACGGCGGCCGGAGCCAGACGATCGCCCCGGACCCGGGGCCGGGTGAGCCGGGGGTCGGAGGTGAGCTCCACCTCGGCGGTCACCGTCGCGTACTCCCGCGCCAGCCCGGGCATCGGGCCCCGCCGCAGTTCCGCCCCGTGCAGCCCGGCCGAGGCGGCGGCCGCCGCGACGCACAGCAGGAGCGCGGCGGCCGATGCCCGCGGCCAGGACGCCGAGCCGCGTCGCCGGGTCAGTGCCAGGAACACGACCGCGCCGAGGCAGGTGGTCACCAAACCCAAGGCCCAGCCCGCCGGCACGGCCGGCACCAGCGCCGCCGTGCCCCAGGCCGCGAGGGCGGGCGGTACGAGCCGCAGGTCGGCGGGCCCCTCCTGCCGTGGCCGGGCGAGGCCGAGCCGCTTGCCGGACGAGACGTGCACGGGCGACCGGACGGGGTGGTGTCCCGGAGCGGTCTCGTCGGGCCGCGCCGGAGGGCCGGGAGCGCTCCTCATGGCCGTACGAGGTTGCGCAGGTCGGCGAAGCGGCGGTCGCCGATGCCGTTCACCTCGCGCAGCTCGTCCACGGAACGGAAACCGCCGTGCTGCGTGCGGTAGTCGACGATGTGCTGTGCCAGCACGGGACCGACACCGGGCAGCGTGTCGAGCTGATCGAGGGTGGCCGTGTTGAGGGAGACGGGAGCCGCCGGCAACCCACCGCCCGCGACCCCTCCGGCCGGGCCTGCCGGAGCCGTACCCGCTGCTCCGCCCCGGCCGCCCGCTGCGGCCCCCGCGACGGGAGCGGGGCCGCCGACGATCACCTGCTCGCCGTCCACGAGGAAGCGCGCTCGGTTGAGGCCGTCGGTGTCCGTGCCGGGCTTCACACCGCCCGCGGCGCGCAGCGCGTCCGCGACCCGCGAGCCGGCGGGCAGCCGGTGGATCCCGGGGTCACGGACCTTGCCGCCGACGTCCACGACGATCTCGGCGGCTCCCGAAGCACCCGCGGTTCCGGCCGCGCCGGCCGTACCGGCGGTCCTCGCCGCCCCAGCCGCCCCCGGCGCATCCGCCCCCGGGTCGTCCCCGCTCCGGTCGGCCTGTCCGGGTTCCGCCCCGTACGGCGCCGCCGCGCGCACCACTTCGGGCGGCCGCACGGGCTGGGTGCGGCCCGCCCAGAAGTGCTGCACCGCGAAGGCCGCGGCGACGACCAGCACCACCGTCAGGGCGAGCACGTTCCGCCGCTCCAGGCCGCACCTCGTCTGCAACCACAGCGGCATGCGCTCCCGCAGCGCGAGCCCGGCCCGCTCCCGCCAGTCCCCCTCGGCCGAGCGGCCGTCACCACGATCCGCTGCCCTCAAGCAACTGTCACCGCGATCCGCTGCCCTCAAGCGGCCGTCACTACTGTCCACTTCCCCCAAGCCGCTGTCACCGAGGTCCACTTCCCCCAACCGGCCGTCACCACGATCCGCCTCCCCCAACCGGCCGTCACCACGATCCGCCTCCCCCAACCGGCCGCCACCGCCATCCACCCCCGCCGGAACGGCGAGAGTCTCCGCGACGGCGCCATGGGGACCGGGCCCAAGCCCGGGCTCGAGCCGGGCCCTGGCGCCGCCAACGGAACCAGGCGGCCCTTGCCCCGACTCCCGCCGCTCTCTCGCCCCTTCACCGGGGTCGGCCCGCCGCACGGGCTCGGGGCGCTCCCCGAACAACGCCTCCGCCCGACGGCGGAGCTCGTCCCCGGAGGGGTGCCCGGCCCGGCCACGGGCCACCGCCCGGTGCCGGCGGTGACGGACGCGTCCGTCGGACGCGGGCCCCCGGCCCGGCCCACTGGTCGCGGTAGCTGTGCGTGAACGTGATCGAAGTGCCATGCGACGAGGATCGGACACTCCGTCCCACCCGCGATGATCATGACCAATTCCCGGGGACAACCGTCCGCTTGTGGACAACTCCGCCACCCACACGGGTGGCGGGAGGAGCACCGACGCGCTTCAGCGGAGCCCCGTCACCCCTGAGGAACACCCCACCGCAACGTTCACCGCGGCGAAACCACGACCCCCAGCAGCCCGGGCCCCGTATGCGCCCCGATCACCGCCCCGACCTCGCTGACATGAAGATCCGCCAGCCCGGGCAACCGCCCCCGCAGCCGGTCGGCGAGGGCCGACGCCCGGTCCGGGGCGGCGAGGTGGTGGACCGCGACATCGACCTGGGCGCTGCCCGCCCGGTCGGCGGCGATCTCCTCCAGCCGGGCGATCGCCTTGGACGCGGTCCGCACCTTCTCCAGCGGTTCGATACGGCCGTCGGCCAGCTGCAGCAGCGGCTTCACCGCGAGCGCGGAGCCCAACAGGGCCTGGGCGGCGCCGATCCGGCCGCCGCGGCGCAGGTAGTCGAGGGTGTCGACGTAGAAGTAGGCGGACGTGCCGGCGGCGCGCTTCTCCGCCGCGGTGACGGCCTCGTCCACCGTGCCGCCCGCCTCGGCGGCCTCCGCCGCGGAGAGCGCGCAGAAACCGAGCGCCATCGCGATCATGCCGGTGTCCACGACCCGCACGGGCACGGGCGCCCGCCGCGCGGCGACCACGGCCGCGTCGTACGTGCCGGAGAGTTCGGCGGAGAGATGGAGGGAGACGATGCCGGTGGCACCGGCCTCGGCCACCTTGCGGTAGGTCTCCTCGAACACCGCCGGACCGGGACGCGAGGTCGTCACCGGCCGACGCTTCTGCAAAGCCTGGGCGAGGGCGCGCGTCGAGATCTCGGTGCCCTCCTCCAGCGCACGGTCACCGAGGACCACCGTCAGCGGGACCGCCGAGATGCCGTGGCGCTCCATCGTCCGGGCCGGCAGGTAGGCCGTTGAATCGGTGACGATCGCGACATGGCGGGACATGAGCTGGAGGTTACCTGCCGTCATGCCCGTGTGGCAGCCCGGGCGCCGCGCCCTGTCGCACGCGTGGCGGGATCAAGTGGTGCTCTCGGGGCGGGGCTTCTTCTGCCAGGGATAGGCGGGACGCGGTGCCGCCGGGGAGATGGCGGGCCGGTCCGGCTCCCGCTCCGGGTCCGGCTGCGAGGTCTCCGGCCAGGTCTGCCCAGCCGCGGGAGCATCGGCGGCCGGAGCCTCGGGCCACGGCTCGGAGGCGGACGGCGAAGCGGAGGCCGAGGCGGACGGCGAGTCCGTCGTGGTCCAGTGCCGCAGGGCGCCGGCCTCCACGTCGATCTGCGCGCTGAGGGTGTCCAGGTCGTCCCCCGCGAAGCGGCGGGCGCGGTCGCGGACCGCCCAGCGCAGCGCGTCCGCCGACTGCGTGATGCGTTCGGTGCGCTCGCGCAGCTGGGGCAGGCGCTCGCGCAGTGCGGTGCGGTCCGGCTCGGACTCCAGGCGCTTCAGCTCGCCGTCCAGCTCGTGGCCGTGCACACTGAGCCGCTCGAACAGGCCGATGGACTCCTTCACGGACTCGTCCTCGACGACGGCCGCGTTCAGCGCGTCCTGGGTGGCGCGCATGGAGGTGCGCAGCTTCAGCCGCAGCTGGGCGAGCTCACCCGCGGCGCCGGGCTGGGCGAAGGACTTGGCCCGCAGCGTGTGGTCCTCGACCGTGCGCCGGGCCTGGGTGATGCCACGGTCCACGCCGCGCTTGGCGGCGCCGACGGCCTTCACGGTGGCGTACGCGCCGAGCGCGACCAGGAGCACGAAGAGCAGGGCGAAGACTGCGATCACTGCTTCCACAAGGGCTCCTCCTCAGGGCGCCACGGCACCTCACATCGCTCTTCCACGCTCTTCCACGGTAAACGCAACAGGCAGGCCCGGAGTTCCAGAAGAACCCCGAACCTGCCCGTAGAAGACCACTAGGGGACACCCCGAGTGCGCCCGGACGCCGTGCGGCTCACGCCGGAACGATGTTCACCAGCTTCGGCGCACGCACGATCACCTTGCGGATCCCGGCCCCGCCCAGTGCGGCGACGACCTTCTCGTCGGCCAGCGCGACCTTCTCCAGTTCGTCCTCGGAGATCGACGGCGAGACCTCCAGCCGCGCCTTGACCTTGCCCTTGATCTGCACGACGCAGGTCACGGTCTCGTCGACCACGTACGCCGGGTCGGCCACCGGGAAGTCCTGGTGGACGACCGAGTCGGTGTGCCCCAGCCTGCGCCACAGTTCCTCGGCGATGTGCGGGGCCAGCGGCGCGACCATCAGCACCAGCGGCTCGGCCACGGAGCGCGGCACGGGGCCGCCCACCTTGGTCAGGTGGTTGTTCAGCTCGGTGACCTTGGCGATGGCGGTGTTGAACCGCATGCCCTCCAGGTCCCCGCGCACCCCGTCGATCGCCTTGTGCAGGGCGCGCAGCGTGTCCACGTCGATGTCGGCGTCCGCGACGTCGACGACGGTCACCTCGCCGGTCACCTCGTCGACGATGTTGCGCCACAGCCGCTGCAGCAGCCGGAACTGCCCGACCACCGCGCGCGTGTCCCACGGCCGGGAGACGTCCAGCGGCCCCATGGCCATCTCGTACAGGCGCAGGGTGTCGGCCCCGTACTCGGCGCAGATCTCGTCCGGAGTGACCGCGTTCTTCAGGGACTTGCCCATCTTGCCCAGCAGGCGGCTGACCTTCTCGCCCTGGTACCAGTAGGCGCCGTCGCGCTCCTCCACCTCGGCGGCCGGCACCGCGATGCCGCGGCTGTCGCGGTACACGTAGGCCTGGATCATGCCCTGGTTGAACAGCTTGTGGAACGGCTCGGCGGAGGAGACGTGCCCCAGGTCGTACAGCACCTTGGACCAGAAGCGGGCGTACAGCAGGTGCAGCACGGCGTGCTCGGCGCCGCCGACGTACAGGTCGACACCGCCGTGCGGCTGCCCCTCGCGCGGGCCCATCCAGTACTGCTCGATCTCCGGGTCGACCAGCTTGTCGCTGTTCTGCGGGTCCAGGTAGCGCAGCTCGTACCAGCAGGAACCGGCCCAGTTGGGCATGGTGTTGGTCTCGCGGCGGTACTTCTTCGGGCCGTCGCCCAGGTCCAGGGTGACGTTGACCCAGTCCTCGTTGCGCGACAGCGGCGTCTCGGGCTGGGTGTCGGCGTCGTCCGGGTCGAAGGTGCGCGGCGAGTAGTCCTCGACCTCGGGCAGCTCCAGCGGCAGCATCGACTCGGGAAGCGCGTGGGCGACGCCGTCCTCGTCGTAGACGATCGGGAAGGGCTCGCCCCAGTAGCGCTGGCGGCTGAACAGCCAGTCGCGCAGCCGGAAGTTGACGGTGCCCTCGCCGACCCCCTGGCCCTCCAGCCACTCGGTGATGCGGGCCTTGGCCTCGATGACGCCCAGGCCGTCCAGGGAGACGCCGGTGCCGGCCGAGTTGATGATCTTCGCGTCGTAGGAGGCGAAGGCGTCGTCCCAGGTGGACGGGTCGGTGCCGCGGCCGTCGGTGGGCTCGACCACGCAGCGGATCGGCAGCTCGAAGGCGCGGGCGAAGGCGAAGTCGCGCGTGTCGTGGGCCGGGACGGCCATGATCGCGCCGGTGCCGTAGCCCATCAGCACGTAGTCGGCGATGAAGACCGGGACCTGCTCGCCGTTGACCGGGTTGGTCGCGTAGGCGCCGATGAAGACGCCGGTCTTGTCCTTGGCCTCGGCCTGGCGCTCGACGTCGGACTTGGACGCGGCCTGTGCGCGGTAGGCGGCGACGGCCTCGGCCGGGCTCGCGTAGCCGCCGGTCCACACCTCGTGGGTGCCCTCCGGCCAGGCGGCCGGGGTGAACTTCTCCACCAGCGGGTGCTCGGGCGCCAGCACCATGTAGGTGGCGCCGAACAGGGTGTCGGGGCGGGTGGTGAAGACCGTGATGCGCTCGCCGTCGATGGGGAAGTCGACGCGGGCGCCCTCGCTGCGGCCGATCCAGTTGCGCTGCTGCAGCTTGATGGCCTCGGGCCAGTCCAGCGCGTCCAGGTCCTCCAGCAGCCGGTCGGCGTAGGCGGTGATGCGCATGTTCCACTGGCGCAGCTTGGCCTTGAAGACGGGGAAGTTGCCGCGCTCGGAGCGGCCGTCGGCGGTGACCTCCTCGTTGGCCAGCACGGTGCCCAGGCCGGGGCACCAGTTGACCGGCGCGTCGGAGGCGTAGGCCAGCCGGAACTCGCCCAGGACGTCGGCCTTCTCGGCGGCGCTCAGCTCGCTCCACGCGCGCGTGTGCCCGGGGACGGGCCGCTCACCGGACTCGAACTGCGCGACCAGCTCGGCGATCGGGCGGGCCCGCCGGGCGTCGTGGTCGTACCAGGAGTTGAAGATCTGCAGGAAGATCCACTGGGTCCACTTGTAGTAGTCCGGGTCGATCGTGGCGAACGACCGGCGCTTGTCGTGGCCCAGGCCCAGCCGGCGCAGCTGGGCCTTCATGTTCTCCATGTTGGCTTCGGTGGACACGCGCGGGTGCGTGCCGGTCTGCACCGCGTACTGCTCGGCGGGCAGGCCGAAGGCGTCGAAGCCCAGGGTGTGCAGGACGTTGTGCCCGGTCATCCGCTGGAAGCGGGCGAAGACGTCCGTGGCGATGTAGCCCAGGGGGTGGCCGACGTGCAGGCCCGCACCGGAGGGGTACGGGAACATGTCCATGATGAACTTCTTGGGCCGGGCGACGGTCTCCGGGTCGCCCGCCAGGTCACCCTTGGGGTTGGGCGCGGCGTAGGTGCCGTCCGCGTCCCAGAAGTCCTGCCAGCGTGCTTCGATCTCGGCAGCCATGGCGGCCGTGTAGCGGTGCGGCGCGGCCACCTCGGAGGTGGCAGCGGGGTTCGTCTCGCTCATGATCCTCAAAGCTCCATCGATCGTCTCTGCCTGCGGCTGTGTCGTCGAGAAACGAAAAATCCCCTCGCACAGGAGGGGACGCCGCGCCGATTCCGGCCACTCGACTCACCCGGTGGCCGGGACTGATCAGCGCGGCCCGCTAAGCAGAAGGCGTACGGCACGCATGGCGTTAGGGTACCGCAGGCCCTCAGCGCGCCGCGACGCGCTTCGGACGGGCCTCTCGACGCTCGACCCCACACTCGCAAAGCTGAACCAAGGTCAAGAGTTACTTCGCGTAACAGTAGCTATGGGACATCGCAACAACCACATTGTCCTTTGATAACAACGCAATAACTCAAACCTCCTACCGATCGGTATGGCTCCGCTTAGAGTGCGGCAGCGGGACCGCTTTCCCGAACCGCTCGGAGTTGCCCCCATGAACCCTCATCGCAGTACCCCCTCACTCCCCCCGGTCGCCGGGATGTGGGGAGGCAGGTCGTGAACCCCAACGACTCCACGGCAGACGACTCCTTCGCCGAGTTCCTCAACTTCGGCGCGGGCGTGCTGTCCCTCGTGTGCCTGACCTGCTCGGTGATCTGGGGCCTGGTCGCCCAGGACCGGATCCTGCTCGACGCCCGCCGGCGCATCCTGGCGCAGGCCGTGCACCGGACCACGGCCGTCGCCTCGATCGCCTTCCTGCTGGTGCACATCGGCGTGAAGCTGGCGCTGTCCCACACGTCGTGGATCGCCGCGGTGATCCCCTTCGGACTGCTGTTCACCGACGAGGAGCTGGTCGCCGGCCGGTCGTTCCTGATCGGCCTGGGCACTCTGGCGGGCATGCTCATGATCTTCGTGGGCGTCACCGGCGTGCTCCGCAACCGCTTCGCCTCCCCCGCGCCGGTCGCGGCCCGCTGGCGCGCCATGCACATGCTGGCCTACCCGGCCTGGTGCGCCGCCCTCGTGCACGGCCTCTACGCGGGTCGCGCGGCCAAGCCGATCTTCGTCATCCTGTACTGCCTGTCCCTGCTCGGGGTGGCCGCGGCCCTCGCCCTGCGCGCCGCTCCGCGCCCGGTCAAGCGCAAGGTCGCCGACCGGGTCGCCGCGCTCATCGGCCCCGGTGAGGGCCAGGGCCGCCGCGACCTGGAGGAGAGCCGGGCCCGGGCCGGCGCCGGCTCCGCACTGCCCGGCTACGAGGGCCGGGGGGCCCGCGCGGGAGCCGCGGCGTCCGCCTCCGCTCCCCGGTACGAGAGAGCCGAACGCCCCGCACCCCAGGATTCCGCGAACGGCTTCGCCGCGGCCTACCGCGCCGTCTCGGGCCCGCCGGTGGAGCAGGCCTACGCGCCGGGGCCGACCACCAGCATGGAACTGCCGCTGGATCTGCAGCCCACCGAGACCATCCCGACCGTGGACGGCCCCTCCAGCACCTCCGGCAACTGGCCGATCCCGTCCCCGCCCCCGGTCGGCGAGGCCCCGCCGTCGGTCTACGACCCACTCCAGGACACGGGCTTCAACATCCCGCCCTACGACCCCGTGCGGGACGCCGGACAAAGCATCCCGGCCTATGGCAACCCAGGCGTCTCCGGTTACGGATCGAGTGACGTGTACGACACGGGTGAGACGAACGCGGTTCGCGACACGTACTACCCGAACGACACGTACAGCGGTCCCGCCACTGAAACACTGCCCGGTGCGTCCTACGACTTCGACGCACCGGCATCGGGCGAACCTTGGAACACGCCTTCCGGAGGCTTTAAGTGAACGAGGCCCTGCCCGACGTACCCGAAGTCCGCGTGGTCGGTCTTCCCCAGCTCACGTCGGGCTTCGACCTTGTCGATCGGCTCGATCTGCCCATGCACCTGAAGGTGCACGGGCCGCTCGAGCCGATGGGCGGCGAGCAGCTCGCGCAACTCGCCGAACGCATCAACCTCAGGGGCCGCGGCGGCGCGGGCTTCCCCTTCCACAAGAAGCTGCGCTCCGTCGCCGAAGCGGCGATCAAGCGCGGCGTCCGGCCGGTCGTCGTCGTCAACGGCAGCGAGGACGAACCGGCCTGCCGCAAGGACACGGTGCTGATCAACCGTGCCCCGCACCTCATCCTGGACGGCGCGCTGCTGTGCGCCGAGGCCATGGGTGCCCGCACGCTCGTGGTGGGGGTCACCCGGGAGTCGACGCAGCGCTCCATGGAGGCCGCGCTCGCCGAACGCGGCCTCAGCAACGGCCGCCGTTCCGCGCTGCGCGCCCGCGTGCAGCGCAACCCGGTCCGCATGGTCACCGGCGCCGCCGCGTCGCTGATCCGCTCGATCGACGGCGGCCCGGCCGTCCCGCCCGGCCGCAAGGTCAGCGCCTCGCAGAACGGCGTCGGCGGCGCGCCCACGCTGCTGTCCAACGCCGAGACCTTCGCCCAGCTGGCCATCGCCGCCCGCATCGGCCCGGAGCGCTACGGCAACACCGGCCTGTACGACGAGCCGGGCACGGTCATGCTCACGGTCTCCGGGGCAGTCGCGCGCCCCATGGTGATCGAGGTCCCCACGGGCGTACCGCTGCGCTACGTCCTGCAGCTGGCCGGCGCCCCGCCGGTGCCGCAGGGCGTGCTCACCGGCGGCTACCACGGCAAGTGGATCGACGCGGCGACGGTGAACGAGGCGATCGTCTCCCGCAACTCCCTGGACGCGGTGGGCGGTTCCCTCGGCGCCGGGGCGATCCTGCCGATCAGTCAGGACACCTGCCCGCTGGGCGAGTCGCTGCGGGTCGCCCAGTGGCTGGCCGGGGAGAGCGCGGGCCAGTGCGGCCCCTGCTACCTCGGCCTGCCGGCCGCCGCGCGCGGCATGGAGGACATCCTCAACGGCGGCGGCCCGGCCGCCCTGGAAGCGCTCAAGCAGGTCGCCAAGAACGTCAAGCGGCGCGGCGCCTGCTCCCACCCGGACGGCTCCGCGATGTTCCTGGAGTCGACCATCAAGGCGTTCACGGACGACCTGGCCGCGCATGTCCTCGGCAACGGCTGCGGACGGCGCGTGGAGGGCGTTCTGCCGCTCTTCGAGGGCGGCAGGGCCCCGACGGGCATCCCGGGCGGCGGCGAGTCCGAGGAGAACGGCCCGAGCCGCCAGAAGATCTACGTCGACTGGACGCTGTGCCGGGGCCACGGCCTGTGCGCGGACATCCTCCCCGAGGTGTTCCAGCTGGGCGCCGACGGCTTCCCGACGGTGGCCCAGGCGCAGGTGCCGCGGTACGCGGAGGCCAAGGCTCTACGCGCGGTGCGCCGCTGCCCGGCACTGGCCCTGCGCATCGAGGAGGACACCCGGGGCCAGGCCCCGTCCCGTAACCTCCCGGTGCTCTCCCAGGGCCGCGGCCGCCGCGCTCTCGGCCGCTGAGCGGACCTACGGCGGGCTCTCCTTCGGGGGCCCGCCGTACGCGTACCCGGCACGGGAAACGGGCTTAGGCACAAGGAGAAGGCGGGTCATCCGATCGGATGACCCGCCTTCTCATCGGCTGTGGAGCTAAGGAGAATTGAACTCCTGACCTCCTGCATGCCATGCAGGCGCTCTACCAACTGAGCTATAGCCCCTTGCGGTGTTGCCTTCCGGGTTTCCCCGGCGGCGACGCCAACTTTACTGGTCCTGCGGGCCCAACACCAAATCGATTTCCCCTTGCCCGATATGACCGTTTTGCCGCACCTTCGCCTCTCAGGCCGTCACGAACGAGTAGAACCGCTTGAGCGTGCAGTGTTCCTCCAGAAGCCGGCCGTAGATCGGCTCGCCCTCCAGCTCGCGGTACGTCTCGATCGGGTCGCCTTTTATGATCAGCGCCCGCGCGCACTCCTCGCACCAGTACTGGTAGTCGGGATTGATCGGCTCCATGTCGCGGACGATCGGAGTCCCGCTGCCGCACCAGTCGCACTTCCGCCTGTGGGCACCCATCGATCAGCTCCAGCTGTGGCCGCAGGCCGTGCACACGTAGGAGATCCCGCCGTTGTCGCCGAGCATCTGGGCCACGTGCGCGGATCCGCAGGAAGGGCAGCTGAGGCGGGTGGACATGTCCCGCGTCAACGCCACTCCGAGGAGGTGGTCGACCTCCTCGAGGATGCTCGCAGGCATCGGTGCTCCTCCCGTCGGGCCGCGCCCCCTTCCGGCCGTTTGATTCTGCCACGGCCGGACCAATACGGTCAGCGACGCCGCAGTACCAGTCCGGACACGGCACGCGTCGCGACCGTAGAGGTATACGCCTCAGCAGGCCCGAGTGACTCAAGTCGGGGCACGAAAAATCCCGCCCCCTGGACGGGAACGGGATCTTGACGTGGAGCTAAGGAGAATTGAACTCCTGACCTCCTGCATGCCATGCAGGCGCTCTACCAACTGAGCTATAGCCCCTCGTGTTCCTTCCCGGCGGGCCGGGCGAACAAGAAGAACTTTAGCCTGCGACCTGCCGGAAAGTGAAATCCGGGGTCAGTCGTCGTCGCCCAGCACCGGTTCCGGCAGCGTGCCGGCGTTGTGCTCCAGCAGCCGCCAGCCGCGGGCGCCTTCGCCGAGCACGGACCAGCAGCAGTTGGAGAGTCCGCCGAGGCTCTCCCAGTTGTGCGGCTGCAGGCCGAGGAGCCGGCCGATGGTCGTGCGGATCGTGCCGCCGTGGCTGACCACGACGAGCGTGCCGTCCTCGGGGAGCTTGTCGGCGTGCCGCAGGACCACGGGGGCGGCACGGTCGGCCACCTCGGTCTCCAGCTCGCCACCACCGCGGCGCACGGGCTCGCCGCGCTTCCACGCGGCGTACTCCTCCCCGTGCCGGGCGATGATCTCCTCGTGCGTCAGGCCCTGCCAGACGCCCGCGTAGGTCTCGCGCAGGGCCTCGTCGTACGTGACGTCGAGGCCGGTGAGGGCGGCGAGCTCGGCGGCCGTGCGCGCGGCCCGGCTGAGGTCGGATGCGATGATCGCGTCCGGCTTCAGGGCCACGAGCAGCCGGGCGGCGCGGCGGGCCTGGGCGACACCGGTCTCGGTGAGTTCGACGTCGGTGGTGCCCTGGAAGCGGCGCTCCACGTTCCACGAGGTCTGGCCGTGCCGCCACAGGATGATGCGGCGGCCCCGGCCCGGTGCGGCGGCCTCGCTGAAGGAGTTCACCGCCAGTCTCCGTCCAGCTCCGCCGCCTCCTCGGCCGCCTGCAGCTTGGCGTGCTCCTCGGCCTTGCCGCGCGTGGCCTTGGCGTCCTCGGGCAGGTCGAGCTCGGGGCAGTCCTTCCACAGCCGCTCGAGGGCGTAGAAGACGCGCTCCTCGCTGTGCTGGACGTGGACGACGATGTCGACGTAGTCGAGCAGGATCCAGCGGGCGTCGCGGTCGCCCTCGCGGCGCACCGGCTTCGCGCCGAGCTCCTTCTGAAGGCGCTCCTCGATCTCGTCGACGATCGACTTGACCTGGCGGTCGTTGGGCGCGGAGGCCAGCAGGAAGGCGTCCGTGATGGACAGCACGTCACTGACGTCGTAGGCGACGATGTCGTGCGCCAGCTTGTCGGCGGCCGCCTGGGCGGCGGTGGTGATGAGCTCCTGGGAGCGGTCGGTCACGGTCACTACAAGGCTTTCGGTCGGCGGTCGTTTGCCCTCAAGGGTCTCACGGTCCGCCGGGCGCCCCCCACGCGATGACGTGGATCACCTTGGGGGGCGGTTCCCGCCGCCTAACCGGAGGCGGGCTCGTAGTCCTGGCCGAGGACCACCGCGACGTCGGCGCTCGCCGAGATCCTGCCCTGGGCGACGGAGCTCTCGGGCAGCCCGAGCGTCTTGGCGACCTCGGTGGCGTTCGTCTTGTCGGCGGCGTCGGCGTAGACGACCTTCGAGGTGGACCGGGCGCCCGCCGTGCCGCCCTCCAGGAAGGTGAAGCCGCCGTTGAGGAGCACCACGCGGGCCTTCTCGGTGTTGTCCTCGACGCCGGTGGCGTTCTGGACGAAGACGCTGACGGCGGCGTCCTTGTCGGGGCTCTTGGCGGTGCCGCCGAGGACGTTCCTGACGATCCCGGCGCCGGTCTGGGCGCTGAGCGTGCCGTCGCTCTGCACGGGCAGCAGGTCCGTCCGGTAGTCGCCGCCCTTGGCGAGGTCGGAGAGCCGGGCGAGGAACGTGCCGAGGTCCTTGTCGGTCAGGGACGGGTCGAGGATCTGCGCCAGCGTCTGGATGGTGGTGGTCGCGGCCCCCGGGTCGGAGGACATCTTGCGCAGCACACCCTGCATGACCTGCCCGAACCGCTCCAGCTGGGCGTTCCGGGACTCGCCGGGGGCGCGGTAGGTGGCGTAGGCGACGGCCATCTTGCCGCTGAGCGTCTGGTCGCGGCCCTTGTTGACCAGGGGGGCCTCGCCCTTGTTCTTCGCGGCGGGGTCGGGGACGTCGGCGTTCGTGTCGACGTCGATGGTGCCGACGAGGTCGACGAGGTTCTGCAGGTAGGGGGTGTCCAGGCGCCAGGTGCCCTGGATGTCGGTGCCGAGGACCGCGTCGAGCGCGTCGCGGGTGCCGTCGGAGCCGTCGTCCTCGACCGACTTGGCGAGGGTCGTCGTGGTGCCGTCGTCGCTGGTCAGGGCGAGCGAGTTGGGCAGCAGGACGGTGGTGCCGCGTTTGGTGGTGGTGTTGTCGACGAGGAGGGCCGTGGCGGTGCCGTCGCCCTTGGTGTCGTGCAGGTGGACGACGATGACGTCCCGTTTCTGGGCGCCGGCGGCCGTCGCCGTGCCCGTCGCGGAGTCGTCGGAGGACAGGCCGGGCAGCTTGCCCGCGTACCAGAGGTAGCCGACCCCGCCGGCCGCGGCGAGCGCGAGGACGACGACCAGGGCGACGATCCGGCTGCGGGCGCGGCGCCGGGCCTCCTCGCGGCGCTCGGTGCGGTTCTCGGTGAACTTCAGCCAGTCGATGACGTCTTCGGAGTTGTCGTCCGGTTCCTCGACGAAGGCGAACTGCTCGGTGTGGTACTCCCGGTCGGCCTGCTCCCGGTCGGTGTCCTGCTCCCCCGCGGCGGGGCCGGCCTGCTGAGGGATGTGCGCCGTCTGCCGGCCGGTCTGCTCGGCGACGCGCGCCGGGGCCTGCCCGTAGGGGTCGTGGGCGGCGCCCTGCGGCCGGCCGTCCTGGTGGGGTCCGGAGGCGTACGGGTCGTACCCGTACGGGGCGGCCGGCTGCTGCTGTCCGGCGTCGTAGTCGTACGCGGGCGGCTGCTGCTGCCCGCCCGTGGCGTAGGGGTCGTAGCCGTAGCCCTGCTGGTGCTGCTGGGCGTACGGGTCGTAGCTCTGCTGCTGGGTCTGCTGGGCCTGGACCTGCCGGTAGACCGGCTGTCCGAACTCGTCGTAGCCGACGAGTTCGTACTGGTCGGCGCCGTAGCCCGCGGCCCCCGCGTCGTATCGGTCGTTCACCGGTGCCCCTCTCGGCTCACTCGCCGCGGTACAGCTCGCGCTTGTCGATATAGCGCACGACTCCGTCCGGCACCAGGTACCAGATGGGGTCCCCCTTGGCGACTCTCGCCCGGCAGTCCGTGGAGGAGATGGCCAGGGCGGGGACCTCCACGAGCGAGACGCCGCCCTCGGGAAGTCCGGTGTCGTCGAGGTGGTGGCCGGGCCGGGTCACCCCGATGAAGTGCGCCAGGGAGAACAGCTCCGCCGAGTCCCGCCAGGTCAGGATCTGGGCGAGGGCGTCGGCGCCGGTGATGAAGAACAGGTCGGTGTCCGGGTTGAGCGCGCGCAGGTCGCGCAGGGTGTCCACGGTGTAGGTGGGTCCGCCGCGGTCGATGTCGATGCGGCTCACGGAGAACTGCGGGTTCTCGGCGGTCGCGATGACCGTCATGAGATAGCGGTCCTCGGCCGGGGAGACACTGCGGTGGCTCTTCTGCCAGGGCTGGCCGGTCGGCACGAAGACCACCTCGTCGAGGTGGAAGGCCGCGGCGACCTCGCTGGCGGCCACCAGGTGCCCGTGGTGGATCGGGTCGAAGGTGCCGCCCATGACGCCCAGGCGGCGCTTGCCCGGTCGCGCCGGGCTCTTTCCGGGGCCGTCGATCTGGCGGGTCGCCGTGGCGGCACGGCGGGGCGCCGAGTGTCGCTCGGTGCCGCTCGCCGTGTCCGGTGCCGGGTCGTGCGGCGTCTCGTTCGCCGGACCGGTAGGCATGTCCTGCTCTCCCATGCGTGCAGACCCTACCGGCCCCGCCCGAGGGCTCCGGCCGCCCCCGTGGTCCCCGGGGCACCCTCCGCGGGGTGCCCGGCCGGGCTCAGCGGTCGCGGTTGAAGCGCGTGGTGATCCACAGCAGGAGCAGCAGGATGAAGAGGGCGGCGCCACCGGTGAGGTACGGGCTGAGGCTCTCGTGGTTTCCGCCGTGCTCCTCGCCCTCGGCGGCGAGGGTGACCAACTGGGCAGCGGCGCTGTGGAAGCTCATCTTCGGCAGGACCTATCGCGTGTGGGCGGGTTAAAGACGTCGGCTCATCGTAAGCGGGCGCCTCGGCCGCGATCACCCCGACTCCGCCTGTTCGTGCCCCGAAAGCCCCGCGGCACGGGAGCGCGCCCGCACCGGCCCGGTCCCGGGGTCCGGCGGGGGAACCTTCGCGCTGCCTCAGTCGTCCTTCCGTCTGTAGCCACGCAGCAGGAACCACGCGGTCACCGCACAGCCCACGATCATCACGAGCAGAACGATCCGGAGGATCCCCGGTCCCCCTTGCCGGTCGGCGGCGCTCGCGGCCTCGGCGAGCCAGGCGGCGGGGTGGTGCTCCATGACGGTGGTTCCCTTCGCCGTACTGCCCGACCACCGTAACTCCGCCTAGGCTGGCCCCAGCCTCGGGGAAGCAAAGGGCCGCACAAGGGGCCGCAAAGGTCATCCAGACGCACATGGGGGAAGACATGTCCGACGGCCACGACCAGGACGGGCACGAGCAGGTGCCGAGCCGGCAGCGCAGGCGCTTCCCCGGGATCTCCTCGCGGACGTACGAGCACCCGGCCGACCGCTCCGCCCTGGTGGCGCTGCGCAAGCTCAGCGGTTTCGACACGGTGTTCAAGGCGCTCAGCGGCCTGCTCCCCGAGCGCAGTCTGCGGCTGCTGTTCCTGTCCGACTCGGTACGGGTCTCGGACCAGCAGTTCGCCCACCTGAACGTGATGCTGCGCGACGCCTGCCACATCCTGGACCTGGAGAAGGTCCCGCCGATGTACGTGAACCAGGACCCGCAGCCCAACGCGATGTGCATCGGCCTGGACGAGCCGATCATCGTCGTGACGACGGGCCTGGTCGAGCTGCTCGACGAGGAGGAGATGCGGGCGGTCGTCGGCCACGAGGTGGGGCACGCGCTGTCCGGCCACTCGGTCTACCGGACGATCCTGCTGTTCCTGACCAGCCTGGCCGTCCGGGTGGCCTGGATCCCGCTGGGCAACCTCGCGATCATGGCGATCGTCACCGGGCTGCGGGAGTGGTTCCGCAAGTCGGAGCTGTCGGCGGACCGGGCGGGGTTGCTGGTCGGGCAGGACCTGCAGGCGTCCATGCGGGGCCTGATGAAGATCGCGGGCGGCAACCACCTGCACGAGATGAACGTGGACGCTTTCCTCGCCCAGGCCGAGGAGTACGAGGCGGGCGGTGACCTGCGTGATTCGGTGCTGAAGATCCTGAACGTGCTGCCCCGCTCCCACCCCTTCACGACCGTCCGGGCGGCCGAGCTGAAGAAGTGGGCCGAGTCGCGGGACTACCAGCGGATCATGGACGGCCACTACCCGCGGCGCGACGAGGACAAGGACACCTCGGTCCGGGACTCCTGGCGCGAGTCGGCGAACCACTACAGCACGCAGGTCAAGAGCTCGAAGGACCCGCTGATGAAGCTGGTCACGGATCTGGCGGGCGGCGCCGGCGACCTCGGCGACCGGGTGCGCCGGGGCTTCGGCGGCTTCACCAACTCGGCCCCGAGGCCGCCCGGGGGCCCTCAGTCGCCGGGTCCGTCGGACAGCCAGGGGGACGACGCGCCGCCGCGCGACGACCGGTGAGCCGCTCCCACGGGTCCTCGGAACGCGTCCGCGCCCCGCGGGCCGGCGCTCACACCTTCGGCTGCGCGCTCGTCGCCAGGGAGCCGCACAGGGCCGTGGCGCTGCCCGTCGCGTAGGGGTCGGTGCCGGCGGGGCCGCCCTCCTTGGCGGTCTGGCCGGCCAGCAGGGGCCTCAGGTGGTGCGTGGAGTCCTCGGCGCAGGACAGCGGGCCCGCCTGGACGTAGGAGACGACCAGCTGGGCCTGGTGCAGGCGGAGGTCGTCGCGGTCGAAGCGGAACTGCAGCTCGCGCCGGACGGTGAACAGCGACACCGCGGCCTCGTCCCCGGCCCCGGCGGGCCGCAGCGCGTACACGAACGTGTGATCGGCCGTGACCTCCAGTGTCGACGCGTCGGTCTCGGCGGCCTGGAGCGTGCCCTGGACGCGCACCCGTCGGTCGGCCAGCTCGGCCCGGGAGGGGTCGAAGCGCACGAGCCAGCCGGTGGGCGCGTGCCGTCCGTCCGCGGTGGGGCGGGCGAAGCTCTGGTCGAACTGGTCCAGCTGGTCGGGATCGAGCAGGACCCGCACGGCGCGGATCTCGCCGCCCGTGATCACGTCCGGGTCGAGGGCGGAGCGGACGACGTAGTCCTTGGCCGTGGACAGCGCGGTCACGACCTGGCTGTCCGAGAAGTGCGCGGTACGCCGTGAGGGGGGCAGCGGCACGCCCTCCGCGCCGGTCTTGAACTGCGCGGCGGGGCTGTGTGCGTACAGGTACGCCGTGTCGGCCGTGCCGGGCACCCTGCCCTCGGGCGCGAGCGGGATGACGGTCATTCGCAGCGGCTCGGCCGGCTCCCTGGCGGCGGGCCCCTGGTAGGGGTGCCGCACGCCCATGTAGATCGCGGTGCCGAAGGCGACGGCGATCAGCAGGACGAGGACCAGTGCCTGCCGGGACAGGCCCCGGCGCAGGGGCGGGCGGCGGCGCACGGCGGGCGCGTGGTCGGCGATGCGCTCCTGTGCGGAGTACTCCTGGAGGCGGGCAGCACGGACGAACGACTCGTCGAAGACGACGGATCGGTACTCGTCCTCGCCACCTCCGGGAGCGCCCTCGGGTGTCCCCTCAGGTGGGTCTCCAGGCCCGCCCATATCTTCAGGGTAGGTCGCCGCGAGCCCGGGTAAACGCCGGGCTGCTCCACAAGTTCTGACAGGTCCTCACCAAGATGGGCGGCTTCCGGTCAGGGGGTGCGCGGGATCACCGAGACGGCCGGCTGGGAGTAGTCGGCGGATGCGGAGGGGGCCGCCCCGCCGCCCTGTTCCAGTTCGGTCGAGGCGGGCGGCGGCACGGGGCCCTCGCGGTTCGAGGACGCCCCGCGGTAGACCGCGGTGAAGGCGAGCGCGACCATGCCGATCCCCATCACGAGGGCGAGCAGCCAGGCGACCGGGCGATGCCAGCGCACCTGTTTGGAGTACGGTCCACCGTCGCCGTAGTGGTCCTCCAGGAGGCCGGGCTCGTCCAGGTCGTCCAGGTCCGGATCACGGCCGTAGGCGCCGGGGCCGTCCGGGCCGTACCCGTCGTCGTACCGCTCGCCCCTGAGGTGGGCGCGGCGGGCGGCCTCCGCCTCGGAGGCCTCGGCTCTCGCCTGCGCGGCGGCCAGGAGACGCTCCACGGCGGTCGGCTCGTGCACCACGGCCGCGCGTACGAAGGCCTCGTCGAAGACCACGGAGGCGAACTCTTCGTCCGACACCCCGCGGTCGTGGTCGTCGTCGGGCTCCCGGCCGTCCGGAAACGGCGTGCCCCCCACGTCCTCCGGCACGGATCCAGAGTAGACCTGGGGGGTCATTTTGGGCAGACGGTATGGAAATTCATCCGCCGGCCGAGACGCCCCCCGGGGGCTGCGCACGGCGCGCGACCGGGTGGTCCGCCCCCGGCGCACGCGCCTGCGCCGTTCCGGCGTTCGGGTGACCCGGCGCCCGGTCAGCGGCGGACGTGCCCGTCCCCGGTCACGATGTACTTCGTGCTGGTCAGCTCCGGCAGGCCCATGGGGCCGCGGGCGTGCAGCTTCTGCGTGGAGATGCCGATCTCCGCGCCGAAGCCGAACTGGCCGCCGTCGGTGAAGCGGGTGGAGGCGTTGACGGCGACGGTCGTGGAATCGACCAGCTGGGTGAAGCGGCGGGCCGCCTGCTGGGAGGTGGTGACGATGGCCTCGGTGTGGCCGGACGTCCACAGCCGGATGTGCTCGACGGCCTTGTCCAGGGAGTCGACCACGGCGGCGGCGATGTCGTACGACAGGTACTCGGTCTCCCAGTCCTCGGCCGTCGCCTCGACGACGGTGGCCTTGGAGTCCTCGGCGTACGCCATGACGCGCTCGTCGGCGTGGACGGTGACCCCGGCCTCCGCGAGGGCGTCCAGGGCGCGCGGCAGGAACGCGGCGGCGATGTCCTGGTGGACCAGGAGGGTCTCGGCCGCGTTGCAGACGCCGACCCGGTGGGCCTTGGAGTTGATCAGGATCTCGACGGCCATGTCGAGGTCGGCCTGCGCGTCGACGTAGACGTGGCAGTTGCCGGTGCCGGTCTCGATGACCGGGACGACGGACTCCTGGACGACCGTGTTGATCAGGGAGGCGCCGCCGCGCGGGATGAGCACGTCGACCAGGCCCCGGGCGCGCATCAGCTCGCGCACGCTGTCGCGGCTCTCGCCGGGGACGAGCTGGACGGCGTCGGCGGGCAGCCCGGCCCCGCCCACGGCGTCGCGCAGCACGCGCACCAGGGCGGTGTTCGACCGGTACGCGGAGGAGGAGCCGCGCAGCAGGACGGCGTTGCCCGACTTCAGGCAGAGGGCGGCGGCGTCGACGGTGACGTTCGGCCGGCCCTCGTAGATGATGCCGACGACGCCGAGCGGCACGCGCACCTGGCGCAGGTCGATGCCGTTGGGCAGCGTGGAGCCGCGGACGACCTCGCCGACCGGGTCGGGCAGGGCGGCGACGTCGCGCACGTCGGAGGCGATGGAACGGACCCGCTCGGGGGTGAGCGTGAGCCGGTCGATCATGCCCTCGCTGATGCCGGCCTCGCGGGCCTTGGCGACGTCCTCGGCGTTGGCCTCGACGATCTCGCTCGTGCGGACCTCCAGCGCGTCCGCGATGGCGAGCAGCGCGTCGTCCTTGTCGGCCCGGGGCAGCGGCGCGAGGCTCGCGGCGGCGGCCTTTGCGCGGTAGGCGGCCTCGGTGACCGGGGACATCGAGTCGTACGGCGAGAGCGTGGTCATGAGGGAAGGGTAGTGCGCCGGGCGCGGGTGTTCCTCGCACGTTCCACACCCCGAGACACGCCGGGACACCCCGCGAGACCCGAGCCGGGCCGGGTCAGAACGGGTGGACTCCGACGGGCGAGGCCGGGGGCGGCCCGTACCCCTCGGCGACGCGCTGGTGGTAGGTCGCGCGGTCGATGACCTCCAGGCCGACGATCTCCCAGGGCGGCAGTCCGGCGGTCTGCCGGTGCTCGCCCCACAGCCGCAGGGCGACGGCGGCCGCGTCGTGCAGGTCGCGGGCCTCCTCCCAGTAGCGGATCTCGGCGTGGTCGACGGCGTAGCGGCTGGTCAGCAGGAAGGGGTGGTCGTGGGCGAGCTGTTCCAGGGCGCGCCGGACCTCGGGGAGCGGGGCCTCCTTGCCGGAGACGCTGAGGGTGACGTGCCACAGGCGCGGGGTGTCCGCGGGCTCCCCGCCCTCGAACCGGTCTCCGGCCGCCACGCTGGCCAGGGCGCGCTCCTCGCCGGCCGCGCGGGAGCCGGTACCACCACGGGACGCCGGCGTCCCAGGGCGCACTCGTCTCACGACGGCCTCCTTCGGTCAGTGGCGCTGTCAGTGGCGCTGCTGCGGAACAGTTCCCTGGGACAAAGTTGAGCAGGCCGCAAGGGTTCGCGTGGCGGTTTTGCGGAACGTCCACCACCGGGGGCGGACGTTTCGCCCCATTACGGGTGCAGGACCACCAGGTCGTCCCTGTGTACGACCTCGCGTTCGTACGCGGGCCCGAGGTCGCGGGCGAGTTCCCGGGTGGAGCGGCCGATCAGCCGCGGGATCTCCTTGGCGTCGAAGTTGACCAGCCCGCGGGCCACCGCGTGCCCGGTGCCGTCCCGCAGCTCGACCGGGTCGCCGGCGGTGAAGTCGCCCTCGACGGCGGCGATGCCGGCCGGCAGCAGCGACTTGCGGCGCTCCACGACGGCCTGGACGGCGCCGTCGTCGAGGGTCAGGGCGCCCTGCGGGGTGGAGGCGTGCTGGAGCCACAGCAGCCGGTCGGCGGAGCGCCGGCCGGTGGGGTGGAAGAAGGTGCCGGTGTCCTGGCCGGTCAGGGCGTCGGCGGCGTGCACGGCGCTGGTGAGGACGACGGGGACGCCGGCGGCGGCCGCGATCCGGGCGGCCTCGACCTTGGTGACCATGCCGCCGGTGCCGACACCGGCCTTGCCCGCGCTGCCGATCTCGACGTGCGCGAGGTCGGAGGGGTCGCGCACCTCGGCGATGCGGGAGGTGCCGGGCCTGCCCGGGTCGCCGTCGTAGACGCCGTCCACGTCGGAGAGCAGCACCAGCAGGTCGGCGTGGACGAGGTGGGCGACCAGGGCGGCGAGACGGTCGTTGTCGCCGAAGCGGATCTCGTCCGTGGCGACGGTGTCGTTCTCGTTGACGATCGGGAAGGCGCCCATCGCCAGCAGCTTGTCCAGGGTGCGCGAGGCGTTGCGGTGGTGGGCGCGGCGGCTCATGTCGTCGGAGGTCAGCAGCACCTGGCCGACGCGGACGCCGTAGCGGGCGAAGGAGGCGGTGTAGCGGGCGACCAGCAGGCCCTGGCCGACGCTGGCGGCGGCCTGCTGGCGGGCCAGGTCCCTGGGGCGGCGGCGCAGGCCCAGGGGGGCGAGTCCGGCGGCGATGGCGCCCGAGGAGACCAGGACGATCTCGCGTTCCCCGCCGCTGCGCACCTTGGCGAGCACGTCGACCAGCGCGTCCACGCGGTCCGCGTCCAGGCCGCCCGAGGCGGTGGTCAGCGAGGAGGACCCGACCTTGACGACGATCCTGCGGGCCTCGCCCACGGCCTGCCTTGCCCCTGCCACGTCGCCGCCCGTCCCCTCGCTGCGCTCCAGTCCCTCACCAGGCAATCTACGGGACGCGCGGGCAGGACGCGGAGCCGGTCCACGCTACGGACGGTGCGGACGGGGTCACAGGAGCGCGGACGTCTCGCTCGCGGTCCGCCCCACGACAGGAACGGATTATTCCGCTACGGTCCGACGGCGCGGCGGGGCGCGTACCCCTTCCCGGCCCGAGGACACGCGCGTGTCGTCCGGAGGTAGCCGCGCGTTAACCCGGACGGCCGACCTCGCGCCGAACCGACGCTCTGGGAGTGACCGCAGTGCCCGTACCTCTTCCCCGCCCGCCGGCCCTTCTGAAGGGGCTGGTCACCGTCGTCCTGGCCGCCGCGTTCGCCGCCCAGGCGGTCGCGGCGCTGCTGCCCGACGTCCCGCTGCTGCTCGCGGCGACCCTCGTGTCCCTGGCCGTCGAGGGCGTCCTGTACCGCTGGCAGCGCGGTGTGCTGGCGCTGTTCGCCAAGTCGCACGCCGACATCACCGTGCGCCACGTCCTGCGGGACCTGCTGCTGGTCGTGGCGCTGCTGCGGCTCGGCGAGCAGGACCGGGAGACGGTGTACGCGCCGCTGGTGGGCGGGCTGCTCGCGTTCTACGCGCTGCACTGCGCGATCCAGGCGGTCTCCGTGCTGGTGCGCCACACCCGCACGCTGCCGGTGGTGACCCGCAACATCGACGCCTCGGCGCTGCGGCTGTCCCCGGCCCCGGCCGTGCTGCTGCGCCGCCCCGGCCTGCGGCTGCTGGTGTTCGGCCTGCCGGCGACGGCCGGACTGCTGGCCGGCGCGGCGGGCGACCGGCCGGTCCACGCGGCCGCGGGCATCGCGCTGTCCCTGCTGCTGGCCCTGACCGGGCTGGGCGCGCTGCTGCTGCGGCTGCTGCCGGGGCGCCGGCCGGCCGACGAGCAGCGGGTACTGGAGTGGTTCGACGCGTGGCTGTCCTCCTACCGGCCGACGGTCGGCCTGTACTTCTCCGGCGGCGCCTCCTCGGCCTACCAGGCGAACATGTGGCTGGAGCCGCTGGCGAAGCTGGACGGCCGGCCGGTCATCGTGCTGCGCGAGCGGTTCATGGTGCAGAAGATCGCGGCGACGGACATCCCGATCGTGTGTCTGCCGAAGGTGTCCACGCTGATGCGTCTTGAGCACTCCACGCTCCAGGTCCTCATCCACCCCGCGAACTCCGGCAAGACCTCCCAGGTGCTGCGCATCCCCACGATCAAGCACACCTTCGTCAACCACGGCGAGAGCGACAAGCTGTCCTCGTGCAACCCGTACGCGAAGGCGTACGACGAGGTGTGGGTGGCCGGTCCCGCCGCGCGCGAGCGGTACGCACTGGCCGAGGTGGGTGTCGAGGACAAGGACGTGGTGGAGACGGGCCGCCCGCAGCTGGACGGGGTGCTGCCCTACGCGGGTCCGCCGGCCGGGGCGTGCACGACCGTCCTGTACGCGCCGACCTGGGAGGGCTGGGACGGCAACCCCGGCAACACCTCGGTGATCGCGGCCGGCGAGAACCTGGTGCGGGCGCTGCTCGCCGAACCGGGCGTGCGGGTGCTGTACAAGCCGCATCCGCTGACCGGGTCGGTGGACCCGCGGGCGGGCGCGGCCGACCTGCGCATCCGGGAGCTGATCCGGGCGGCGAACCGGGAGCGGGCGGTGCCGCGTCCCCCGGCCGGGGCGGAACTGGCGCGCCGCACCGCCGAGCTGGACCGGCTCACCACGTCCGACTTCCGGCCCGGGGCCGACACGGTGGAGCGCATGCTGGTGCAGTCGGCGCCGGAGCCCGGCCGGGCGGAGGCGGTGGCCCGGGCGACCGCCGCCTGGGAGGAGGCCTACTGGGCTTCGCTGCCGGAGGGCGAGCACCAGGTCATCACGGACGCCCGGCCCGGGCTGTACTCCTGCTTCAACGCGGCCGACCTGCTGATCAGTGATGTGTCCAGCGTGATCAGCGAGTTCCTGGCCAGCGAGAAGCCGTACGCGGTGGCCAACACCAGCGGGCTGTCCGAGGACGCCTTCCGCTCGGCGTTCCCGACGGTGGCGGCGGCGACCGTGCTGACGCCGGACGCGGCCGGGGTGCCGGGCCTGCTGGAGACGGTGCGCCACCCGGAGAAGGACGAACTGGCCGAAGCGCGAGCCGTGTTGAAGCTGCGCCTGCTGGGTCCGGCCGAGCCGTCGTCGCAGGAGCGCTTCAACCAGGCCGTACGGGCGCTGTGCGCGAGGGCCCGGGACCACCGGGCGCGGGTGGCGGAGCGACTGGCCGCGGAGCTGCCCGGCCAGCGGACGGAGACGACGATCCCGACCGCACCGCGCTGACCGGCACCCCGACGGCGGGTCCGGACGCCGGACGACAACGGGGCCGGACGGCACCACGACGGCCGGACCGGACGGCGGGACGGTGACCGGACTGGACGAACAGCCGGACCGAACCTCACCACAACAGCCGGACCAGACGGCGTGAAGGGCGGCGGGGCCGGGGCGCGGCCACCGCGGTGGGTACCTCCCACGCCCTCAGGGCTGTGGGGGGAAGTCGGTTCGGTGCCTCAG